>JADFOJ010000140.1 GCA_022562915.1 Planctomycetota bacterium | reverse complement strand
TGGGGCAACGGTGGAAGTCGAACTGATTGCCCACGTGAGCTGAAGAAAAGAGACCGGGACTAATTATTCCGCCGTACGCAACAGGTCTCCCACACGTCTTTTGGTGACGGAATAATTAGTCCCGGTCTCTTTTCTTCCGCCCGTCTGGTTTCTTCTCTACGTCAACGCCGGTTCCTTCTTCTGCAGGACCGCCATGGCTTCATGCCAGTCGGCCAGGAACTTCTTGAGTCCGACGTCCGTCAGCGGGTGCTTCATCACCTGCTGGATGACTTTCAACGGGCACGTCGCCACGTCGGAGCCGATCAGCGCGGCCTGCACGAGATGCTGCGGGTGGCGGATCGACGCGGTGAGGATCTTCGTCTCGTACCCGTAGTTGTCGTAGATCTGGCGGATCTGCTGGATGATCTCCATCCCGTCCCCGCCGACGTCATCGACCCGTCCGACGAACGGGCTGATGAGGAACGCGCCCGCCTTGGCCGCCATGAGTGCCTGTAACGGCTGGAAGCAGAGGGTCATGTTGACACGTACCCCGCGGTCGCTGAGGGTCTTACACGCCCGCACGCCCTCCTCGATGCACGGCAGCTTGATCACGATGTTGTCGGCGATTCCGATCAGCGGCTCCGCCTCGGCGATCATGCCGTCGTGGTCGGTGGCGACCACCTCGGCGCTCACGGGGCCGGAGACGACCTGGCAGATTTCGCGAAGCCGCGTGTGGAAATCGACGCCCTCCCTCGCCACCAGGGACGGGTTGGTCGTGACGCCGTCGAGTACGCCCAGCGCCGCCGCCTGCTTGATTTCATCAAGGTCCGCCGTGTCGATGTAGATGTCCATGGCGGGATTGTAGCGTGTGCCCCGGGCCGGCACTACGGCGCCGCAGGGCTTGAGGTATAGTCCTGTCGCCCCATGTCGGACGTCGAGCCCCTTCATCGCGGTAACCTGCTGTGGAGTCCGCGGGCCGAGAACGTGCTGCGGATCGTCGGCCCGATCGTGGTCGCGGTGGCCGCGCTCGTGATGCTGGGCCGCAGTTGGGCGAAGTGGCCCGACGTGCTCGTGGACTTCGGCCAGCAGTTGTACCTGCCGTGGCGGCTGGCCGAGGGCCAGCGGCTGTATGCCGACCTCGCGTACTTTCACGGGCCGCTTGCCCAGTACCTCAACGCCCTGTGGTACCGCCTGCTGGGGACCGGCCTGTGGACGCTGGTGATGACGAACCTGCTCGTCCTCACGCTGCTGTTCGTGCTGATGCATCGACTGCTGCTTCGGGTGAGCAGCGCTCTTGGCGCCATGGTCGCGGGTGTCGTGTTCGCCGTGCTGTTCGCCTTCGCACAGTATGTGGGCATCGGCAACTACAACTACGTGACGCCGTACGAGCACAGCGCGACGTACGGCATGCTCACGTCGGTGGCGGCGCTCTGGTTCCTGGCGCGCTTTTTCGACCGCGGCCGGCTTGCCGAGTTGGCGGCGACAGGGTTGTGCCTCGGCCTCACGTTCCTGACCAAGGCCGAGGTGTTTCTGGCCGTGGGCGCTGCGGTCGCGACCGCCCTGGTCTCGGCGATGTGGGCCCGGCCGGCCGAACAGGGCCGCACCGTGCGGAGCGTCGCGGTCCTCGCGGGCACGACCCTGTTTCCGGTGATCGCCGCATGGGCGCTGCTGTCGCTCACCATGCCCGCCCGTCAGGCCCTGGTGGGGGTGCTGGGGTCGTGGCCATCGGTGCTCGACGGCGACGTGGCGCGGCTGCCCTTCTACCGCGCGGGCATGGGGGTACTCGCCATCGGACCGAGCCTGCTGGAACTCGTCATCTGGGTCATCCGGTATGCGGTCCTGTTCGGGCCGGCGCTCTTCTTCGCGTGGCGTGCCCGAACGCGGGGTCGGCTGACGGGGCTCATCGCCGGGTCGGTCTTCCTCGTGGTCGCGGCGGTGCTGGTGCTGCTCAGCGACAGCATTCCGTGGGATCGGGCGTTCCTGCCGCTGCCGGTCGCGATGGCGGCGGCCGCGGCCGCGCCACTCGTCACCATGGCCGGGACGCGACGCAGCGGCGCGGGCACCCGCGAGCTGATGCAGTTGTCGATGGTGGTGTTCGCCTTCGTACTGCTGCTCAAGATGATCCTCAACGCCCGCGTGTACCACTACGGGTTCTACCTGGCGATGCCGGCGACGCTCATGCTCGTCGTGGCGGCCGTTGACTGGATCCCACGCTGGATCTGCCGCCGGGGTGGCTGCGGCGAGATCTTCGGTGCCGTGACGCTGGCCGTGCTGCTCGCCGTGGTCGTCGGCCACGTCCGCATGATGGGCGTTTACTTTGAGGGCAAGACCTATACGGTCGCCGTCGGCCGCGACGCGTTCCTGGCCGACGTGCGGGGGGTGGCCGTGACCGAGGCGCTGACGATGATCGCCCGGTACGTCGGCCCGGAGCAGACGCTGGCGGTCCTGCCGGAAGGGGTGATGCTCAACTACCTCGCGAGAAGGGTGAACCCGACGCCGCACAACAACCTCATGCCGCCGGGGCTGATCGTCTTTGGAGAGCAGGACATCCTCCGGACGTTCCAAGACCATCCTCCGGACTTCATTATGCTCGTGCATAAGGACACGACCGAGTTCGGCGCCCGCTTCTTCGGCCGTGACTACGGCCGGCGGATTCTCGAGTGGGTCAACGCCGGATACGAGCCGGTGCTGCTGATCGGGTACCCGCCCCTTCGGGACGAACGCTTCGGAATGATGCTCCTGCGACGCAAGGCATGATGTGTTTACCTGACCTGTTCCACGAGACTCGCGGCCGCGGACAGACAGTGCGCACGATCCCGGCCGTTGCGGCCATCGTGGCGCTGGTCCTGGTGGCCTATCTGCCGGCGCTCCAGGCGGGCTACATCTGGGACGACGACGCCTACCTGACCGCCAACCCCCACGTGCAGTCGCCGGACGGACTTGTGCGCATCTGGGTCCCGGGTAATACGCCGCAGTACTACCCGCTCGTCTTCACCGGTTTCTGGATCGAGCACGCTCTCTGGGGCCTGGAACCGGTGGGCTATCACCTGGTGAACATTCTGCTGCACGCGGTCAACGCCCTGCTCGTGTGGAGGGTGATGCGGCGTCTGGGAGTGCGCGGAGCGTGGCTGATCGGTGCCGTCTTTGCAGTCCACCCGATGCACGTGGAGTCGGTGGCCTGGATCACGGAGCGCAAGAACGTGCTGTCCGCCTGCTTCTACCTGCTGGCGGGTCTCGCGTACCTTCGTTTCGAGGAGCACCGCCGCGCGAAGCCCGGTGAATCCGGTGAATCCGGTGATGGCCGGGGCTGGTAC
>JADFOJ010000084.1 GCA_022562915.1 Planctomycetota bacterium | reverse complement strand
GCAGTTGGTGGTGGTCGAGCTCGCCGCGATCGAGCGCGCGCTCGTCTGGAAGAACGGCCGCCTCGGCTGGATCATCGGTCCGGCTCGACACGCGCGACGACGAGTCGTGAAGGCATCTGCGCTGTGTGGCACCGAGTACGGAGGGAACACGTTGGTCGTTCAGCGCACAGGCTGGTACGCGGTCCGCGGCGACGCATTCGCTCAGGCCGAACTCCGCCGGCCGCGGCGAGGAGCCGGCGACCGGCCTGGTTCGTGTCGAATCCGGCAGGCTCCCGCTGGTGGGCGAGTGGACGCCTTGAGACCTATTATAGAAGCTCTTGCCGAAGATCGCTCGCCATTCATGCCCCTTGCCCTTGCGCCGCGCGGCCGTGACCGCCGCGGTCGCAGCCTGGTGCGCCGGTTGCTCGACCATCGAGCGGACCGACCGTCCGCCATCGTCGAGCCGGGCGGACCTGGCCGCCATGATCGAGGTGCCCACGATCCTCAAGGGAACGATCGCATCGGAGGCGTTCCTGGACGGGTACGAGCCCGTCGTCGTCCACGGCTACGGCCTGGTCGTCGGACTCGACGGCACCGGTTCCAGCGACGTGCCGCCCAACGTCCGGGCGCACATGATCGCGATGGCCGCCCGCCGCGGGATCGGCAGCGTGTCCAGCGGGTACGGCCACCTCTCACCAGAGTCCCTGCTCGACTCGCCGGACACGGCCATCGTCGTGGTCGAGGGCCTCATACCCCCCGCCGCCACCAAGGGCGCGAAATTCGATGTCCGGATCTTTGCGTACCCCACCAGCTCCACCACGAGCCTCGAGGGAGGCCGGCTGTACACGACCGAGCTCGTACCGGTCAACCGGCCGGACCTCGGCCGAAGGATACTGCCTCCGAGCGGCAGCCGGACGCCGGCGTCACTGGCCAAGGCCACCGGCTCGCTGTTCATCAATCCCTTCGCGAACCCCGACGCCTTCGGCAACGACGACATCGACCGCCGCACCGGCCTCATACTCAACGGCGGCACGGTCATCAAGGACATGCCGCTGAAGCTGCGGCTCATCTCGCCGAGCCATACCCGGGCGTCCATCCTGCAGAACGCCCTGAACACGCGGTTCGCCAAGGAGCCCGGCCAGCGAGACGCGACCGCGAGAGGCGAGTCCGACGAGTCGATCGAGATCACCGTGCCGCCGTCCTTCCGAAACGACACCGAGACCTTCGTCGAGCTGGTCCGCCACACGACCATCCGCCAGGCGGGCGCCGAGCGGGTCGCCGCGACGATCTCTCGCTACGTCCTGGAGAACCCCGCCGTCGCCCGGGCCGCCTCGTGGAGATGGGAGGCGCTGGGACCACGCGCGCTGCCGGTGATCCGAACGCTCTACGACACGCCCTCCGAGCTGCCGCGGCTGGCGGCCTTGAGAGCCGGCGCGTTCCTCGACGACCCGTTGGTCTCCGTGCACCTGATCGAGATGGCCAACAGCGCATCGGTGGAGACGCGACGGCAGGCGATCCGGCTCCTGGCGGACATGGGAATCGATCCGCGCATCGACATGACCCTCCGGGCGCTTCTCAACGAGGACGACTTCCAGACCAGGATCGAGGCGTACGAGGCCCTCGTCCGGCGAGGCGACCCCTCGATCAGCCGCATCCGGATCGATGACAAGTTCGTGCTGGACATCGTCGCCTCGAACAAGCCGATGGTCTACGTCACCCAGGTGGGGATGCCGCGTATCGCGATCTTCGGGAACGACCTGTCCCTCAAGCGGCCGACCATGATGGTCACATGGGCCGGCCGGCTCATGATCAGGGGCGACCTCGACCGGGACGACGTCGAGGTCTATTACCGCGCCGGCAATCTCCTGAAGGGGTCCACGTACTGGGTCGAGCCCCGGATCGCCAAGCTCGTGCAGGTCTTCGGACACGACACGGCGGCCGACAACCCCGTGCCCGGGCTGGGCTTGAGCTACAGCCAGGTTGTCAGCGTGCTGTACCAAATTTGGAGGCAGGGGTATCTGGACGCCGATTTCAGGCCGGAGCAGGATCGTATCCTCGCATCCATCCTCAGCCAGCAACGCCGAGAGCTGGTCACGGAACGACCGGAATTCGACACGGATGTCAACACTCCCCAGCCCTCGCCGACGGACCTCCGTCCGCCCGGCTGATCCCGGAAGCAGGCACAGGTGATCCGCCCCCTCGACGTACCCCCGGATGACGGCACCACGGCCAACGGTCACCCCGAAGCGAGCCCCATGCGGCTGGCGAAGGTCCTCATCGCCGGGTTCAAGTCTTTCGCCGACCCGATCACGTTCACGTTCGACGCGCCGATCACCGGCATCGTCGGCCCCAACGGGTGCGGCAAGTCCAACGTGGTGGATGCGATCAAGTGGGTGCTCGGCGAGCGATCCGCCAAGAGCCTGCGCGGCACCGCCATGCTCGACGTGATCTTCGCCGGCTCCGCGGCCCGCAAACCGCTGGGCGCCGCGTCCGTCACGTTGACGTTCGAGAACCCCGTGACCGACCCGGACGCCGCCGACGGGCGGCAGCGCCGCGCGCTGGCGGTCGACCGGGAACAGGTGGACATCACGCGCAGGCTGTACCGCGACGGCCGAAGCGAGTACGAAATCAACGGCCGCAAGGTACGATTGCGGGACATCAAGGAGCTCTTCCTCGACACCGGCATCGGCAGCAGCGCCTACTCCATCATCGAGCAGGGCCGCGTCGACGCGATGCTCACGGCGAACCCCCAGGACCGACGGGTGATCTTCGAGGAGGCCGCCGGCATCGCGAAATTCAGGGTCCGGAGCCTCGAGGCCGGTCGCAAGCTCGAGCGGACCGAGATCAACCTGGTTCGCGCCCGCGAGCAGCTTCAGCAGACGGAGCGGCGGCTCCGCTCGGTCCGCCGCCAGGCGTCCAGGGCGCGGCGGTTCCGTGAACTCGACACGCGATTGCGCCGGCTTCGCACCGATCTCGCCCTGGACCTGTACCACGAGCACCGTGAACGGCACGCCGATCTCTCGCGCAGGGTCGATGAACTGGAATCGCAGCGTCGCGACCTTGCCGACCGGCTCCAGCGGCTGGAGGACGCGAAGCAGACCGCCGAGATCGATCGCCATCGGCTGGACGGCCGCCATCGCGATCTCGAACAGCGCCGCATCGAGCAGGAAGCGGCCGCCCGGCACGCCCAACAGCGCCGCGGCCTGACCGAACGACATCTCGCCGAAACGCGAGAGCAGATCGAGCCGGAAAACGTCCGGCTCGCCGAGCTGGCCGCGCGTATCGACGCGCTGGACGGCGAGATCGAGCAGGCACGGCGCGGCATCGCCCTTGCGGCGACGCATCTCGCCGAGACCGAGCAGGCGGTCCTGGACTGTTCCGGGCAGTGGAGGGCCCTCCAGCAGGAGGCCGTTGAAGCCCAGACCGGCGCCGAGCGGCTCCGCGACGAGGCGTCCGAAGTCGAACTGGCCAAGACGCGGCTCGCAGCCCAGGTGCAGTCCGCGGAGGGACGGACCCGGGCGTTGACCGAACAACGCGACAAGCTCGCCCGTCGCATCGAGCACCTTGGCTCAGAGCACGACAGATGCCGGCGCGACCAGGAGCACGCCGAAGCACGCCGGCTGGAGGCCGCCACCGAGGTCAAACGCCTCGCCAACGAGCTGGCCGCGCACGACCGCGCCGCGGCCGAGCTTGGCCAGCGGCAGGCGTCGCTCACCGGCGCGATGGCCGAGCATCGCCACGAGCAGGCCTCCTGCGACTCGCGCCGCCATCTGCTGCAGGAAATGCAGGATGCCCACGAAGGGCTCACCGACGCAGTCAGGCACGTGCTGGACAACCCCGACGACTTTCCCGGCATACGCGGGCTGCTCGCAGACTTCATCGACACCGATCGGGCCCATGCCCCGCTGGTCGAGGCGGCGCTGGGAACGAACCTGGAGCTGCTGCTGCTGGAGGATCCCGACGAGCTCGATTCCGTACGCAAGGCGTTGCGCGACGTACCCGGTCGGGTTCGCCTGATCGCGGCGAGACCGCTTGACGCGAAGGACGTCGCCCCCGACGCCGGGGCCGCCGAGGCACCGCTGCCGGAGTGGGCGACGCCGCTGGAAACCTTACTCCGCGTTCAGCCCGTCGCAGCCAACGCGTTGCAACGGCTCATCGACCGCACCGTGGTCGTCCCCGACCTGGGTGCGGCGATGCTGCTCGCCCTCGGGCCGCTGGCCGGTTGGCGATTCGTGTCGCGCAACGGCGAGATCCTGGAGCCCGACGGCCGGATCATCATCGGCCGGACCAACGGTGACGCGGTCGAGGCAATCCCCGCGGGATGGCTCTCCCGCCGCGCCGAACTGGCCGAGCTCACGCGGACCTGCGAGACCGCGCGGCAGCGGATCGAAGAACTCACCACGCTTCTCCATGACGTCGCCCACGAGACGACCGAGGCACGACAGCGCCAGGCAAAGGCCGCCGAGGGGCTCCAGGTCGCGCGGCACGTCGTCGTCGAGGCACAGCACCGTGCCGAGCGGTCCGCCGGCGACATGAGCAGAATCCGCCGGGAGCAGACCGCGGCCGAATACGAGAAGGGCGAGCTCACCGAGCGGCTCGACGAGCTCGCCCGCGAGCGATGCGACCTGTCGGCGAAGATCGACGAGCTGGAATGCTCGCTGAACGAGCAGAGCGCCGCAATAGCCCAGGCCCAGACGCGCCACCAGGAACTCGTCGAGCAGGCCGCCGCCGCACAGGAGCAGCTCACCGCGCGCAAGGTCCAGCTCGGCCAGGCGGGCGAGAAACTGGAGTCACAGCGACGCGAGCAGCGGCACCTGGAGTTCTCCCTCGAAGAGGCCCGCCGCCAGCACGGGATAAGTACGGAGCAGCTCCGGCAGAGACAGGCCCGGATCGAGCAGTACCAGGCGACGATCGCCGAAGCGAACCGGGAGAGTGCCCGCGCCACCGAGGCGCTCGCCGCGGTACATCGCGAGGTGGACGCCGTCAACGAGCAGCTTCCCCAGGCGGTGGCCCGCGTGACGTCGGCCGGGGAGGATCTCGCCGCGGCCCGCGAGCAGGCATCGCAGCTCGATCGCGAGTTTCACGTCGTCGAGATCTCCAGGCGCGAGGTCGAGGTCAAACGGGAGTCGCTGGAGGAGCAGACGCTGGCGGACCTGGAGCTTGACCTCCAGGAGACCTATCCCGCCTGGGTCTCGTCACCGGACGCGCCGCAGCGCGAGCCGGTGGATCGGGATGCCACGCGGCAGGACATCGACTCACTGCGCGACAGCCTCCGCAAGCTCGGCCACGTCAACCTCGATGCGATCGACGAGGAGGTCCAGCTCGAGCAGCAGAACGTCGATCTCGCCTCGCAGGTCAAGGACATCGACAGCGCCCGCACCCAACTCGACTCGCTCATCAAGGATCTCGACCAGAGGAGCCGGGAGCGGTTCGAGAAGTCCTTCCACACGATCCGGAACAACTTCGCCGGCCACGACGGCATGTTCCGCAAGCTCTTCGGCGGCGGCTCCGCCGACCTGATCCTGCTGCCGGATGCCGAGGGCAACACCGACTCGCTCGAATCCGGCATCGAGATCAGGGCCAAACCGCCCGGCAAGGAGCCGCGGATCATCAACCAGCTGTCCGGCGGCGAGCGATCGCTGACCGCCGTGGCCCTGCTGATGGCGATCTTCAAGTCGAAACCGTCGCCGTTCTGCATTCTCGACGAGGTCGATGCCGCCCTCGACGATGCCAACGTCGAGCGATTCTGCAATGTGCTCACGCCGTTCCTGGACCGCAGCCACTTCATCGTGATCACTCACCACAAACGCACCATGCAGGCGTGCGACGTGATCTACGGCGTCACGATGCAGGAACGCGGCGTCTCCAAGCAGGTTTCGGTGCAGATCGAGCAGGTCTCCGCCGACGGCAAGCTCAAGATGGCCGAAGCGCCGACCACTTGACCAGCGTGAAGAATGAGACGAGTGAGTGGCACGGTAGAGCTTGCTCTGCCGTGTCTTGGGACGTCACTCCACGGCCGAGTCCGCCTGCGGCGGACTCAACCGTGCCACACAGAGTGCTCCGTTCAACACGGACCCCAGTTCGCCAGCAGTTCCAGGAAGTCGGTGATGCCCACCGTGCCGTCGCCGTCGAAGTCGGGCGGACCGCCGGGGTCGGTCGCCCACACTGCAAGCAGGGCCAGGAAATCGGTGATCCCCACGTCCCCGCTGCCGTCGAGGTCCCACGCACACAGCACCGGCCCCGGGCAGACGATGCTCCGGAGCAGGACCGCGTCCACGGCGGCCTCGACCACCGACTGGGGGTCCGTATCGGAGGCGATGAAACGGAGCCGCAATTGGCTGGTCGGGCTCACGAAGTCCGCGACACTGAATGACTTGAGGAACCATCCCCCGTCGGTGTCGCTGCCGGCGGGGCCGACGGTTTCCAGCTCGGTCCACGTCGACCCGCCGTTGCCCGAGACCTCGATCTGCAGGACGTCCTGGAAGGCGTTGCTGCCGGCCGTCGTGGAGTACCACCGCCGGTAACTGACCACGGTGTGGGGATCGCTCGCATCGATCACCGGCGAGGTCAGGATCGTGCTGCCGTTGTCGACGTCGCTGTTGCACTGGCCGGCCGAACTGTTGTCCGTGAGAAAGCACCGGCCGGAGCCGTCACCGTCGGCGCCGGGGTTGCCGCGGTCGCACGTCGAGAGCGCGATCGGCACGCCGCGGTCCCACTGACCGTCCGTCGCGTCGCCCGAGACCGTCCAGCCCAGGTCGGTCTCGAAGTCGTCTTCGAAGACCGCGATGATTGCCTCGCCGGCGACCGTGGCATGGAGTTGACCAGGCGCAGTGCGCGGCGAGCTGACCTGGAGCCCCGACACGGTCTCGGCGGTGAAGTAGAACTCGACGACCGAGCCGCAGTCGACGACCGGGAAGGTCACCTGGTACTCGTTGGGCGCGGTCTCGCTCATGGCCGTGGAGACGAACGGCCCGCCGCCGAGGCTCATGTGGACCGTCCCCGTCCCGGGCATCGGCGTGCCGGTGTCGGCGCTGACGACGACCCGCATGACCGAGCCCCCGGCGGGCGAGACGAGCTCCGGGAGGCTCCCGGGGAAACTGAACAGCAGGTCCTCCCCGCACAGCTCGTCGCGCGCGGCGGCGAAACTCGACAGGTCGATACGCGTCCCCAGGTTCGGTCCCGCCGGGCACCCGCCGGTGTTGCAGTGGGTGACGATCCCGATGATCTCGCCGTCGTGGACGATCGACGAACCGGAGTTGCCGCCCCTGATATCGATGTCCCACTGCAGCGTGGTGGCATCGAGGCTCACGATCGAGCCCGTGTCGGTCTGCTGGGTCTGTGAGCGCGTACAGGTGTTGTCCACGCCGTATCCCCAGACGGTCGCGCTGACACCGGGCGAGGGCACGCTCGAGGCGATCGGTCGAAGCTGACCGTACCGCTCGAACGGAAGCTCGCCCAGTGTATTTGCCCCCGGCACCAGCACGGCCCAGTCGTTGCCGACGCCGCCGTTGACCGACTCCGATGCCAGGATCGGATACTGGTCGGCGACCGGCGGATTGTTAATCGAGCAGTCGCCGTTGGAATCCGGCACGTTGAACTGGACGACCATGCTGCC
The DNA here is from genome assembly GCA_022562915.1 of Planctomycetota bacterium. Taxonomy (GTDB): domain Bacteria; phylum Planctomycetota; class Phycisphaerae; order Phycisphaerales; family SM1A02; genus JADFOJ01. The sequence goes on along the minus strand of JADFOJ010000084.1, from coordinate 7,687 downwards.
CTGGACACAGTGGCCCGCCGACACCAGGCAGCTCGCCTCGTCGAACACCGACGCCGTGCATCCGGCGGGCAGCAGTCGGCAGGCCCACAGTTCACCGGACGGCACCCGATCGTCGGCGTCACAGATGCCGCAGTCGCCGGTCCCGCCGGCGACCTGCCCCGGGGCGGGCCCGGCAACCGCGGCAAGCGACAGGCGATTGCGGGAGAACTCGCCGCCACCGATCAACTCCACCAGCACGGCGTCACCGTTGAAGTACGCGGACGTATTGCCCCACCGCGCCAGAGCTGCCGCGTCGAGTTCCTGGACCTCGTTGTCCAGCACGGAGGTTATCCGGACGAAGCTGCCGGGCGAGAGCGACGCTTCGGCGAAGTACAGCCGAAGCCAGGAGGCCCCCTCGACGCGCACCACACCGGTGTCGAGTGTCTCGAACGCATACGGGACGACCTCGCCAGTCGGCCGGTCCATCGTGCCGGTGTCCTGGGCAGCCGCCGCGGTCGCCAGCGCCAAAACAGGAAACAGCACGCGCATGGGATACTGTGCACCACGGGCGCGAGGGTGCAATCGTGATCCCTGAAAATACGGCGGGAAACCGCCGTCCCTGCCCCGGACTACCAGGGCACGCGTTCGCCGCCGTAGCTGAAGAATGCCCCGGTGTCCGCCGGCGTCAGGCCGTCGATCACTGTGATCATCGCGCCGATACTCTCGGCGGGGCTGAGCCGCGCCTGCGACCCACCCAGGTCGGTCCGGACCCATCCCGGGTTCATGACGATGCAGGTGAACCCCTCCGGCTCGAGCTCCGCGGCGAGCGATCGCGTGAACATGTTCAGCGCCGCCTTGGACTCCCGGTACCCGTAGTAGCCGCCGCGGGTGTTGCGCTCGATGCTGCCGAGCATGCTGGTGATGTTGACGATGAGCTTGCGGTCGCCCGCCCGCAATGCCGGCAGCAGCACCTGGGTGACGCGCATCGGCCCGAGACAGTTGACCTCGAAGATGTGCCGTACGCGCGCGGCGTCCATGTCCTTGATCGAGAGCACGCGGCCGCCGATGCCGGCGTTGTTGATCAGGATGTCCACCGGGTGGTCTCCGATCGCGGCGGCGAACTGCTCGACGCTCTGCGCGTCGGTGACGTCGAGCTGTTCGATACGCACGCCCAGCGAACGGAGATCGTCCGCTTTGTCCGGCCGCCGGGCGGTTCCGATGACCTCGAAGCCCGCGGCGCTGAACTGGCGTGCGAACTCCAGCCCCAGGCCCCGGTTGGCACCCGTGATCACGACCGTCGGAGGTACGTCCGGGGAGGCCTCCTGCTCGCTCGCGCCGGGCCGGGTCTGGGCGACGATCGGTGCGGCGAGAACCGCGACCAGGACCCCGGCCATTGCCTGAGCTCGATGCGTGGTGGTCATGTCGATGATCTCCTTACGGGTGACAACACGCCACCGCGAAGTCCCCCATCGCACCGAGCATCGCCCGAAGCTGGGCGCTCGGCTCGACATCGGCCGGCATAGGGTTGGGCGTATTGTAGACGTGGTCGGCACCGGGAATGATCTTGACCACGGGCGTACCGGACACCGCGTCGGCGATTTGTCCGGCGCACGCCGCGGGGACCGTCGGGTCCGACTCTCCATGCAACACGAGCACCGGGCAGGTGATCCGTCCGGCGATCTTGAGCAGGTCGTGTTCGTCGGGCTGCTCCAGCTGCTCGTCGAGGAAGATCCGGCCGACCCGCAGCTCCTGGCCCGTACGCGATGACGGCGACGGCAGAAAGCCTTGCTCCAGAAGCGCCTTCGCCTGCTCCTCGGTGAGCGAGTTGCACGCGGCCGGCGCCGACGCGGAGATGACTCCCGCCGGCTGGGGCACCGTGTCGTCGCCGGCGTAGCGGCCCGCCGTCAGCAGGACGGACACGCCGCCGCGCGAGTGACCGAACAGCACGAACGGCAACAGCCTGCCATCGACCTCCTGCGTGGCGTGGGCCTCGATGACCGCCCGCAGGTCGTACACCTGCTTGTTCCACGAGTCCTTCTCGAAGAGGTCCGGCCGCTCGAACGAGGCCGTGTCATTGGTCATGCCGGAGTGGCTGAAGTTGAATCGGTGCGCGATCAGGCCGCGCTCGGCCATGGCTTCGGCGATGCGCGGGAACATCCCGTAGTCCTTGTAGCCCTTGAAGCCGTGACCGATGATGACCACCCCTGCCGGAGGACGGTCCGGCAGATGCACGTTGCCGAAAATCGGTTCGCCCTCGGCGCCTTCGATGGTCCAGTCGGTTGCCACGGGGCACGGAAGATAACGGAAATCGATTACCATTGCCCCATGCACGGCGACGCGTTGGCCTGTGACATCGCGATTTTCGGGGGCGGCGGCGCCGGGCTGTGGCTCCTTGACGTGCTGGTGTCGCGCGGTCTGCGCGTGGTGCTGCTGGAGTCGGGGCGTCTCGGCGGCGGCCAGACCGGCTGCGCGCAGGGCATCATCCACGGCGGTTTCAAGTACACCCTCGACGGGCTCGTCCCGGATGCGGCGATGTCGGTCCGCGAGATGCCTGACCTCTGGCGAGCGTGCCTGGAGGGTCGGCGCAGCCCGATCCTCTCCGGCACGCGGGTGCGGTCCGAACACTGCTACCTCTGGCGGACCGGTTCACTCAGGAGCCGCCTCGGCATGCTCGGCGCCAGGATCGGACTGCACACCGCGAGCCGGCGGGTACCCGTGAACCAGCGCCCCGAGGCCCTGGCCTCCTGCCCCGGCGAAGTGGCCCGGATCGCCGAACCCGTGATCGATCCCGTGAGCTTCGTGGCCGAGCTGGCCGGTCGCCATCGCCGGAGGATCCTGCTCATCGACGAGCAGCGCGGTCTCGAACTCGTCATGGACTCACCCGGCCGCGTGGCTGCGATCAGGCTCACGCCCGGCGACGGCGGCCCCGCCCGCACGATCACGCCCGGCGCCGTCGTTTTTACGGCCGGCGCCGGCAACGAGCAGCTGGCGACGATGGCGGGGGTCTCCGGGATCGCCCGCCAGCAGCGACGACCGCTGCACATGCTCATGGCGCGCGGGGCGCTGCCGGAACTCAACGGCCACTGCGTGGACGGCGCCCGCACACGGCTCACGATCACCACGGATTCGGACTCCGCCGGACGCACCGTCTGGCAGATCGGCGGCCGGATCGCCGAGGACGGTGTCGAGATGGACGCCGCGGCACTCATGCGCCACGGTGCCGAGGAGATTCGCGCGGTGCTGCCCGGCGTGGACCTCGGCGGCGTGGAGTTCTCCAGCTATCGCATCGACCGTGCCGAGGCGGCATCATCGGGCACTCGCCCCGACGACGTGTCCGTCGCCCGCGAAGGCAACGTGATCGTCGCGTGGCCGACCAAGCTCGCGCTGGTGCCGCGGCTGGCCGAACGGATCGTCGGCATCCTGGAGTGTCCCGAGACGCCGCCGGACACCGACCACGGCGTCGTGTTCGAGGACTGGCCGCGACCGGAGATCGCCCAAGCCCCATGGGAGTGTCAGGCAGCGTGGACAAGCGACGTCTAGGCCGAACCGGTATCGAGGTCAGCCCCATCGGCTTCGGGGCGTTCAAGATCGGGCGCAACACCGGGATCAAGTATCCCCACGGCTACGATCTGCCGGATGAACGCGGCGTCGAGCGTGTTCTGTGCGGCGTGCTCGACATGGGTATCAACTACATCGACACCGCACCGGCATACGGCGTCAGCGAGCAGCGTCTCGGTCGGGCACTGGCGGGGCGGCGCGACGAGATCGTCCTCTCGACCAAGGTCGGCGAGACGTTCCGGGACGGCCGGTCGACCTACGACTTCTCCGCTTCGGGGGTCCGGGGGAGCGTCGAACAGAGCCTGGTACGGTTGCGCACCGATGTCATCGACGTGGTGTTCATCCACTCCGACGGCGATGACCTGCGGATCCTGCAGGAGACCGACGCCGTGGAGGCCCTCACGGAGCTTCGCCACGACGGGCTCGTGAGGGCGATCGGCATGTCCACCAGGACCGTCCAGGGTGCCCGGGCGGCGATGGCGTGGTCCGACGTGCTGATGGTCGAGTACCACCTCCAGGACCGTTCGCACGCCGACGTGATCGCCGAGGCGGCCCGGGCGGACATCGGCATCGTGATCAAGAAGGGACTGGCGTCGGGTCACCTCGCCCCGCAGGAGGCGATCCGCTTCGTCCTGGCAACCGAAGGCGTCGGCAGCCTCGTCGTCGGCAGCCTGAGCCTGGAGCATCTGCGGGAGAATGTTCGCGTGGCGGTGGCACGGTCGACCGAGCGATAGCGAGGTCGCCCGTGGAGCGACGTGCAACCACGGGCGACCTCGCTTCGCTCGGTCGACCGTGCCACCCACAGAGACAGAGGGAGCCCTACTTCGCCGGCATTCTCAGCCGCATACCGACCTTGAGCCGGTCCGGGTCCCAGCCGATCGCCGTGCGGTTCGCATCATAGATCTCGCGCCACCTCGATCCGTTGCGGTAGCGGGCCTGGGCAATCGTGCTCAGCGTGTCACCCCTGCGGACCGTGTAGTACGCGTCTCCGGCGGCAGGGCGAGCCTTGCCGGTCGTCGGGGCCGCCGGCACTGCGACAGCGCGGTTCAGCGCGACGGCCCCTGCATCAGGCTGGTGTGACGGCAGTTGCAGCTTCTGGCCGACCCGCAGCCGGTCGGGGTTGATGGCGGGGTTGGCTTCGGCGATCTCCTGCCACCGGGTGGCGTCACCGAACCACTGGGCGGCGATCGTCCACAGCGAATCGTCCTCCTGGACGACGTACTCCACGGTCCGCGCGCCACCGGCGGCCTGGACCGGCCGGGCCTCCGGCTCCGGCATCAACGTCGGGGCCCGCAGCACCCACGGGTCTTCGACCTGGACATCATTGGCGACGGTCGGGCCGCCCTGGGGCCACAGAGTCTCCTCGATCGACTGACCGAGCAGACCGACCGCCACCGCGCCCGTCGGATCTTGAACAACGGCAGGTTCAACTGCCGGTGAATCCGGGTCCTGCTCCGCCGGCGGGAGAACTTCCGTCGGTGTCAGCCCCGCCGAGCCTGGACCTCCGAAGCCGTAATAGACGCCCAGCACCGCGGCGAAAAGCACCACGATGGCCACTGTAACCTTGGTCCCTGCCGACATGGTCAGTCCTCCATGACTGTGTTCAGGCCGCTGTCGCGGCGGTCGTCTCCTCGACCGATCCCGCTCCCCGCCCTGCTCCGGTCGAATCGGACCGGACCACCAGCGGGGCGGCGATTGCCACCGAGCTGTACGTGCCCACGACCAGCCCGACCAGCAATGTGAACGCGAACGACCGAATGCCGCCTCCGCCGGCGCCGTACATGATCCCGACCGCCACGAGCGTCGTGACCGACGTAAGGACCGTCCGGCTGATGGTCTGGTTGATCGACCGGTTCACGATGTCCGCTGTTGGTATCGGCAATTTCCCGCGGTTCTCGCGAATTCGATCGAGGATCACGATCGTGTCGTTCAGCGAGTACCCGATGATCGTCAGCAGTGCGGCGACCACGCCGAGGTCGATCCTGAAATCCTCGATGAGGAGGGCGGTTCCGATGGTCGTCCGGGAAATCCACGCCGTGGCGGCCAGCAGGCCCAATGCCAGGCAGACGTCGTGCATCAGCGCGATGATCGCCGCCGCGGAGTACCGCAGCGAGCCGAACCGGATCCAGATGTACACGAGAATGCCCAGCAGGCTCAGGATCACCGACACGATCGCCTTGGCGGACATCGTCTCGGCGACCGCCGACGAGAAGCTCGACACACCCTCCAGGCTGGTCTGACGCTGGAGCCCGTCGGAGATGAGCCTCCATTCGCCCAGCGCGAGCTCGCGGTCCCAGAGGTCGAAGTCCACGTCGAAATAGCTCAGCTCCGAGTCGTACACGAGAATCGCCACCGACCGGTAGCCCGAGTCGGGATCGGCGGCATCGGCGATGTCCAGGCCGATCACGTCCACCTCACGGCTCATGTAGTCGCTGTAGTCCGGCTGGGCCCGCATGCGGGTGACGCGCTTGACGATGTCCGCTATCCGGACCGGTGGGTCCAGCTCATCGACCACGACCGCGACGCCGCCGATGTACTCGGTGACCTTGTCCACGAACCGCGGCCGGTCGATGTTGTCGCCAAGGGTGTCCGCGGTGATCGGGTACGTGTGCGGCGCGTGATTGGTCGTGCCCGCGTCCCGGAAGCTCAGCGGCTGCGTCACGTCGAGCTGGTCGCCGAACTCCGCCACGATCGCCGCCACCACCACGCCGGTGGAGGTCTTCTCGGAGTCGAGCCCCTTGGGGCTGGCCACCTTGACCTGGAAGCTCGTGGCGTGAAGGCTGCCGCCGGTGGTCTCGGTACTGCCGACCGTCAGGACGCTGGCGTTGGCCATCTCCGCAAGAATGGCCCGCACCGTGACGAGATCCTCCACGTTGTCATCGCGACCGATGACTCCGCCGGCTCGCAGGGATGCGAGCATCCGCTGCCGCGTCTCGTCCGAGCCTGCATCCAGCAGACCCGCCAGCGCCGTGACACGCCTCTGGACCTCTTCGTGCGACAGCAGCAATCGAGGCGGTTCACCCTCGTCGACCGTCTCGATCACCGCGGTGCGCATGGTGATCGCGACGCCGCCGCGAAACTCGGTGTCGAACATGTCCACGCCACGGGCGTACACGAGCCCGACCGAGACCACCACGGCGACGATGCTCGCCGTCCAGAAGACGCCTCGCAGGTTGATCCAGTTGACGCTCGGCGACAGGAACCGATGGATGGCGGGCACGACCGTCGGCAGCATCGGCAGGCGCTTGAACTTCGCCACGTCGGTGTACAGCGCGTAGATCTCGTCCTTCTTCTCCGTGAAGATGTCGATGAACGGCTGCAACTGCGCCAGCTGCTCATCGTCACTCCCGGTGCCGCAGAACCCCCGGTAGAGCCGCTCCCTCACACGCCGGCGGCACGGAATGTCGCGCTGTCGCATATCGTCCGTGCAGATCATCCCGGCACACCGCCGGGCATACCGTGGATTGACGATGCCGGAGCAATCGAAATCGTACGGTACGGCATAGTGTTCGAAGTCTTGTCCCTCGAACACGATGATGTTGTGCAGAGTCGGCACGCCCCAATCAGCGTTCCCGATCATGTATTCGAACATGCTCACGATGCCCATCGAGTGCGGATCGATTTCGCGCCCGGACATGCCCATCACCTCCATCTCCTCCATGTTCGTGCGGTCCTCGAGTTCACTCTTGTGCTCGGAGAGAAACGCGAACTTGGTCAGCGTATTTTCGTTGCCTTCGGTGTCGACATACGTCACCCGGGCGAGCCGGACCCGCAGGCTCATGTCGGTGACGGTGTTCAGGAGTCTATTTGCCAAATACTCCTGGATCACGTACTGCTCGTAGTAGTCGCGCCCGTTTTGACAGTGGTTGTACAGCTTTATCCTGTTCTGATTCTGGAACACGGTTCCAGCCATCTGAGCCTTGGGAAAGTTGAGCCACAACGGGGGGAAATTGCAGTTGCGCCTATTGCGGCGGAAATGGCCCCGCGTGCTCACCTTGATGTCGAAGCGGCGCTCCCCACCCGCCTCGTCGGTGTAGACGAGCACGGCCGGATGCTCCTGGGCCTCGAGCGTATCGATGTCCCGGGTCACGGTTCGCCAGTCGAACTCGATCGTGAATTCGAGCAGATCATGCGAGGACAACAGGACCGA
>JADFOJ010000139.1 GCA_022562915.1 Planctomycetota bacterium | reverse complement strand
AGATCGGTCGTGGCGGCATGGGTGTGGTGTACCTGGGGGTCCGCGAAGGTGACCGCTTCAGAAAGCACGTCGCCGTCAAGGTTCTTAAACGGGGCATGGACACCGGCGATATCCTCAAGCGCTTCGAGCAGGAGCGACAGGTGCTGGCGGCGCTCAACCATCCAGGTGTGGCCCGCCTGTACGACGCCGGGGAGACCGAGGATGGCCTGCCCTACTTTGCCATGGAGTACATCGAGGGGCAACCGATCGACGACTATTGCGATACCCACAGACTGCGGATCGCCGAGCGGCTGACGCTCTTTCGCAAGGTCTGCGGCGCCGTGCACTACGTCCATCAGAACCTGATGGTGCATCGGGATCTCAAGCCCAGCAATATCCTGGTGACCGGGGACGGCATACCCAAGCTCCTGGACTTCGGCATCGCCAAGCTCATCAACCCGGAGATCTCGATCCTGGGCGCCGATCCGACCGCGGTCGATCGCCGCATCATGACGCCTGAATACGCCAGCCCGGAGCAGGTGCGCGGCAACCCCATCGGCGTGGCCAGCGACATCTACTCGCTGGGGGTCATCCTCTACGAGTTGCTCACCGGCCACCGCCCCTACCACCTCAAGAGCCGCGTCCGCGCCGAGATCGAGCGGGTGATCTGCGAAGTGGACCCCGATCGGCCCAGCACGGCCGTTACCAATACCGAGGTGATCGAGGCCGATGAGCACGAGTCGGGCATGAGCACGACGATCTCTCCGGAGGGCGTCGCCAAGGTGCGCGAAGGCCGCCCGGATCGTCTGCGCAGGCGCCTCGCCGGCGACATCGACAACATTGTCCTGATGGCGATGCGCAAGGAGCCGCAGCGGCGATACAAGTCCGCGGACCAGTTCGCCGAGGACCTGGCCCGCCACCTGGACGGATTGCCCGTGGTCGCGCGACAGGACACGACCGGGTACCGATTCGCGAAGTTCGTCCGCCGCCATCGAGCCGGCGTGGCCGCCGCGGCCGTGTTCGTGATCGCTCTCATGGGGTGGGGCGTGACCGCCGCCAACGGCTGGGCGGCCGAAACCAGGCACAGCCGGGCGCTCACGGCCGAGCGCGACCGGACACGTCTCATGCTCGACGAGGTCCTGGAGCTGGCGCACGTCTTCATCTACGACTTCCAGGCCGAGATCAGGCCGCTCGCCGGGTCGTTACCGGCGCAACAACTCCTCGCCGAGACAGCCCAGGAATGCCTGGAGGACCTGCGCCCGCATGTCGCCGACGACGCCAAGCTCATCCGCGAACTGGCGGGCGCCTACGACAAGGTGGGCGACATCTGGGGCGGGCACCGCGGCGAATCGCTCGGCAGGACCGACATCGCCCTGGCCAACCACAGGATCGCGCTGGACATGCGTCAGACGCTGCTCGACGAGGACCCCCAGGATCCAGACCTGCGTTACGAAGTGGCCCTCAGCCATCTTCGAATCGGTGACGTCCGCAAGTTCACCGGGGACGTGGCGGGTGCCTTCGAGGCGTACACGAGATACCTCGATATCGTGAAAGCGCTGCCACCAGGCAACCGGAAGTTCCGCCGCCGGCTCGCGTTGGCACTGGGAACGGTGGGCACGGCACTCAAGAGCCAGGGCAAGCTCCAGGAGGCACGCGCCCATTACCGGAAATCGCTCGATGTCCGAAAGGGCGTGCTCGCGGAGTACGAGGACGAGCTGGCAATACGGGATGTCGGCGTCGGCCTCGTGCACCTTGCAGAGGCGTGGGACCTGCTGGGCGACAAGCAACGCGCTCTGGAACTGCACCGCGAGGCGATCCAGGTCCGCGAAGATCTCTTCAAGGCCTACCCCGACAACGACCGCAACCGCAGATACCTCGCACTGTCACACTACTTCACCGCGCGCCTGCTGATCGAGCTCGATCGACCGAGCGACGCCGCACGCCATGTCGAAACGGCCGTGCCCCTCTTTGAGCAGCGCGCCGGGGACAACCCCACCAGCGCCCGGGCCGCGAAGCAGGACCTGGCGTTGTGTCGGGAGATCCAGGGCCGGCTCCAGGCGGCGCTCGGTGATCACGATGGCGCGTTGGAAACCTACGGCCGCTGGCAGGCACTGGCTGCGGAGCTCGTCGAACTGAATCCCGAGCAGACCTTTTACCAGCAGATGCTCGCCGAATGCCACGAGTACACAGGCGACGTGCACCGCGAGATGGGCAGTCAAAGCCTCGCCGTCTGGGCGTATCGACAATCGCACGAAGTCGTGAGGCCCCCGGCCGACGCGGACCCCGACAACGCGGATCTCCAAGTCCAGCTCGCCAGGATCCTGTCGTCGTTGGGTGAAGCGCTGATCGAGACCGGAGAGCTGACCGAGGCGCAGAACCGGCTGGCCGACGCCAGGACCATTCAGGAGTCAGTCCTCGCCGACGCGCCGGAGCATGCCCGCGCCCGCGACGGGCTGGTCGTTACGACGGGGCGATTGACCCGCCTGGCCACGGAGAACTCCGTCATCGGCTCCGAGAGCCCATGAGATCCATGAGATCACGGGAGATGCAGTCACCATGGTGGATCGAGCAGCCGGCATCGTCGCTCGTGAGACGGCCCTCGCGGACGGCACCCGCGGCAACACGCGGCCGAAGACGCTCCGGAGGAATAAGACCAAGCCATCCGGGATTCCCTGTCGGGGGGTCAACGTTATCGCCGCGTTCTCAATGGCGGCAAAATTGACTGATCGAAGGGCAAACTCTTGATCGGCCGGTGCCCTGTTGTCATAGTTGTGTAGTGCTGTCAGGGAGGTGAGCCCATGAGATTCACAGGCACGAACAGGATCAGGCAGACGACGATTCAACCGGCGATCGTGCTCGTTGGTTGCGCCATGGCCTTCGGCTTCTCGCCGCCGCATGCACTGGGGGGCTGCGAGACGCTCTTCTTGAGTCCAATACTGCCAGTAGGTGACGGCCCGCAGTCTGTTGCCGTCGGCGACTTCGACGGTATCAACGGCCCCGACCTCGCCGTGGCCAACTCTGGCAGCGACGACGTCTCGGTGCTGCTGAACCAGGGCGACGGGACCTTCGCCGTGGCGGCGTCGTACCCGGCCGGAGACGGCCCGCAGTCCGTGGCCGTCGGCGACTTCGACGGGGTCAACGGCCCCGACCTCGCCGTGGCGAACCAGGGCAGCGGCGACGTGTCGGTGCTGCTGAACCAGGGCGACGGGACCTTCGCCGTGGCGGTGTCGTACCCGGCCGGAGACTCCCCGTTCTCCGTGGCCGTCGGCGACTTCGACGGGATCAACGGCCCCGATCTCGCCGTGGCGAACCGTCTCAGCGACGGCGTGTCGGTGCTGCTCAA
>JADFOJ010000138.1 GCA_022562915.1 Planctomycetota bacterium | reverse complement strand
CGGCCCAGATCCGCCAGCTCGGCGTCGCCGAATCTCGCCGTATCTCCGGGATATGCCTTCGATCCGGCTCCTTGACCTGACGAATCTGGTCGCGCTCTCGCCATCGAAGCACTTCTTCAACGGGCTGCTAGGTCGCCTTGATGATGATCCCGGTCCGGTCATCCGCCGCGGGAGCGCCGCCGGTGAATCTCTCCACGGCGGCACGGAGATTCGCGATGATCTCCGTCGGCGACCGGTCGTGGTCCCTCACGATGATCTCGGTCACGCGCTCGGTGCCGAACTGCGTGCCGGCGGCATCGGTCGCCTCGAAGATCCCGTCCGAGATCACCGCGACGATGTCTCCGGGGTTCATGACCAACGGATCGGCGATGTCGATGTCAAGGTCCTTGACGATGCCCAGCGGCAGCGTGTCCGCGGAACCGACGGAGCATCGGCCGAGCGCTGCCTCGTAACGCAGGATCGGCGCCTGGCCGGCGCTGAAGCTCGTGAGAGTTCGCGCCTTCGCATCGATCTTCCCCAGCCACACCGTGATGAAGCGGCCCTCCGGCAGGTCCTCGCGGAGCTGGTCGTTCAGATGCTGCACGATGGTTGCCGTCTCCGCGCACAAGCGCACCGCCATGCGCAACATCGCGCGGACCTGTGTGACCGAGATCGCCGGACCGATCCCGTGCCCGGTCGCATCGGCCATCAGCAGCACGGCTCGATCCGCCCGACCATCGGTGAGCACGATCGGCGCGCCTGCCGCGCCGTTCCGGTAGCCGACGACGTCGAACGTATCCCCGCCCGTCTCATCCGCCGGATCACTCCAGGCGTCGATCTGGAAGCCACGCAACTCCGGAAGTTTTTCGGGGAACGTGCTTTCCTGGATCTGGCGGGCCAATTGCAGGTCCCGTTCCAGCTTCATGAGCGTGCGTAGCCCCTGCCGCATCCGCTCGTGCGCCTCGGCGAGACGGCGAACCTCCTTGACACCGGACACAATGGGCGGGCCGGGCTCCAGGTCACCGCGACTGATACGCCGACTCTCGTGCACCAGCGCCTCGATCGGGCGGCTGTACCGTCGCGCGAGCACGGCCGCGCGCCAGATGGCCGCCCCGAGCACGGCGAAGGTGATCGCGATCATCGTCCAGCGCAGCCGCGTGAGTTCTCCCAGCAGATCGCTGACGGGCATGGCCACCGCCACGAGCAGGTCGCGGTCCGGGCCGAGTCCGAAGGACGTGGCGCCGGCCCACCATGACTCACCGCCGCTGGTGAACCGGTACGCACCGCGGTCCTCGATCCGTTGCTGCCTGTACGCCGCCGTCCCGTCCTGCACGACGGGGACGCCCAGCTCGCTCGCCTGGCGGAGCATGGCGCTGCGGCGTGCGCGTGGATCGGCAAAACGATGGTCGTGCGGGAGGCCGATCACCTGCCCCAGGTCCGTCATGACGAAGGCGACGCCGTGAGGGCTGGGGCGCAGCGTGTAGGTGAAGTCGCTGATTTCGCTGAGCAATACGTCGAAGGCAACCACGCGATCGATCCCGTCATGCCCGTGACCGTCATCCGGCTCGAACGTCAGCGACGCGGTGATACCCGGTTCCCGGCTCGAAAAGAAGGTGTAGGGTTCCGTCCAGTGCAGCAGCAGTTCGGGCCGCCTGACCTGAAGGCCGCCGAGTTCGCGACGACGGCGGACCGCTCCCTCGTACCAGGGCCTGGTGCGCGGATCGTACTCGAGCTCACGCCACGACACAACGGGTTCGGGTTGGTCATCGGTCCACTGCGACACCCGGGCGCGCGGACCCCATTCGCCCGGGTTCAACTGGCGGCTTGACCAGCCGCTGCCGACCCGCGTGAGCATGTACTCGCGACCACGGCCGTCGGCAATGATGATTGACGAGACCTGGTGGTACTCCCGGATGAACGGTGAGAGCTGGGCACCGAGACGCTCCGGCTGGTCGAGATCGAGCAGCCCTTCCCGGCCCCACGAGCGTGCGATCTGCAAACCACCGGAGACGGGATCGAAGAAGTTGCGAAGCCGCTGCCGGACCTGCTCGGTTGTTCGGGTGATGACCGAGGCGGACAACCGGCTCACTGCGCGGCGGCTGCCCACCGCCGAGACCACGATGATCGTCGCGCTGAGCGCGACGATGACCCCGACGATGTTGACCAGCAGGCTGCGGCGGATGGACACGGTGCGAACCATGGCGGATTCACCTGCCGCCCATCATATTCGCTACTCAGCGCCCGATCACCAGGATCGCGATCACCCAGACGACCGGAACCCAGAGGATCAATGACCACGCCACCCAGTCCACGATGACGCGCGACGACGGAGGCAGCAGCCGCAAGGGATAGTTGACGCGCCGAAGAACGGTGATGATCAACGGCGGAGTCCGGGGAGCGGGTTGCGAGACGGGCTCCGCGGATGCCGTGGGCTCCGTGGATGCCGTGGGCTCCGCGGATTCCGGGGGCTCCGCGGATTCCGGGGGCTCCGTGGATTCCGGGGGCTGCGATAGTTCCGGGGATACCGACGGTTCCGACGGTTCCGGTGGTTCCTTGGTTTCCGCGAGTTCCGTGGGTTCCGGAGCGTCGTCCGAGCCACCCGGCTCCGTCACGGGAACCGGTTCCGGAACAACTTCCGGCGTGAGGGTCGCCTGTTCGACCGCGGGCGGTTCTTCACCGTCGTCGCCGCCGGCATCGATCATCTCGAGGAAATCCTGGGGTTCCACGACCGCAGGCGCGTCGTCCTCGGCGATCGCGGGCACCGGCTCGGCGACCGTCGAGTCAAGCAGCTCGTCCAGCGCTTCGCAGTCGCCCTGGAGAAGGTTCTCGACGTCAGCGGCCAGGGCAGTGTCGAGCGCGGCGATGTCGGCCGGTTCAGTTTCCGGCGCCGCGGCCTGTTCGGTTTCGGGCGCCGCCGGTGGCGAGACCTCGGGGACCGCAGCGTCCGGCGGGAGCACCACCTTCGGCACTGATCTGGACCGCAGTTCGACCTCGTCGACCATCGGACCGTCCGCGGTGGTCGGCGCGCGTCGCTCCGAGGGCGGGTCGGGCGTCTGGACGTCCGGGTCGGGCGCGCCGGTTGCGGCGTGCGCATCGAGCTCGGTTGCTTCGGTCTCGATGGCCTCAGGGTCCTCGACCGCCGTGTCCGAGGCGGTGGACGGCGCCGGCGGGGCGAAGATGCCGACGTGTATCGGCGCCGGCGACGGAGTCGCAGTCGCGCCGGGGTCCTCCGGATCGCGCCGGTGCTCGGGCGCTACCGGCGTACCCGGCACGGTTGCATCGAGTGACCTCGACCACCACGACGGTCCGCGGCCCGCGAGCCCGGATGCGGCCCCGGGCCGGGCGGCGGCGCCGGAAATCCGCCAAGCGGATTTCGTCACGGGCATCAAACCGGCACTAAATCCTCCTCAGGCGGCGCGGCGCTCCGCCGGCGCGGCCACGCC
>JADFOJ010000083.1 GCA_022562915.1 Planctomycetota bacterium | reverse complement strand
GGGATGTCCCTCTGTTGGAGCGGGACCTCCGGGCCGTCGTTCTCGTGGGGGTCGTCCACGTGGTACTCGTCCGGCGGCGGAACGAGGTTGGGTCGGTCGGAGTGCCCCAGGATCTTCCGGGCCGTCTCCTCGTCCACCGACGCCGGCAGCCCGTCGATGTCGATGGTCGTCAAGCCGGTCCGCAGGTAGTGAACGGCGGTAATGGTGTAATGCGTGTGGTTCACGGGCGTCCGGCCCGCCACGGTGCCGTCGGGGCTGGACCCCAGCAACAGGTCCGCGGCGTGCTCGAACATCTCCGCGTCGGTGACGGGCCGGTCGAGTTCGGCCTCGAGCTTCTGCCGCGCGGCTGTCCACTTCGCCCACTGCGCGGCGTTCATGCGTCCGTCGGGCCGGAACCACACGTCGCTGATCCGCCGCTTCGATGGATCCGACGGCCGTTCACCCTTGCGGCGCCGGGCGACGTGGGCGGCGATCTGCCGCGCGGAGCGATCGGCCGCCCACTCGATCCACTCGTCCTCGGTCTCGGCCGTGGCGACCCGAACGAGCTCTCGCACCTGGGTCCAGAAGAGCCGTCCCTCCCGAAACGCGAGGTCGATCGCGGGCAGCTCGCGCAGCGCGCGGCCCGTCGCGACGTAGCTGCGCGTCGTCGGCGGCCTGATGTGATACCGCGTCTCGGCGTAGAGCTCGATTGAGGCGAACCCCAACTGCTGGTAACCGCCGCTTTCGGCCAGGCACACGAGATAGAACGACAGCGCCCTCGCACCGATATCGCCGGCACGGAGGGCGACGGCGACCCTCCGATCGGCTTCGTCGGCTGAGAGCCCGCCGGTCAGTGTCAGGGGCAATTCGAACGTTTCGGCGCTTCGGAAATCGGTTGCAATCATGGTACCTCCCGGTGTTTCTGCCATCCTAACAGATACCGAAAGTCTGGCAAGGCATCCGCTACGAATAAACCAGAACAAATGAAGTTTTCGCCTGGTCTGACACAGTCGCCGGCAATGAGCAGAATGCTCCGCGAGCGACACCCCGCCCGGCAACTCGATGAGCTGGAAGGCATCCAGCGCCGCGGCGTGGTGCCGGCGCTATTGAGCCGCCTCGAGCAGATCTGCAACCACCCGTCGCAATGGCTCGGCGACGAATGACAGATCCTGGTCGTTTTCCCAATAATCCCCCCGGCGGGGTGGGCGACCCCACCGAGGAGGACTCCGGCCATGATTCAATCGATACGGCACCCCGTCGCGGTGGCGTGCCTGGCCGTCATGTCGTTCGGCAGCCCGGCGCCGGCGCAGGACTCGAACCAGGCGGACCCCCCCAGCGCCGAACTCGCCCGAAGCCTCCAGCAGGCCGGGCAGTGGTCCGAGGCGGCCCAGGCCTGGGAGCTGGTCGTCGGGCACGACGCCGACAACGGCACGGCGTGGTTCAACCTGGGGTACTGCCTGCACGCCGCGGGCCGGCTCCGGGACGCCGTCGAGGCGCACCGCACGGCGTCCACGTTCGACGACTATCACGGCATCGCGCTGTACAACCTCGGCTGCGCGTACGCGCTGCTGGATCGTCCGGACGATGCTCTGGATGCGCTGGCCGATGCCCAGGCCTCGGGCTTCGGGTTGCGCGGCCGGGTCGAGAGCGACCCCGATCTCGTTGCGTTACAGGGTCACCCCCGGCTTGTGCCCATGCTGGCTCGCGAGCCGGCGGGTCCGGCCGGCGCCATCCAGCAGGTGCTCGCCCGCATTCGCAGCTTCCTGGACCAGCGTGCCCCCATGGCCGGGCAACGGTTCTCCGCCATCGTGCAACAACTCACGGTCCAGGCCCACACCATGCTCGGCCGACTCCAGGAGACGCTCGCCGGAGACGAACGGTTCGCCTCGCTCGCGCAGAAACTCCAGGGCTGGCTCGCCGACCGGACCGCAGCGCCGGGGCCGTCCACGGCGCCCGAACCCTCCGGACCTCGACCGACGACAGCGACGCTCGACCAGGCACGACGTTACCAGCAGGTCGGCGATTGGGATGCGGCGGTGACCACGTACGAAGCGTTGCTCATGGAGCAGCCGGACAGCCCCGCGTCGTGGTTCGGCCTGGCGTACTGCCTGCACATGCGAGGGGACTACGAGCAAGCGATCGAGGCGCACCGGCGATCGGCGACCTTCGAGCAGACCAGGGGGATCTCGCTGTACAACCTCGCCTGCGCATACGCCCTCACCGGCCGGACCGACGATGCACTGGACGCACTGAAAGGGTCGCGCGAGGCGGGCTTCGACCTCTCGTCGGCGACAGGCACCGATTCCGACCTGGACAGTCTGCGCGGCGACCCCCGCTTCAAGAGGTTCCTGAACGACGGCGAGGGATCCGACTTCTAGAATGGTCCGTGGCCAATACCGCGAGCCAGATCGGGCGCAACGACCCGTGCCCGTGCGGCAGCGGCAGGAAGTACAAGAAGTGCTGCATGGGCAAGGCCGCCCGAACGCAGCCCCGGACGCAGGCGGCGCCGCCGCCCAACCAGCGGGAACTGGTCCAGGTCGCGGCGGACCACGCGCACGCCGGTCGCCTCGACCAGGCCCGCCAACTGTATGAAAAGGTGCTCCGGGCATCGCCCCGCGACGTCAACGCGCTGTACGGCCTGGCGGAGCTGCTGGGCAGGCTGAGTCGGACGCAGCAGGCGATTGAACTGCTGCGCCGGGCAATCGGCGTCCAGGATCGCCACGCCCACCTGCACGTGCTTCTCAGCTACCTGTTGATGCAGGCGGGCGACGTCGAGGGAGCCCGGCAGAGCGCCCGGCGCGCGATCAAGCTGGATCCAACCAAGGAGGCCGGCTACCGGATGCTCGCGGACTGTCACCACCGCATGCACCAGCTCGACGAGGCGATCGCGGCGGCCGGGAAGGCACTGTCGGTCGACCCGGACTCCGCCAACGCCGAGATCTTCCTGGCGTCACTGCAACTTCAGAAAGGAGACCTGGCCGACGCGCGGCGCCGGCTCGAGGGCGTCCTCAAGAGGGACCTGCACCAGGACCTCGTCCACCGGGCGCTGACGGAGCTTGGTTTCGTGCTCGACAAGCTCGGGGAATACGACGCCGCTTTCGAGGCGTTCGAGAAGGCCGGCGCGGCGTCGGCCGGGAGACCGGAGGCGAAGGTGATCGACCGCAGTGTGTCGTTCGACCGGGTGGACGACTACAAGGCGGTCGCCACGAAGGAACTCCTGTCGAAATGGACACGTGAGACGGTCGACGATGGCCGTCCGGGCCCGACATTCCTCGTCGGCTTTCCACGCTCCGGAACGACCCTCACGGAGCAGATCATGGCCGCTCACCCGGACGTCGTCACCGCCGACGAGCGGGAGATACTCGGTGCGACCAGGGCGGAGATGTCCACATGGTTCTCGGAGTCCAACGTACCCGGGATGCTGCCGCAGCTCGACCGTGACGACATCGCCCGGATCCGATCCACGTACTGGAAGCATGCCGAGTCGATCATGTCCATGAGCCTGGCCGGCAAGACGTTCGTCGACAAGCTGCCGCTGAACATCGTCGACCTGCCGTTGATCAACGTCGTGTTCCCGGACGCCAGGATCATCGTGGCCCTGCGGGATCCGCGCGACGTGTGCCTGAGCTGTTTCATGCAGCGGTTCGGGCTCAACACGGCCATGATCAACTTTCTCGCGTGGGAGCAGACCGCCGCGTACTACGCCAAGGTGATGGATCTCTGGCTGCACCTGCGAGAGATCGTCACGCTCGACTTCATCGAGGTGCGATACGAGGACACGGTGGAGGATTTCGAGAACCAGGCGCGGCGACTCCTGGACTTCCTGGGCGTGCCGTGGGACGAGAACGTCCTGAATTTCCACGAACAGGCCCGGAAGCGATTCGTTTCCACGCCCAGCTTCACCTCGGTGTCCGAACGCATTCACCGGCGCGCGGTGGGGCGATGGCGCAACTACGCGACGCAGGTGCAGGAGATCTCGGAGACGCTCGCACCGTTCATCACCGCATTCGGCTACGACTGATACCGGTCGATCAGGAGCACGATCCCCAGGCGCCGAGCAGCGCCAGGAAATCCGTGATGCCGGTGGTGCCGTCTCCATCGACGTCGCCGCCGGGCGTACCCCAGGCCCCCAGCAGTGCAAGGAAGTCCGTGATGCCGACGGTTCCGTCACCGTCGAGGTCCGCCGGGCAGCACGACGTTGACGGGTTCAGATCACCCAGAACGTCCGCCGGCGGCGGCTGGTTCTCCTGTATCGAGCCGTCGTGGAAATGGAACGTGTTGTTTGGCCCGTCCGTCCACCCCGGCTGCGTGTCGGCGTTGATCTCGACGATGCTCGAGCACGCGGTCGGATCGTTGTCCGGGTTCAGGTCCTGCACGGCCAGGATGGCCGCAACGATGTCCCCGCCGTTGACGTCGAACTCTTCATGGACGCTCCAGCCGTAATCATTCCAGGGTGGACCGCCGAACGGTCCGGCGTGACAGACCTGGCAGGATGACCCACCGCCGTTGTCGAGGTTGTCGTCCGTCAGCGAGGCGGGGTACAGGTCCTGCCACTCGTTGAGAAAGGGCGGCATTGCCGAGACGGGCGGCGTCGTCGCCGGAATGACGGCGGCCACCCACGCCACGGCAGCGCCGGTCACGATGCATGCGGGTTTCGTCTTCATGGACCTATTGTGGCCCAACCTGTCCTGGAATCGCATGGGAAAATCGCCCCGTTTTCCGTGTTCTCTAGCCGAGCCAGTCCGCGTAGAGCTCGGGCCGGCGGTCGCGGAGGAACAGGCGGCGAGCGTGGCTCCCGGCGACCTCGTCGAGGTCGAGGTCGCACACGAGCACCTCTTCGGTCCCCTCGCCGGCGCGGGCGATCGTCCGGCCCGCGGGATCGCAGACGAACGACTCGCCGGCGAACTCCAGTCGCCCCTCGCGCCCCACGCGGTTGCACAGCGCCGTGAAGTACCCGTTCTGAAAGGCCGCGACGCGCAATTCCGCCTCGTACAGACCGTCGGGCCACTCGCCCACGGCGCCGGCTTGGGGGACGACGACCAGTTGGGCGCCGCCGAGGGCCAGCGCCCGCATGTACTCGGGGTAATGCCGGTCGTAGCAGATGGCGACGCCGATGAGCCCCGCCGCGGTCTCGTACACCGGGCCCGCCGTGTCACCCGGCGCGTAGTAGCCCCGCTCGTGGAAGCACGGGTAGTCGGTGATGTGGACCATGCGGGTCGCCCCGAGCAGCCGGCCGTCGGCGTCGATCACCGGCGACGCGTCGTAGGTGCGATCGCCGTCGCGCTCAAAGAGGTTCAGCACGAGCACCACGCCGAGATCGGCCGCCAGGGCGGCGAACAGGTCGGTCGTCGGGCCGGGGATCGGCTCGGCGAGATCGAGCTTCGCCGGCGTCGCGGGTTCCTGCGGGTAGAACGGCTCGAAGCAGAGTTCCGCGAAGCAGACTATTTCGGCGCCGCGGCCCGCGGCGCGCGTGATCGCGTCCAGCCCTCGCTGCCGGTTCGCCTGACGGTCGTCCGACGCCTTCTGCTGCACCAGTGCGATTTTCACGATGGGTCATTCTCCGAAGCTACAGTACAATACGGCGTCGCATGTCTCTGCGGGTACTCGTCACCGGCGATCTTCACATCGGGCGCACCTCGACGCGCCTGCCGAAATCGATCCCCACCGACAGCGAGACCCTTCGCGCCGTCAACGGCTGGCACTCGATCGTCGAGTACGCGGTCAACAACGACGTCGACCTGCTCATTCTCACGGGTGACCTCGCCGACGAGGACAACAAGTTCTGGGAGGCGATCGGGCCGCTGCAGACCGGTCTGCGCCGCCTGGCGAATCACGACGTCAGGACACTGGCGGTCTCCGGCAACCACGACCACGACGTCCTGCCGCGCCTGGCGGACGCGCTCGGCGACGAAGGCAACTTCACGCTGCTGGGCCGCGGCGGGCGGTGGCAGCGCAAGACGATCACCGTCGACGGGCGGCCCGTGCTGCACGTCGACGGATGGTCCTTCCCGGCGAAGGTCGTGGAGAACGATCCGGTGCTGTCCTACCCCGCCGCACCCGGACACGGCGTCGCGGTGCTCGGGGTCGTGCACGGCGACCTCGATGACTCGGCGAGTCGCTACGCGCCGCTGAGCCTCGCGCGGCTCACCGCCCAGCCGGTGGACGGCTGGTTGCTGGGCCACATTCACAAACCGCAGTTGTACCAGCAGGCCGGGCCCTTCGTGCTGTACCCGGGCTCGCCGCAGGCACTGGACTTCGGTGTCGGTGAACGAGGCGTGCACGGCCCCTGGCAGTTCGAGATCGATGCCGGTCGCGTCGAGGCGCCCCGGCAGGTACCCATGTCCTGCTGCCGGTACGACGACATCGAGATCGACCTCACGGGCGTCACCGACGACGCCGGGTTCGAGACCACGCTCCTCGGTGAGGTGCGAGACGCCGAGCAGCGCATCGCGCTCGAGTCCGGCGACGGGTTGCTGGCACTGTCGCTGCGGCTCCGGCTGACCGGCCGCACGCCGTTGTTCGATCGGCTCGCGGCGCTCTCTGAGTCGCTGCTCGACTACACCGGTTCCACGAGCAGCCTTGCCGTGCGAATCGATCAGATCCAGACGGAGGTCCTGCCGGAGATCGACCTCGAGTCGCTGGCACGCGGTTCGACGCCGCTGGCGGTCGCCGCGGCGTTGCTGCACGCCGTCCAGACGACGCCCGACGCGCCGCAGGTGCAGGAACTCTTCGCGAGCGTGACGGATCGGATGAACGAGGTCGCAAGTGACCGGGAGTACATGGCCGTCAAGGACGTCCCGTCGGCGGTCGAACACACGAGCCGGCTCCTCGTCCGCGAGCAGCTCAACTTCATCATCGGGCAGCTCGTTCAGCAGCAGGGCGGCGAGCCGTGACGATCGACCGGCTCCAGTTGACCAGTATCGGTGTACACCGGATGCCCGGCATCCGCCAGGGCCAGGGATTCGAGGTGACGGATCTTGACCCGGGCATCACCGTCGTGTTCGGCCCCAACGGCTGCGGCAAGACGACCATGGCCCGCGCGATCCAGATGATCCTGTGGCCGGGCGCCGTCGGCACGCTCAAGCCGGGGATTACCGCGAGGTTCATGCTGGGGGCGCAGCGCTGGCACGCCGAGATCGACGCCGGACTGCCGACGTGGCTGCGTGACGGAGCGAACTCGGCCCCACCGGACATCGGGGCCGATGACGCGCGACATCGCTACCTGCTCGCGCTGCCGGAGCTGGTGGCCAGCACGGGCAACGACGAGTTCTTCGCGGCCGAGGTGAGCAGGGCCATGGCCGGTGGCTTCGACCTCGACTCGGTCGCCGCGGCCGGAGAGTTCCGGAGCAACCCCCCCGGTGCCAACAAGCGCCGAGCCGCATACGAGACGGCTCGCGACAGGCTCCAACGTGCCATTGCCGCCGAGAGCGACCTGCAGCAACGCACCACGGTGGATCTGCCCGAACGGGAACGCGAGCTCGCCGCGGCGCGGGATGCGGAGCGGCTCCAGAGCCTCTGCGACAAGGCGATCGCGCACCGGGTGGCACGCGGCCAGGTCGACGCGCTGCACAGCGAGCGGCAGGCGATGCCGGTGGACCAGCTGAAAGCCTGCCATGGGAATGACCCGGACACGCTCAGGGGTCACGACCAGCGGATCGAAGGGCTCGAGACCGCACGGGACGAGCGGCAACAGGAGTGTGACGAGGCCTCCGAGGTGATCGGCGACCTCGATATCGGGGACGTCGGGATTCCGCCGGCGTCGCTCGGGCGACTGGTGGACATCGCCGATGAACTCACTGCATACGAGCGGGACGTCGCCGGCGCCGAAACCGAACTGTCACGGCACCGCGGCACGCGCGATGAATGCCTGCGACGACTCGGCGGGACGCTCACGCCGGAGCAACTCGACGCGCTGACCGGAGAAGTCACCGTCGCGGAGGCAGAGCCGCTTGCCCGGCAGTCGCACCAACTGGCAGGGGAACGGGCTGCCATCGAGGCGGGGCGCACGACACTGCCACCGCGAGACTCGTTGCCGGACGGGGACGAACTGGACACCGTCAGGGACGGCCTCCGGTATCTCGCGGACTGGATGGCGGAGCCCGCTTCCGGCGCCGGGCCCCCGGCGGGCCGTGGGCGAGGATGGGCGATCGTCGGGCTTGCGCTCCTCGGCGCGATCCTGGCGGTCGCGCCGGGGCTGGTTCACCCGCTGTTGGGGCTCGTCGCGATCGTGCCCCTTGCGATGCTGGCGTGGCTCGTGTTGGCTGGAAGGCACGGCGATCGCGAGGGCTCGCAGCGCGCGGCATTCCGCCGGGGATACGAGCAGCGTCAACTTCCCGCACCGAAAGCGTGGACCGCGGACGATGTCGCCGCGCGGTTCCGCGAGCTGGCAACGCAGTTGACCGTGCTGGAGGCCTCCCGTCTGCATCGCCGGCAGCACGAGGAACTCGACGCCCGGGAGCGCCGGCTCGCCGAGCGGGAGCAGGATCATTCCGAGCAACGCGATGCGCTGCAGCAGTCTCTCGGCATCGTCCTCCCGGGCGACGACGCGTGGCTCCCGCTTTTTGCCTCCGACCTGCGGCGATGGCGGGACGCGAACGACGCGCTCGCCGGCGAGGAGACGCGGATCACCGCGAACCGAGGTCGGATCGCCGCACTGGCGGACGAAGCGGGCGGACTCGTACAGGCGTTCCGGATCGCCCGACCCGATTCCGGTTCCGGCGTTGGCCGGGCAATTGACCGACTGAAGGAGCTGGACGCGGCGGTCCACCGTCGCCGCCGGGCCGCCGGAGCGATCAAGGACCGCATCGATCCGGAGCTGGAGGCAGCCCTGGCCGCGCGATCGGCGTTCTTCACCGACCGCGGCTTGTCCGACGGAGACGAGTCCGGCCTGCGCGAGCTGCTCGATCAACTCGACGGCCTGGTCGACCTGGAGAAGCGTCTCCAGGAGGCCCGCGGCGCCGTGCAACAGGCGGCCGGCGGGCTTGCCGACGACGCAGACCTGCTGACGCTGCCGATCGAAGAGGTCAAGGCACGGCGCGATGAGCACGCGCAGACAGCCGCGCGCCGCGATGATCTGCTCAAGGCCGTCACGCGCATCAGGAGCGACATCGACCGGGCACGGACCGGTCACGAGGTCACCGACGCCCGACGCGCCCTCACGGCCGCTCGCGAGGACCTGTGCGACGCCCGCGCCGACCAGCAGCAGCGCGCCGTCGGCGACCTGGTACTCAGCCGGATCCGCGCCACCGTGCACGAGACCGCGGCGCCGGAGGTCTTCACCCGCGCCCGCCGGCTCTTTGCCCGGATCACCGCGGGGCGCTTCGAGCTTCTGCCGCCGACCGACGATGGCATGTTCCGCGCCTACGACTCGGTTGACGCCGCCGAGAAGACCCTCCAGGAGCTCTCGACCGGCGAGCGCGTCCAGTTGCTGCTCTCGGTCCGGCTGGGTTTCCTCGAGCAGCAGGAGCGGTACTGCCTGCCCTTGTTGATGGATGAAACACTGGGGACAAGTGACGACGATCGCGTGCGCGAGATCATGGACGCGCTCGTCGAGATCGCCCGGGAAGGCCGGCAGATCCTGTACTTCACCGCGCAGCACGACGAGGCGGGCAAGTGGCGCGCTCGGCTCGAAGGCGAAGAAGAGGTCGGGTTCACGCTCATCGATCTCGGCGCCATCAGGTCCGGCAGCCGCGCGCAGATGATGCCGTTGACTATCCGGTCCGTCGAGGTCCCGCGGATCGCAGTGCCGGACGGACAGAGCCACGAGGAGTACGGCCACACGCTGGGCGCGCCCGGACTCGACCCGTTCCGGGTGACGGTGGACCAGGTCCACCCCTGGCACGTCGTCGAGGACTGCGAGCAGTTGCACATTCTCCTGGACAGGAACATCCGGACACTCGGCCAGTTCAGGACCTATCGCCGATACGCCGGCGGTCTACCGCCGCGCATCGACGAGCGGACCGAACAGCGCCTGGAGGCGGCACGCCTCGCGCTGCAGCGTCTGTTCGCCGACTGGCGGCAGGGCCGGTCGAAACCGATCGAGATACAGGACGTTCTGGACACCGACGCGGTGACCCCGCATTTCGAGCCGCATGTGGCGAGCCTGCTGGTGGAAGTGAAGAACGATCCGGTCCGGCTGCTCAGCGGGCTGGAGGGCGGTCGGATCGAGCGATGGCACAGCAAGAACACTCAGAAAATGCGTGACGACTTCATGGAGAAAGGGATTCTCAGCGAGGCCGATCGACTCGGCGCCGACGAGTTGGAGCTGCATCTCACCGCGAGCATGCACGACGCGATCGAGACAGGTCTGTTCGACCGGGCGTGGATCCGCCGGATCGTCGCGTCACTGCCGGACGTGGGTGGCACGGTCGAAGGAGCGTAGCGACGAGAGCCCGTGCCCACCGCGATCGATCAGTCAGGGACGCGAATCCCAGTTGGCCAGCAGTGTCAGGAAGTCCACGATGCCGACTTTGCCGTCGAGGTCGAGGTCGGCGAGACAGCACTGTTCCACGCAAGGCCCCCAGCCGGCGAGCAGGGCGAGAAAGTCCACGATCCCGACGATGCCGTCGCCGTCGATGTCGCCGAGCTTCACCGGGAACGGCTCGCCCTGATACTCGTAGGCTCCCATGTCCACGACGACGGGGATTCCACAGCCGGGGTCGAAGTCGATCCTGTCCGCTGCGAACCGTGGGTTACCGTCAAGGTCGGTGTCGGTGATCCCGGCTATGGCCCAGTTGTGACCGGCGTCGATGCCGGGCGATCCTGTCTGGAGGCGGAAGTCGCTGTTGTCGGGATCGACGAACATCGGGGCGGCGTCGATGTTGCCGGTGCCGGGCCACCCGCCTTGGATATTGCTGTAGGCCACGGTGCCGGTGCCGAAGAACTCGTCCGGGCTGTCGCCCCAGAGGATGCAGTTGATCACCGTCGGGGTGTCGCCGCTACCGGTGTTCATCCCGCCGCCGACGGAGCTGGCCGTGTTCTCGCTGAACGTGCAGTTGGTCACCGTCGGGCAGCTGCCGCCGTAGTTGATCATCCCGCCGCCGAGGCGGGCCGAGTTGCCGACGAACGTGCAGTTGGTGACCGTCGGGTCGCTGAGGTCGTTTGACATCCCGCCGCCGACGTCTGCCGAGTTCTCGATGAACGTGCAGTTGGTCACCACCGGGATCTCCCCGTCGTTGTACATCCCGCCGCCGGCGCCGCCGCCGGCCGAGTTTCCAGTAAAGATGCAGTCGGTCACCGTCGGGCAGCTGTGGAAGTTGGACATCCCACCCCCGGTGACCGCGGCCGTGTTGCCGATGAACGTGCAGTTGGTCACCGTCGGGCTGCCGCCGTCGCTGAACATCCCGCCCCCGGCGTAGTCTGCCGAGTTCAGGCTGAACGTGCAGTTGGTCACCGTCGGGCTGCCGCCGTCGCTGAAGATCCCGCCCCCGGCCCAGGCGGCATTCCCACTGAACGTGCAGTTGGTCACCGTCGGGCCGCTCTCGAACATGGCCATCCCGCCACCGGCGTTGTCTGGGTAGGGCAACCCGCTGCCATCGCCACCGGTGATGGTGAAACCGTCCAGCACCGTGTCCCGCCCCTCATCGCTTGCGCACTGCACGACGTGGAAGAAGCCGGTGCCATCGATGGTCGTCACCTCCGGCCCGTCCGCACTGCGCACCGTGATCGCCTTGCCGAGAAAATCGATCGTCTCGAAGTAGATCCCCGAAGCGACGACGATCTCATCCGTGTCCACGGCGTTGTCGATGGCGGTCTGGATCGAGCAGTACGGGTCCAGCTCCGACCCGTCGCCGGGTCCTGGGCAGTTGGCGGCATCGACATGAATGGTGTCGGCCTGGGCGGTCGAGACGGCCAGGACGATCAGGACCGTCAGAGCAAAGATCCGCTTCTGCATCTGGCACCTCGTCGATGACATTGTCGCGCCAGGGAGGGACCGCGACCGGCCGTTGCCCCAGACGTCCGTGGAACCCGCCCACTGTAACCGTAGCGCGATCGACTGCGCACAGCGACCCGATGCTGCGAGTAGATCGAGGACGTCGTTGACGTCGACGGTTGCGGGCACGGGCCCCAGTGCGCCAACAGCTCCAGAAAGTCGGTGATTCCCACGCCCGCGCCGTCGAAGTCGCAGCTTCCGGGGCCGCCCCATTGGGTGAGCAAAGCCAGGAAGTCAACGATGCCCACGTTACCATCGGCGCTTTCGGCGCTGTCGCAGTCCCAGGGGCAGAGGGCTGTGAAGGCGAACTTCTGCAGCCGATGATTGCTCGAGTCGTTCACGTAGACTACGCCGCGTGCACCCGCCCTCACCGCGTATGGAAGGTTGAACTGACCTTCTCCGGCGCCGAACGAGCCCCATGACGTGAGAAAGACGCCGGTGCCCGTGAACATCTGCATGCGGTGATTGTTCCGGTCGGCGACGAAGAGATTGCCGATGTCGTCAGTCGAAAGCCCCCGGGGGAAGTTGAACTGGCCCTGCCCCGCGCCGGCGGACCCCCAGGACAGGATGAAGACCCCGTTGTTCGTGAACTTCTGGATGCGGGGGCTGCTGTCGGCGACGAAGACATTGAGATCTCCGTCCACTGCGATGCCGTTGGGCGATGTAAACTCTCCGTCTCCCACCCCCGGGCTTCCCCAAGAAGTGATGAAGGTTCCGTCACACGTGAACTTCTGGACCCGATTCAGGTCCCGATCCACGACGAAGACAGACCCGTTGTCGTCTACCGTCAGGCCGTGCGTGTGTTGGAACTGGCCGTCGCCGTTCCCGAGAGAACCCCAGCGCGTAATGAAGATCCCGTCGGGCGTAAACTTCTGGACCCGATTGTTGCCGGTCTCGGCCACGTAGATATTGCCCAGCGGGCCGATGCCGATTCCATGGGGATGGTTGAACTGGCCGGGGCCGGCCCCCGGCGACCCCCACTTGGCGAGAAAGAAGCCGTCGCTCGTGAACTTCTGGACTCGGTTATTCCCGGTGTCGGCAACGTAGACGTTGCCGTCGCTGTCCACCTCGATTCCGTGCGGTCCCGAGAACTCACCGTCCCCTGTGCCGAGGGAACCCCATTGGAGGACGAAGTCGGGAGGGTCGCCACCGGCCCACGCGTTGCCGGGGTGCAGAACGAGGGACAACGTGAGAATCCAAGCCGGTCTCTGAAGTCTCATGGCACGCCCTCCCCGACGTGACCGACGCCGGATCGCTTCGACTCTAGGCACGACGCCTCGCCTACCCCATGGTTCCCGAGCAGGATCGGCAGCTCGAGGATGCCGCGGTTACGGGCACGGACCCCAGTTGCCCAGCAACGCCAGGAAGTCGACGATGCCCGTGCCGTCGCCGTCGAAATCGCACGACGTACCAACCTCAGTCCACTGCCCCAGCAGTGCCAGGAAGTCCACGATGCCGACCTCGCCGTCGTCGTCACCGCCGCAGTCCCACGGGCACGGCGGCGGCGGCGGGGGCACGCTCAGCAGCGCCGTCACCGAACCGCCGGTCTCCTGGTCGGGATCCTCGTTCACCGTGATGAGGTCCGGCAACTGGTCGCCGTCGAGATCGGTGCTGACGACCGTGTTGGGGTTGGCGTCCACGCCGAATGCCAGCGGCGCGTCGAACGCGAGGCCCTCGCCGGTGCTCAGCAGTACCAGGACCGCGGGCCCGATCACGTCGTCCACGGCCACCACCACCAGGTCGTTGGCGCCATCCGCGTTGAGATCGACGACCTCGACTGATTCCGGCTGGAGGCCCACAGGCACCGTCACCTGGGGCAGGTACGAACCGGCGCCGTCATTGACCAGGATCGAAACGGTCGCGTCAGCGAAGTTGGGCACGACGAGGTCGGGAAGGCCGTCGCCGTCGAGGTCGCCGGCGGCGATGTCGCGCGGGTCGGCCCCGACATCGAACAGCGTATTCAGGAACGTCCCGTCGCCTTGACCGAGGGCGACGAAGACCTGTCCCCCGAGTCCGCTCGCCGCCGTGACGCTGCCCGACCCGGCAACATCGGGGCACTTGTTGCCGTCGAAGTCACCGGTGACCATGGATCGCGGCGACAGCGCGAAGCTGGGTACTTCCGGAGCGCCGAGCAGTGTGAAGTTCCCCGCGCCGTCGTTGACCAGGACGACGAAGGTCTCGTCGCCACCGAGCGTCACCACCAGGTCCGTGAAGGTGTCCTGGTCAAAATCGTCGGACACCACGTCCGTCGGAACGCTGCCGACGAGAACCGTGTCCACCAGCAGGAATGACCCGTCGCCGAGACCCTGGTTGAACAGGATCGACACCGTGCCGTCGGCGGCGTTGGTCACCGCCAGGTCCAGGTGCGGATCGAGGTTGAACAGGCCGACGGTGACGGCGCCGGGGTTGGGGCCCACGGTCATCGGCGGGTTGGGCACGAAGCCCTGCCACACACCGGATTGGTCGGTGCCCTGGTTGAGGAAGACCTGGATCGAGCCTGGTAATTCGGGGTTCAGGTCGGGAATCACCACCACGGAATCGGTGGTGCCGTCGCCGTCAAGATCGCCGACCGCCTGGAAGTTCGGTTCGCCGGCGGCGGGGGTTTCATCGGGCGGGTTGAAGCCGACTTGCTCGACCGCGACCGCCTCCGGGTAATCGATCCATGCGATCGACAACCCGAGTGTCTGGCCCGGATCGCCGGCGACGAGGCGGACGTACGAGATCAGCACCTCCGGCGGCGGGGTCAGCGTCAACGTCTCGGCGCCAATCTGTGTGCTCACGGCGGTGGCGACGACGGCCAGGTCGATGTCGTAGCCCTCGAGGACCACGGTTCCGATCGGCGCCGTGGTCAGGCACACCTCGGCGGTGAACGAGTCCACGCCGGCACGCAAGCCGGGCACACCCGGCCCGTTGCCGAGCCTGAACTGGCACCACCAGTCGGTGCCGGCCGCGGGCAGGCCGAACGAGCGGCAGGTGCCGCTACATGCCGGGTGATCTCCGCTGACGACGACCGACGGGTTGAAGTTGTGTCAACCGCGGTCCCGAACACGACGGAGTGGGTGTTGACGTACTGTGTCGTGAGGATCGTCTCACCGGCCGCGCAGTCGTTGGAAGAACCGAAATCATCGGACGTGAAGCCGAAGATGACCTGGTGCTGGTCGCACTGAGCCAGCATCGCCAGGAAACAGGTGAGGTCCCAGGAGACTGCGCAGCACTCTGGATTCGAGGCGCACACAAGCTCGCAGCATGCAGCGTCGCTGCAGGCCGGCGTCTGGTTGATCCCGTAGCACGAGCCCGCCAGCGGATCGCCGCAGGTGAGATCCGGCGCGCAGAAGGTGTCGAGCGCGGCCGCGGCGCAGTCTGGACCCCAGTCGAAGCCAGGTAAGCAGCAGAATGGCAACGCCTCGCAGACCAGGGCGCAGCACTCGATGTCGTCGCAGCCGGGCCCCAGGTGGGGGACCAGGCAGTCACCGGCGCCGGGGCCGCAGGAATCGGGCACGGGCGGGCAGTTTGCGCACAGTGTGTCGTCGCCGAGATAGAACGCGCCCACGATGGCACCGCAGGTGAACGGGTCGAGGATCTCACAGAAGTCCATGCCGTCGGTGTTGCAGCAGGCGCCGGTCGGCGGGAGAACGCCGACAACGTCGTAGCTGTCGAAGTCGACGTGGCCGCTGCCGGCGCCGCCGTTGGTACCGAACAACACCACCTCCTGCACGGAGGTTGCGAAGGCCGGGCCCACCATCGTGTAGATGACGATGTTGTCGTAGGAGACGGTGACCGTCCCCGCCGGGAAGTCGTGATCGATCGTCAGGTTGACGTACTGGTCGGGGATCCACGTGGTACCGGTGTCGATGAACATGATGCCGGCGCCCGGGTCGTCAGGACCACTGAGACCGTG
>JADFOJ010000012.1 GCA_022562915.1 Planctomycetota bacterium | reverse complement strand
GGTCGTGGATCGCGCTGGCAGTCATCGGTTCACTCGTCGCGCTCCCAGTCGTCCGGGTCCTCTTCGTCCGGCGGCAGGGCGACGGCTCGACCCGCGGTGGGGCTGTGACGCTCCAGTTCGCGGTTGAGTTTCAACGCCCCCCGGACCAGGCTCCAGAGACCGACCGCGATCCCGGCAACGGCCCCGACGAGCAGGCCGGTCGACCCCGTGCCGCGCCACCGGTCGTAGAGCCAGCCGAGCATGGCTCCGGCCGCTACCTGGGCCGCGACCTCCATGCCCAGGCCGCTCATTTTCCAGCCCACCCGGATCTCGGCGTCCGACTCATGACGTCGAGAGGGACCCTGGGTTTCCGTGCCGGGCGACATTGTGAAGTATTTCTCGAATTCGCTGGTACACTGTAGACATAAGGGCCCCGGGCCGCCACATGACCATCAGCGACCAGGACATCATCGACGTCACGCCGACCCGGCTCAATCGGACCGAGAGCCTGTACGTTCCGGCGATCCTGCAGGGACTCGGCACGACGCTGCGGCACCTCTTCCAGAACGTCGGCCGCGACGGCAAGACGAAGAAGAACATCTGGGTGGTGCAGTACCCCGAGGAGAAGCGGGAGGACCGCCCCGTCGAGGAAGGTGGGTTGTTCCGCGACAACTTCCGCGGCGTTCACCGGCTCAACCGTGACGAGGACGGCCGCGTCCGGTGCGTGGCGTGCTTCATGTGCGCGACGGCGTGTCCGGCGAACTGCATACACATCGTCGCCGAGGAGTCTCCATGGCCGGACCGTGAGAAATACCCCAAGCAGTTCGATATCGACGAGCTGCGCTGTATCTACTGCGGGATGTGCGAGGAGGCATGCCCCTGCGACGCCATCGAGTTGACCCCGCATTACCAGATCACCGGCCTCACCCGGCAGGAAATGATCTTCGATCGCGAGAAGCTGCTGGAAGTCTACGACCAGACGATCGAAGACAAGCCGATGTGACCGTGTCTCGTCGGAACACCGCGATCGGCGAGGTCCTGGACCTTTTGAACGCCGGCGACATGCACGCTGCGAGGCTCCTGTGCCGGCAGATCCTGGAGTCCGACACCCGAAGCCATCAGGCGATGGCGCAGCTGGGCCAACTCGAGAGCATGCGGGGGCGGCACGATCAGGCGGCGACGCTCCTGGCCCGGGCGGTGGCGCTGGCGCCGAGAGTCGTCAGGTATCACGTCAAGCTCGGCGACGTGCTGGCGACGGCGGGGCGCAACCGCCTGGCGCTGCTGCGTTACGACAAGGCGCTCAAGCTCGACGCGGGGTGTTCTTCCGCCCTTGCCGGCAAGGCGCACGTCCATTGTCGCGACCGCGCCCCGGACAAGGCCCGCCGACTACTCGCGCCGTACGTCGAGGCGGGGACCGAAGACATCAGCATGGCGGTCGCCTGGGCCTCGGCCGCTACCGGCGGCGGCGACTACGAACAGGCGATCGAGGTCGCCTCGCGGCACGTCGAAGACGAGGCTGTCTGGCCGATCCGCCAGAGCCTGTGGTTCGCTCTCGGTGCCGCCCACGAGAAAGCAGGCAACTACGACGAGGCATTCGAGGCGTACACGCGCGGCAACAAGGCGGACCCCGCGCCCGTCGACTCGGCCGCGGTGAGCGAGTCGTTCGACACCCTTAAAAGGATCTTCGATCGCGATTCGATGCGGGCCCTGCCGCGAGCCTCGATCGACTCGGAGCTTGCCGTCGCCATTGTCGGTGTCTATCGATCGGGGTCGACGCTCGTCGAGCAGATCATCGACGCGCACCCGAAGGCGCATGGCGCCGGCGAGCTCTCCCTCCTGGCGGACCTGGTCTCCGGCATGAGCCGGCGGATCGGTTCCACGCTGCCGTATCCGCAATGCATCCGGGACCTCGAGCCCGACGACGTCGATGCGCTGGGCAGGACGTACCTGGACGGTCTTCGCAGCCTCGCGCCGTCGGCCCAACGGATCTGTGACAAGCAGTTGCCGAACTTCGCGCATCTGGGCGTTCTTGGGGCGATCCTGCCGCGGGCCCGGATCATCCACACGCGGCGTGACCCGCTGGACACCTGCGTTTCCTGCTACGTGAACAGGTTCCCCGTCGGGACGCCCGCGGTGTTCGGGGATCTGCGGGCGCTCGGGATGTACTACAACGATTACCTGGCGCTCATGGAGCACTGGCGGGAGGTGCTGGACGAGCCGATGTTCGAGCTGGTCTACGAAGAGCTCGTTCAGGACCTGGAGGGTGTCGTCCGTCGCCTGCTGGAGTTCTGCGGTCTCGACTGGGACGACCGGTGCGTGCGCTTCTTCGAGTCGAATCGCCAGGTGCTCACGCTCAGCCGCGACCAGGTGAACCGGCCGATCTACCGCAGCTCGATGGGGCGCTGGCGCAGGTTCGAGAGGCACCTCGCCCCGCTGCGAGAGGTCCTGGCCCAGGGGCTGCGTAGTGCATAGAAAGACCGGGAGGTGAGTGCATGAACCGGCGTGTCGGCACAGTCGTGGGGGCACTGGTCGTCGTCGTTGCCATGGCGTGTACCTCACCCGCCGCGGGCCGAACAGGTGCGTGCTGTACGTTCGACTCGTGTCTGCCGGCCGCCGACCTGGCGGCGTGCAGTGCGCAGGGCGGCGTCTTCCTGCCGGGCGAAGACTGCACCGGCAACCCGTGCGCCGTGGGAGCATGCTGCTTCGAACAGAGTTGCAACCAGGCCGATGCCTTCTCGTGTATCAGTGTGGGACGCACATTCGCCGGCGCCGGGACGAGTTGCCTCGACGATCCGTGCGAAGCGGGTGTCGGCGCGTGCTGTTTTGCCGACGGGAGTTGCCAGGACCTTTCGGGCGGCGACTGCGCCATTACGCCCGGCAACTGGCTCGGCCCCGGCACGAACTGCGGGCAGGGGCCGTGCGTGCTGGGCGCATGCTGCTCGACCAACGACTGTATGAACCTTCCGCAGTTCCTGTGTGTTGGACCGGACGTCACGTTCGTGCCGGGAGAGGACTGCGCGACCAACCCCTGCAACGATTGCCCCCCCGGAACGCTCTTTGCCCAGCAACGCGACGAGCCGGACAACTTCATCGCCGGCACTTCGGAGCTCAGTGCGAACCTGCAGCGATGGGAAAATTTCTCGGGTGTCGCCGGCACCATCGAGTCGGTCACGTGGTGGGGGCTGGACCTGGATCACGTCGGCGGCAACAACTTCGTCGAGTGTGTCGAGATCGATCCCACGTTCACGATCAACTTCCACCAGGACGCCGGCGGCGTTCCCGGTCCGCTCGTCTGCTCGTACACGGTCGTGGCGACGCGGACACCGACCGGGATCCTGTATCTCGGCGCCGAGCTGAATGAGTACGGGGCGACGCTCTCCGTGCCGTGCGTCCTGGTCGACGGGTGGATCTCCATCGTCGGCCTCGGCGACCCGGAATGCTGGTTCCTGTGGATGAGCGCGGGTTTCGGGGGCGAGTCGTACTGCGACAACTGCGTTCCGTCGGCGCAGAGTTTCGATCTCGCGGTCTGCCTGGTGGGGACCATTGGCGGAGTCTTCGGGGCGTGCTGCGACGATTCCACGGGTTCCTGCGGCGATGACGTCGAGATCACCGACTGCGTGGGCGGGAGCCTGCGGTTCACGCCGGAGACCGCGTGCGCGGATGTCGATCCGCCCTGCGGGACCATCCTCGGCGCGTGCTGCTTCGGTGGTGCGACGTGTTCGGTCGAGATCGAGGCCGACTGCACCGCGCTCGGCGGCAACTGGCTCGGTCCCGACACGCTGTGCTCGGCGTGCCCGTGCACGACGCCCTGCCCGCCCGGCGGAATCCCCGAAGGCGAGCCGGTGTGCTTCGCCGGGTACGAGGACGAGTTCAATGGCGGATGCGCTGCCGCACTGCAGCGGTTCTCGCCGATTGCGCTGGGCGCCACGGTCTGCGGCGAGAGCGGCGTGTTCGAGATCCCGGGTGACATCCAGCCCGATTCCGACTGGTACGAGATCACCATCGACACCGCGAT
Source organism: Planctomycetota bacterium (assembly GCA_022562915.1). Taxonomy (GTDB): domain Bacteria; phylum Planctomycetota; class Phycisphaerae; order Phycisphaerales; family SM1A02; genus JADFOJ01. The sequence goes on along the minus strand of JADFOJ010000012.1, from coordinate 47,202 downwards.
GCAACTGCAGTGGTCCGCCGAAGCGGAGTTCCCTGCACGGATCTGGATCTACGACTCGGCGGGCGGGTGTGCGAACCCGTTGGTCTTCACCACGACCCAGGCAGGTCAGTGCGTGCCGATGTCGATCTCTTGGCCGCTGGAGCCGGGTACCTACTGGCTCGTGATCCGCCCGACACAGTTCGTCGACGGTGCGGCATGCGGGTCCGCGTATACCGCGACGGTTCGGAACGCGTGCCCCCAGGATCTCGACGGCGACGGGATGGTCGGCATCACCGATTTCCTCGAACTGCTGGCGTTCTGGGGAATGGTCAACGTGCCGGCGGACTTCGACGGCGGTGGTGTCGGGATCACTGACTTCCTGGCGCTGCTGGCCGCGTGGGGGCCGTGCTAGCGACCGCTACTTCAGAAACCGGATCGTCATCGGGTAACGGAAGTACTCGCCGTTGCTCGCCGCGACGGCGCCGCGGATGAGACCGATCAGGGCGATGATCAACCAGATCGGCACCAGGAGCATCCCGATCCCCGTCACCATGCCGACGCCCAGGAGAATCACGCCGGTGATCGACATGTTCACGACCTCGCGGCCGTGATCGTCGTTGAAGGGTGACCTGTCGCGACGGATGAGCCAGAGCACCAGCGGGGCCACGCCCGCGAACGGCCCGACGACAAGGAATGCCAGCAGTACCGAGACGTGCATCCACATCGCGACGTTGCGATCGGTGGAGTCGAGCGTCTGGTCCTGCAATCGTCCGGTGACCGTCTGCACGGATATGGGTGCTCCTCGCGACGTGACCGTGCGCGATGATGCGCGGTCAGAGCAGTAGAACAGTAGACCGCAGGGGGGGCAGGAAGCCTGCTCCCCCTGCTTCAAATGACCATGCACATTCGTGCACGGTCATTGAGATATATGGAACCCGCTGGTCGGGATTTCAACTTATTCTGGAACAATCCGGTGTCTTTGTCCGGTGCTCAGCCGAGTCCGTCCCGTATCGCCGTCTCCATCGCGGTCGCGAACCGGTCGATCTCTTCCAGGGTCGTGTAGACGCTGGGGCTGACCCGGATGCCTTCGAACTGTTCGTGATGGATCGGGCTCACCACGATCCCGTGCCGCCGCCGCAGCCGGACGGCCAGGTCGCCGGAATCAATCCCCTGGATCTGCACGGTGGCGATGCCGCACGCGAAGTTCCCGCGCAGACTGGTGTGCAGCCGGACGCGATCGCTGTATTCGGTTAACCGTACCGCCCACAGGTCCCGCAGGTACCGGAGTCGTGCGGCCTTGCGGTGGTCGCCGATGCTCTGGTGGAACGTCAGCGCCTCGGCGATCGCCAGCGTGTTCGCCGCGGGATGCGTCCCGATCTCCTCGAACTTGCGGATGTCCGCGTCGAGCGTCTCATCGGCCGCCATGAGCGGCCACAGGCCCTTGATGCGATCGGCCCTGACGTACAGCAGCCCGGTGCCGTGCGGCGCAAAGAGCCATTTGTGCAGGCTGGTTCCGTAGTAGTCGCAGTCGAGTTCCCTCAGCGTGAACGGGAAGTGCGCAAACGCGTGGGCGCCGTCCACGATGACGGGGATGTCGTGCCGCCGCGCCATCGCGACGACGCGGCGCACCGGCAGGATCTGTCCGGTGAGGTTGATCATGTGGCAGACCAGGATCAGCCGGGTCCTGGGCGTGATGGCCTGTTCGTACCGCCGGACGATCTCCGCGTCGTCCTCGCACGGGACGGGGATGGAAATCGTCCGCAACACGATTCCCTCGCGGCGGGCGCGCTGGCTGAACGTGCTGAGCATGCGCGGGTAATCCTGGTCGGTCGCGAGCACCTCGTCGCCGGGCTCGAGGTCCAGGCCGAACTGGCAGATCTGAAGGCTCTCCGACGCGTTGCGCGTGAAGGCGATCTCGTCGGCGGAGACGTCCCAGTGGCGCGCCAGCGTCCGCCGGACGCTTTCGCGGCGAGGCTCGAGAATCTCCCACAGCGCGACGGAGGCCGGCGTCGAGTTGGAGAAGTCGAGGTGGCGTTTCATCGCCTCCTGGACTGTTGCCGGCGCGGGGCTGACACCCCCGTTGTTCAGGTTGATCATGCTGCGATCGACGGTGAAGGCACGCGCGACGTCGCCCCAGAAGTCCTCGTCCCGCGCGACGTCGTCGTCCGCGCCTGGATGGGCCGCCAGTGCCGCGAGGTTGACCGTCGAGGGGTTCAGCCGGAATGCCGGACCGGCCCCCAGGCCGACAACCGGCAGGGACATCGCGCCGAGAAAGGCTCGTCGAGTGGGCATTGGTGACCGGCGGCATGATACCGCCAAGAGGTGGCAACCGGCTCTACTCTTCGCGGGGCGTGACCGTGTCCGGCGGCGGCACCTTCGGGTGACCGAAGACCTGCCGCTGGATGTACCCCGGCGCGTTGATCAGGAGCATTCCGTCCCGGTAGCTGATCGACGCCTGGTCGCCGCCGTTGCGCGTCCACGCGGTCGGCTCGACGATGTCGGTGATGAAGCTGATCAGCGACTGCACGCGCTGCGCCTTGGGCGAGGCGCCGCCGGCGCCGGTTGAGAACCTGATCGATCCGCCGTACCCGCCGCCACCGAGCACGCCGCCGGAGTACCCGCCGTACCCGCCACCGTAGCCCGGCAAGACGTGGTCAAGGCGCAGGTCGATGGAGTCGTCGAAGTCCGGCGGCTCGAAGATCAGCTCATCCACGGCGTACCAGCGGAGCACGCGTGCGGCCGGCACGCTCAGGCGCTCCTTGGTGCCGACCTCCAGGAAGCCCTTGCGGAGTTGCCAGGTGCACTGCTCGACGCTCGAGCACTGTTCCAGCACGAGTTCGAGCACGACCATGGCCGGCGCGTCCCGGACCGAGAGAACGATCGGCAGCGCCGGGTCGATCCCGTGACCGACCCTGTCGTCGGCGTATCGCACGACCAGATTGATGCCTAGCGTGGTCCCGAGGTAGTCAAAGGCATCCCGGGCCGGTGTCCGGTCGAAGTCGACGGTGAGGTCCCGGTACAGCAGCGACTGGAGCATCTTCACCCGCGCGCCCCGTTGTTGCGTCTGCTTCTGCTCCTGTTGATCGCGGACCGCGGCGATCCGCTGCTGCAATGACTGGCCCGCGGCCGGGGCCGCGACGATCGCCAGCGTCAGCATCACGGCGGTGGTCGGAATGGGCGAGACCGGCTTGATCATGGGCGTGGCCTTTTCCCTTGGATTCGGCACGGGAGCCGGGCTGGCGGAAAGACCGCGATCGATTCTATACTTCCTCGCACGACCCCTGGAGAGCAGCATGGAGACAGCAACGTTCGGCGCCGGATGCTTCTGGGGAGTCGAGGAAGCATTCCGCCAGGAGAAGGGGGTCACCTCGACCGTCGTCGGCTACAGCGGCGGGACCCTCGAGAACCCCACCTACAAGGACGTCTGCTCCGGGCGTACCGGCCACGCCGAGGTCGTGCGGCTGGAGTTCGATTCCGGCAGGGTCTCCTATGAACAGCTCCTGGAGGTGTTCTGGTCCCTCCACGATCCGACCCAGCTCAACCGGCAGGGGCCCGACACGGGCACCCAGTACCGCACGGTGATCTTCCACCACGGCGCCGAGCAGGAGCACGCCGCGAGGCTGTCGAGGGACGCCATCGCCAGGTCCGGCCGCTTTGCCGGTCCGGTTGTCACCGAGATCGCGCCGGCCGGGGCCTTCTGGCGGGCCGAAGAGTACCACCAGCAGTACGTCGCCAGGGGTGGCCGCGCGGCCTGCGCGATCTCTCCCCGTCCGGCGCGCTAGGATTGCGCAGATGCGTCGCCGCGCTCCCAGGATGGTCACGGTGATACTGCTGCTGGCGGGGTTCGCTGCGTCTTCGGCGGGGTGCTACGAGCGCGTCATCCGGGCCGAGGGCCTCGGTTCGAGATCAATCGATACCTATGAGCCCAACGCCAGAGATCAACCGGACCTGCTTGACGAGATCATGTGGGGCGATCAGAGGCGGGAAAAAAAGAAGAAGAGGTAACCGCCGGCCCGGTCGATATAGTCCCAGCCATGCTCCGGCTCACCTGGTTGAGTGCCCTGTCGATGGTCATCGCCTCGCCGTTGACCGCGCAGATACAGACCGACACGCCCGCCGGCATCCCGAATCGGATCACGCTCCGGCGGCCGACCCCGGAGGCGGGGCGGACGCGCGTGTACGTCGGGCTCTACATCCTCGACATCTCGCAGATCAACGATGTCGAACAGTCGATGACGGCCGACTTCGCGGTTCGCGTCGGGTGGCACGATCCGCGACTGGCCACGGACGAGCCGGGTGTACGCACATTCAAGGTAGACGAGATCTGGCACCCCAGGCTCATGGTGTTCAACGCGCGGAGGCTCTGGAAGACCTGGCCCGAGGTCTTCCAGGTGGACGAGGACGGCAACGTCCAGTACAGGCAGCGCTACTACGGGACGCTGACGGCGAGGCTGGATCTCCACGACTTCCCGTTCGACCGCAACACGATCATGGTCCGGTTCCTGGCGGCCGGCTACAGCACCGACGAACTCGAGTTGATCATCGACGAGAGCGTCACCGGCCGGGCGCCGGACTTCTCGCTCGTCGATGCCTCGGTCGGCGAGGGGACCGCCGTGACAGGGTCATTCTTCTTTGCGCCCAGCGGCACCGAGTTGCCCTCGCTCTCCTACGAGTTCGAGGTCCGGCGGCACACGGCGTATTACCTCTGGAAGATCATCCTGCCGCTGACCATCATCGTGTTCATGTCGTGGCTGGTCTTCTGGATCGACCCCACGCAGTTCGGACCTCAGATCGGCCTGGCGGCGACCGCCGTGCTCACGTTGATCGCCTACCGGTTCCTGCTGGGACAGCTCGTGCCGCGGATCTCCTACCTGACGCGGCTGGACATATTCATCATGGGCGCGACGATCCTCGTCTTCCTGGGCATGGTGGAAGCGGTCGCTGTCGCCAGGATCGCCCAGAAAAGGGAACGGCTGGCACGGCGGATCGATGGGGTCTCGCGCGTGGCGTTTCCATGCGCGTTCGTCGTCGTGACCTATCTTGCGTTCTTTGCCTGACCGCCGGCCCGACAAAGAACGCTCGTGACCCGCTTTGCAGCGGGTCACGAGCGTTCGGTCTGGGCCGCTCGGATGCCGGACGGCTTACGGGCCGCACCCCGGGGCGGTGAATCCCACGCCGCCGATGCCGAAACTGATCTCCGAGATTTCGCCGGCCAGCAGCGTCACCGTCTCGCCGCTGAGCGCAGCGGTGTGGTCGTCCGAACCGGGCGAGGTCCCGTCGGCGCTGGCCAGTTGCGCGATACCGGGTGGGCCGTCCAGGGCGGCGCGCAGCGCCGCGAAGGTGTCGATCTCCCAGCTCTTGTACGGGCCGCAGCCGCCGAACCACAGCGGCTTGAACCCGTCCACGCCCGGGTCACATGGATCCGGGGCGTTGGTGTTGCAGTCGATCTGCTCGATCGCGATCAGCGCCGGGACGGGCGGATCGGGTACCAGCGTGGCTTCGTCGTCGTCGAAGTCGTTGCTGATGTCCATATCGCAGTAGTAGAAGATCTTGCAGTCGATCGGATCGGGGCCCGTGTTCTCGCAACGGACCGTCACCAGCACGCCGCCGGCCGGGCCGTCGATCATGGTGTTCTCGATCTCGATGACCAGGTCCGAGTCGACCGATTCCAGGCGGGCGACGGAGCGCGATCCGCCGTCGAAAATGTCCGCCTCGATGAGCACGAAGTTGGCGTCGAGCGGCCGCGAGAGGTTCCCGCCGGCGGTGGTGGCCTCGTAGAGGATCGTTTCAAAAACGTTGTCGAGTCTCGGTTGATCGGGCGGGAACAGGTCGAGGATCTGCCCGCTGGCGCTGATCCTTGCAGTCCACAAGCCATCCGGGCTGGCGAGGTCGAATGACGCGAACTCCGGGATGCAAATGACCGCCGCGATGTCGATGCAACTCTGGTCCCATTCAACAGTGCAACAGAATATCGATGCCTCGCACACCAGGGTGCAGCACTCCGCGTTGTTGCACCCGGTCAGGGGGCTGGTCGTCAGGCAGGTGTTCTTGGCGTTCTGGCAGCCCAGTGGGACCGGTGGGCAGATAAACGTGTCGTCGAGCGGTTGGTCGATGCACCACGCCATGTCGAAATCGTTGGCGTCCAGGTCTTCCTGGATCGACAGGAGGTCCATGCCCTCCGGCGAGACCTCCCAGAAAAAGTTGCAGATCGGGCCCCAGTGTCCGAGCAGCTCAAGGAAGTCGGTGATGCCTACGTCGCCGCCGTCAAAGTCGCAGGTGCCGGGGCCACCCCACTGTCCCAGCAGTGCCAGGAAGTCAACGATGCCGGCGTTGCCGTCATTGTCGCCGCCGCAGTCCCATGGGAAGAAGGGGGTGATGACGATCTCCAGCCAGAAGCAGCGATCCACAAAGACCGCGACGGGTGGGTGCGTCGCGGTGTACTCGAACTCCGCCACCGGAAGGTCGAAGCCGCCGAGGCCGAATTCCAGCCCGGTGGCCACCCTGGTCGTCGTCGCGGTGATGTCGAAGGGGCCGGCGAGGACCGTGCCCGGCGTGGGCGGAAAGCCCTCGACATTGTTGAAGTAGGTAATCGTGACGGTGTCACCCGCTTGCGGCGTGCATTCCTCGTTGGCGCCGCCGCTGATGTAGGCGCCCCACCAGCAGACCGAGGTGATGGTCTGGGTGATGGTCGGCACGAAGTTGTCGCGTGTCGGGGCGGAGGTCAGGATCACGCCGCCGGGGAACTGCGGGATGTTGGCTGCCTGGCAGTTGGCCGGGTCCTGCGTGCAGTCGACGAAGGCGCAGAGCCCGCAACTGGTGTCGTCGCCCTGGTACACGCCGGGCGGCACCAGCGCGGCGCAGGCGGCCGCGGAGAGTATGTCGCAGTCCAGGACGCCCATGGCCGTCGATGAAACAGCACGCGCCGGTGGGACCTGCGGATGCCCCGGGGGCAACGGCGAGTGTCGCGAACAGGGCAATACCCGCCACGCCTGCGCGAGAGACCAAGTGAGTCCTCATGGTCCGGTTCTCCTTTTCCTGAGAAGTGTCGCCCGATGTGCTGGCATGGTACAGCAGTCCGCCCCGAGCCCAACCCTCTTTCTACGGACTTATCCCCAGTCCGTCAGCAGTGCATGCATGTCGAGTACGCCGACGCTTCCGTCCCCGTCCAGGTCGCCTGCACAGGGGTGAGACGCATCGGGACACGCACCCCAGGCCGCCAGCAGGAGCAGGAAATCGACGATGCCGATGGTCTGGTCGCCGTTCATGTCCGCGGGGTTGCCGTCGGCCTGGACGGTGAGGACCTGGTTGGTCGCGACGCCGGCCAGCGCACGATGCGACCCGTCGGGCCAGTGGATGCAGACGGTCCGGGCCCAGACGGCCTCGCCCACGCCGAAGAACGCTTCGGCCGGCTCCTGCCCGAGAAAGCTCGTTCCGGCGCCGACCAGGCGCATCATGCTCGCGTCGTCCGTGGAGATCCTGACGACGGCCCCGATAGCCCGGTGGTTCGGGCCCGGCATCCGCGGCCTGACGACGAGGTAACGGTTCTGCGCGGCCGGTGCGACCGGGCGGTTGTCGAGCAGGCGAAGCGGGCCGTTGACGCACGTCTGGAGCAGATCGAGATCGCCGTCGCGGTCGTAGTCGAGGCCGATCAGCGAACTTCCGAAGTTCGTGTCATCGAAGTGCACCTGCTCCGAGACGTCGTCGAAGACGACCGGGTCGCCCCCGGCGTTGCGGAACAGGCGGGAGGGATCGTTGATCCACGCCGCGCCGAACCAGCCGTTGGTCGCGGCGATGTCCAGCATGCCGTCGTTGTCGGCGTCCAGGAACGTCGTTCCCCATCCCCAGTAGCCGTTGCTCACGCCGGCGGGCCCGGACACGTCCGTGAAGCTGAGCACATCGCCGGCGGAGTCGTTGCGGTACAGCACGTTGTGCTGCTGGACGCCGCCGCTGTCCTGGTAGATGTTGGTGATGTAGAGGTCCGGATCACCATCGTTGTCGTAGTCCCCGATGGTCACGCCCATGTCGTTCATCGCGTTGTCCAGCCCGGCGGGGCCCGCCGCTTCGAGGAACGTCGCGTCGCCCTGGTTCACGAACAGGACGTTCGCCGCGAAGTCGACCAGGACGAACAGATCGAGCAGACCGTCGCCGTTGAAGTCGGCCATGACCGGTTGCCAGTACAGCCGTTCGACATCGCCGATACCCGAACGTGCCGCCGTCTCGCGGAACGAGCCATCGGTGTTGTTGATGAACAGCCGCAACCGGGCATCCCAGCCGCTCAGCACGACGTCGAGGAAGCCGTCGTTGTTGAGGTCCCCGGCACACAGCCCGGCCGCGTGGGTGAAGTCCGGCGTGAGCCATTGACCAAAGAGACCCGCCTGCACGGTGACGTCCTCGAAGAGACCGTCGTCGTCCTGGCGATACAGCCTCAGCGACGTGCCGTCGGCGCACTTGCCGATCGCGTGCCAGCAGTCTCCCGCGACGAGCAGGTCGAGGTCGTGGTCGCCGTCGTAGTCCAGCCACAGCGCGCAGCGATTGCTGGCGGTCGAGGCGAGGCCGACCGCCGCGGCGATCTCCTCGAACCGGCCGTCTCCGGTGTTGCGGTAGAGCTGGTCCGGCACTCCGAGGCCGTTCGGCACAAAGAGGTCGATGTCGCCGTCGTCATCGAAATCCGCCGCCGCCACGCCGCCACCCATGCCGCTCGCCATGCAGTACGGCTCGATGCCGCGGCTGGCGCCGACCTCGACGAACTCGACCTGCCCGATCGCCGGCGCGGTGCCCACGGGCACCACGATCATCGCCAGGCACAGTACGACATGGTTCCTTGGATGCGTGTCGCCCATCCGGACCTCCGGTCCGTAGCCTACCGCGCCGATGAGCAGGAACCTAGCGTGATCCACCTCTTCCCGCTGAAGTTACGTCCAACCACGGCCGAACTCGCTTCGCGAGTTCAACCGTGCCACACCTCTCTTGCTGTTGGCGGGACCCACGGACCGCCATGACAGTCCCTCGAGGTCCGTCCGTTCCAGTGTTCGCGACGGGTCGGGCGCCGCGGCGATCATCCTGAGCGCCGCGATCGCGGCCGGCGTGTTCAGGATCACTGTCTTAATCTCCCCCTGGGCCGATGGCAGGACCGTGCTCAGTCCTCGCGCCAGAACCGGGGCGTGAGCAGGACGATGATCGCGAAGACCTCCAGCCGCCCCAGTGCCATCCACAGGGCCAGCAGCATCTTGCTGTAGGGGGTCATCCAGCCGTAGTTCTCGATCGCCCCGACCTGCGCCAGGCCCGGGCCGATCGTGAACAGGCAGGCGATGCTGGCACCTGCGGCGGTCGTGTAGTCGCACGTCGTTGCCGGGTTGAACCGCTCGAACACCATGACGGCGAAGGAGCCGACGGCGAACAGCACCACGATGCCGAGTATGTAGGAAATCGTCGCCAGCTTGAGCTGATCGTCCACGACGGCTCGTCCCACGCGGACCGGCCGCACGACGTGGGGCCGGAACACGCGCTCGATCTCCGAGAGCAGGATCTTGAACGCGATCCAGATGCGAATGACCTTGATTCCGCCGGCAGTCGAGCCGGCGGAGCCGCCGATGAACATGAGCGCCACGAGGACGGCCTTGGCCGCAAAAGGCCACGTGTCGAAATCGCAGTTCGTGTAGCCGGTGGTGGTGCCGATCGCGACGGTCGTGAAGACGCCGTAGCGGATCGCTGACGCCGTTCCGACCGGAATGGGGTCGCCCGTCGTCAGCGTTATCGAATGCCGCAACAGGCACAGCGAGATCACCGTCGCACCGGCGGCGAGCAGGATCAGATAGGTGCGCAGTTCCGGGTCACGCAGCACCGTGCCGTACCGGCGACGCAGCAGGGCGAAGTAGAGCCCGAAGTTCACGGCCGACAGCACCATGAACACGATGAGAATGATGTCGATCGCCAGGCTGTCGTACGCACCGATGCTCCCGTTTCTCGTGCTGAACCCCGCGGTGGCGATCGTCGTGAAGGTGTGGCAGACCGCGTCAAAGAAGGACATGCCCGCGACGAGCAGAGCGAGGATCTCGGCCGCGGTGAGCGCCAGGTAAATGTACAGCAGCACCCGGGCCGTCTGGTGGATCTGCGGTTGCAGCCCCTCCGGTGCCGGCCCCGGCGCCTCGATCTGAAAGAGCCGCTTGCCGCCGACGCCCAGCGACGGCAGTACCGCCACGAACAGGACGACGATGCCGAGCCCGCCGATCCACTGGGTGAATGCCCGCCACAGCAGTAGACTGGGCGGCACGGACTCGATGTCCGACAGGATCGTCGCGCCGGTCGTCGTCAGCCCGCTCATCGACTCGAAGTAGCAGTCGTAGAAATTCCGAAACGGATGATCCGGCGCCGCGTCGGTGCCCGGCCAGTGCGCCCAGAGGAAGAACGGCAGTCCCGCGAAGGCAGCCCCGACCAGCCAGGACACCGCCACCAGCAGCAAGGCCTCGCGGCGACCCAGGTGCCCACCCGCCTTGCGTCCCGTCCACCACAGCCCGAGGCCCAGGAGCCCCCCGATGAGCCCGCTGGCGGCGACCGCCCACCGCGCCGCCGGCTGCACGTCGTGGTGAAGCAGCGCTTCGACGACGTAGAACACGAACCCCATCGCCAGCAGGACTCCGCTGAGCACCAGCAGCAGCAGGCCGAGCTGCTTCAGGACGTACCGGAAGTTCATCCCGCGCGGTCCCCGATGAACAGCCTCTTGAGTTGCTGCTCGGTGCCGTGCCGTCCGACGAGCAGCGCCGTGTCACCGACCTCCAGCGCGTCGTCGGCGCCGGGGACCCACGCCCGGTCACCGCGGCGGATCGCCGTCACGATCCAGTTCGGCGAGAGCTTGATTTCCTTGAGCTTCCGGCCGACCGCCTCGCCCTCGATGCGGACGCGCACCTGATAGGCGTCCACCACGCCGTCGGCGAGCGTCTCCAGCTTTCGCAGCGGCCCCTCGTCCAGCATCCGCTGGATCTCCTTCGCCGCGACCCGGCTGGGGCTGAACACGCGATCGACGCCGATGTGATAGCCGAGATCGAGGTACGTCGAGCTGTGCGCCACGGCGATCACCATGGTGACGCCGAAGGTCTTGGCGAGCACCGAGGCGATGATGTTCTGTTCGTCGGCGTTCCGGAGGGCGATGAACACGTCGGCCTGGCCGATGTGCTCCTCAACGCCGACGTCGCGCTGGGTCGGGTCCGCCTGGAGAACCGTGACCCAGTCGAGTTTCTCCGCGAGCTCCTCGGCCCGCCGGCGATTGATCTCGAACAGGCGGATGGAGAAGTTGCGATCGCGCAACTTGCGGCAGAGCCACACCGCCATCGGCGTGCCGCCCATGAGCACGATGCGGCGACGGCCGGCCTTGTCGTCGTGGAACTGCTTGCGGGCCTCCAGGAAGTCCGCCTCGTTCCCGACCAGGATCACGGTGTCGCCGCGCTGCACCACGCTGGAGGCGTCCGGAATGAACGCCTCGCGGTTGCGCGTGATGGCGGCGAGACGCGTTCCCGCCAGCGCCAGTTGCGAGAGCGATTTGCCGATTGCCGTGGCGTCGTTCGCCACCGGAAGCTGCTGCATCTGGATCGTGCCGCGGGCGAAGTTCTCCACGGCGAGCGAGCCGGGGTTGCGGAGGTTGCTGGCGATCTCCAGCGCCGTCGAGTATTCCGGGCAGATGAGGCGGTCGATGCCGAGATCCAGTTCGTAGTTGAGGCCGCGGTTGTCGAAGTAGGCGCCGTGATGGACCCGTGCGATCGTCTTGGAGGTCCCGATCTTCCCGGCCACCACGGCCGTCAGCAGGTTGACCTCGTCAATTGGCGTCGCTGCCAGCAGCATGTCGGCGTCCTCGCCGCCGGCCTCGCGCAACACCTCGGCTTCGGCGCAGTTGCCGCAGAGGACCGCCACGTCCATCGTGTCGGAGATCGACCGCAACCGCTCGGGGTCGCGGTCGACCACGGTGATCTCGTGGTCGTCCTGGGCGAGCGCCTCCGCGGCGTGCGTGCCCACCTGTCCGGCGCCGCAGATGATGATGTTCATGGGGCGTGTCTCGATGCCGCTCCGGACCAAGGGACGATCTTACCCGCCTTGCCCGCCATGCGCCATCCCCGTCCCCGGTCGTTGCGTCCACGCCACGCACGTGTCGCGTACGGGCATCAGGGAATCCGCCAAAAACCGGCGTACGGCGCTGGACGGCCCCTTGGCGCGGGGTTTGTATCCTGTTGGGTGGAGGTACGTTCGATGAAGAGGATATTCCAGCAGCCGGTGCTGTTTCCGGGCATTCTGGCCGCGATGACCGCCCTGACCGTGGTCGGCTGCGGGACCGGTGCGGGTGCCGCGCCGAGTCGTTTCGCCGCCGGCGTTGCGCCGGGCCTCGTCCTGGCGACACCGCCCGATGCCGCCGCGTGGGAGTACGGGCGCAACGACGGGCCGCTCAATATCGACGAGCCGACGATCGCCGCCGGCGGACGGGCCGTGATCATCACGTATGACCGCCGGCGCACCAACAACGGCCGTCCGCGGGAGTATTCCACGACGTACGTTCGTACGCTCACGACGCGCGGCAGCGACTGAGCGATCGCTCGATCCGCCCATATGACGGGCCCCTGCGGCGGATTCGCCGAATGCTGTTTTTGTTGTGGTAACATCTTGCCCTTGGTAGAGTTGTCCTTGACACCGCTGCGCGGAACTGGCATACTTGGAGTCCCTGACGGGATGGCTGCACAGTCGTGAAAAGGGGGCTGGACATGTCGACCACTACGAAAAAAGATCTCATCGACCGCATCGCCGCGGAGACGAACCAGAAACGCGTCGTGGTGAAGAAGACGGTGCAATGCTTCCTGAACAAGGTCATCGATGAATTGCGACGTGGCAACCGGCTGGAGTTCCGCGACTTCGGCGTTTTCGAGATCCGTCACCGCGCCAAGCGCATCGCCCAGAATCCCAAGACACTCGAGCGCGTGCCCGTCCCCGCCAAGAAGACGGTCAAGTTCAAGGTCGGTCGCCTGATGAGAATCGCCTTGGAGGACGGCGCCGCGGTCAAGGGCGAGAAGGACCGTGGCAACGGCGCCAAGGTGCGAGAGAAGCGAAAACGCACGCCGGAGCCGGTGGGCGCCCGGTAGCGGGTATCCTGACGTGTCATCATGAGCACATCGCCCACGGCCGGCCTCGCCCGGGCCGATTCCCGGCGCATCGCCCGGCTCTTCGAGCAGCTTCCACCCCACGCCATCGAGGCGGAGATGTGTCTGCTCGGCTCGATCCTGCTGGAACCGCGCGTCCTGGGGGACACCACGTTCATCATCAGGGACGGCAAGGACTTCTACAAGCCCACCAACGGCTTCGTCTACGACGCCATGGTCGAGTTGTACGATGCCAACGCCTCGCTCGATATCGTCCAGCTCAGCCAGCTCCTGGTTGATCGTGACATTCTCGAGGCGGTCGGCGGCCAGGACTACCTCGTGGAACTTGCCAGCGGTGTGCCGACGGCTGCCAACGCCGTTCACTATGCGCGCCTCGTGCGCGAGAAGGCCATGGTGCGCCGCCTCATCGAGGAGGCGGGTGTGATACTCCAACTGGCGTTCGAGAGTCGTGACAGCGCGTCGGAGATCCTCGACGCGGCCGAGGCCCGCATCTTCGCGATCGCCGAGCGATACGAGCAAAGCGAGGTCGAGGTGCTCGGGCGCCTCGTCCAGGAGGTCGTCGAGAAACTCCAGGCGAGCGACGGCCGGGGATCGACGGGCGTGCTTACCGGCTTTACCGACCTCGATGAGATCACCGGCGGCTTTCAACCGGGCGACGTCATCATCATTGCCGGAAGACCCTCGATGGGAAAGACTGCGTTGGCGCTGAACATCGCCGAGAACATGGCCGTTCGCGGTGACGGCGTTGGCGTGTTCAGTCTGGAGATGAGCAAGCACCAGCTCGTCGAGCGGCTCCTGGCGTCGCGTTCCGGCATCGATCTGCACCGTCTCAGGCGGATGATGCTCGGCAAGGAGCACTACAGCCGGCTTTTTTCCGCGTGCGGAGACCTTCGCGACGCGCCGATGTACATCGACGACCTCGCCGGCGCGACGCTGCTGCAGATCCGGGCGCGGGCACGCCGGCTGGTCTCAAAGCACGGCGTCAAGGCGATCATCATCGATTACATCCAGCTCATCACCACCGGGGGAAGGGTGGAGAGCCGCCAGCTCGAGGTCAGCGCGATCAGCCGGGGCCTCAAGGCGCTGGCCCGCGAGCTGAACGTCCCGGTCGTCTGCCTCAGCCAGCTCAACCGCTCGCCGGAGCAGCGCGAGGGCCACCGCCCGCGTCTGAGCGATCTGCGCGAGAGCGGTTCGCTGGAGCAGGACGCGGACGTCGTCGTGTTGCTGCACCGGGAGGACTACTACCACAAGGGCGAAGACGACTACGATCCGTCGCACGTCGCCGAGTTGATCATCGCCAAGCAGCGCAACGGCCCCACCGACGTGGTGAAGCTCTCCTGGATCGAGCAGTGCACCCGTTTCAAGGACTACTCGCCCGCGGTCGCACCGGTCGAGTACGCCGCGGCGTACGACTCCGGCGACCCGCCGATCTGAGAAAGGGGTGGCACGGTCGAGCTTGCTCGCCCGTGTCTTCGAGCGTCGCCCGTGTCTTCGAGCGTCGCCCGTGTCTTCGAGCGTCGCCCGTGTCTTCGAGCGTCGCTCCACGGGCGACCTCGTCCGCCTGTGGCGGACTCGGTCGACCGTGCCACACCTTAATCTACATCTCACGCAGCACACTCCACGTCATGTACCCCAAGTAGCACAGCAGGAGAAACGCGCCCTCTTTGCGCGTGATCTTGTACTTGTGCGTGATCGCCATCAGCCAGAGTACGACCGTGATCACGATCATCGCCAGGAGATCCCACTGTCCATTGTCCGGCAGCGGTACCGGTGTGATCACCGCCGTCAGCCCGAGCACCAGCAGCAGGTTGAAGATGTTCGAGCCGACGATGTTGCCGACGGCGAGGTCGTGGTGCCCCTTGCGGCAGGCGATGACACAGGTGGTCAGTTCGGGCAGGCTCGTCGCGAGGGCCACGATCGTGAGCCCGATGAGCCCTTCGGTGAGGCCCAGTGACCGTGCAATCCCCACGGCGCCGACCTCGCTGAGCTTTCCGCCCCCGGCCAGCATGACCAACCCGATCAGCAACAGCGCGACCGCACCTCCCATCGATCCGACGGTCTCCGCCTCGGCCTCCTGCCCGAGGTCCTTCACCAGCGGGTCGGCCGGCAGGCTGCGACCGAGACGGTACCAGCTCACCATGAAGAGTCCGAACCACGCGAGCATGACCGCCCCGCCGATACGGCCGAAGCCGCCCGGTCCGAACGGCAGAAACGGGACGACGCACGCGACCAGCGAGACGACGACGAGCCACGGCAGTTCCCTGCTGATCACCCGGCTGTGTACGGCCAAGGGCCAGATGAGGACCGTGATCCCGAGAACGAGCCCGATGTTGGCGATGTTGGAACCGACGATGTTGCCGAAACTCAGTTCACCGTGCCCGCCGGTCGCGGCGATCACGTTGAAGGCGAGTTCCGGAGCGCTCGTGCCCATGGCCACGATCGTGAGGCCCACGACCAGCGTGGACACGCCGAGTCGCCGTGCGATCGTGACCGAGCCGGCCACGAGCCAGTGACCGCCGGCCAGCAGCAGCGCGATCCCGGCGACCAGGCAGAAGGCATTGAGCATCGCGGACGGATTGTAATGGCAGATCCGTCGTACACTGGCTCGCCATGCCTTCCGGCGCGTCGCTCGAAGAAACTCTCCAGCGGGCTGCCGCCGGCGATGAGATCGCGTGGCGGGAGATCGTCGAGACCTGGTCGCCGCGCGTCTTCGGGCTCATTCGCGCCCAGTGCGGCAACGTGGACCTTGCCGAGGAGATCACCCAGTCCACGTTCTGTACGGTCGTCGAGAGGATCGGCCGGTACTCGGAGGTGGGCCGCTTCGAGTCGTGGCTCTTCCGGATCGCGATGAACCGTCTGCGCGACGAGATGCGCCGCCGCAGGCGCCACGCCAACCCGGTCGAGACCGAGACCCTGATCGGCCTGGCCGGCGCGGCCGACGGGCCCCCGGAGCCGTCGCCGCCCGGCGGCGAGGAACGTTCCGCCCTGGAGGCAGCCCTGGCCCGGTTATCGGAGTCCGATCGCCAGGTCGTGCACCTGAGGCACATCTCCGGGCTGAGCTTCGCCCGGATCGCCGAAATCCTCGGTGAGCCGCTGGGGACGGTGCTGGCTCGCCAGCACCGGGCGCTCAAGAAACTCCGGCAGCACCTTGCAGACGAGCAATGAACATGGGAGACAGGCAATGAACACGCGCCAGGGACGTTGGATACCCGGAATGGACCATTTTTCCGATCAGACCTCGACCGAGTTTCACGAGGTCGAGGCAAGGCTGGCTGTCTGGGCCCGTCGACAACCCGTTCCGCCGGGGCTGGCGGACCGCGTCTTTGACGCGTCGGTCGGCCTGCTGCCGGCACGGACCGTGCGGCGGGCCAGGCTCCTGCAGTTGCCGCCGCCGGCATCGCTGCGGACAAGGATCTCCGCGTGGGGAAGTCGGCTGGCACTGGCCGCCTCGATCGCGCTGGCACTGTTCATCGGCAACCGCGTCCTGCCGCCGGCCGGGTTCAGCCCGCTTCTCACGCCAGAGGTCGAGATGGTGCTGCTGGAGTCAGCCGGGGGGCCGTCGAGGTTGCTCGATCCGCGCTTCGCCGAGGTCCAGGACATCCTGCTGACCCGCGACATGACCTTCGGCGATCTCACCGGCGACCTTGCCCGCATCGCTCACGACCTGGAGATGTGACCCCGATGACACGGCTCACGGTTCTCGGCGGCGGAGTCGTCCTCGTCCTGGCGGCGTGGGTCGGTCCCGATGCGCGCCAGGACGCGGTGCGGCGGGTAGGCGTGCGCGGACCGGCGAACGCCATACTGAGCGCGGACATGATCGAGCGCTGCATGGACGTCGCCCGGGAGGTCGATCCCGACCTCGCCGATCGTCTCCAGCGGATACGACGCGACCGTACCGAACAGGACTTCCGACGCGCGATGGCGAACGCGCGGTACCTCGTCGGCCTGGCCGGTCTCAAGCAGCAGAATCCACAGCTCTACGACGTCAAGATCAAGGATCTGAAGCTGCAGGCCCAGGTCGATCACCTTCTGGAGCAGCTCATCGACGCCCGCCGGACGGAAAGCGTCGCGACCGACGAGATCGAGGCACAGCTCGAAGCGCTGGTGACCCGGCAGGTCGGCTACTCCATCATCGCGCGCGGCTTTTACCTGATCCGGCTCGAGGACCACGTCAAGTCGCTACGGGATGAGCTCGAGCACGATATGCAGCCGGCCAACCACCGCCTGGCCGTGAAGCGCCGATACCAGGAGCTGCTGGACCGCGTCGATGCCGCGCTGGCCGACGAATAGCGGCCGGGTCTTCGGCGCAGTCGGCGCCGGCGTGCTGGGGGCCATGTTCCTCGCCTGCGTGCTGACACTGCCGTGGACGATGGGGAGAACGGGGGCATCGCAGCGGCGCTACGAGGCCACGGAGCTGTCGCGGATCCTGCTGCCCCCGTCGTGGGCGCCGCACGCTCCCGACGAGAGGGCCCGCCGCGCCGCGGCCGAGACCCGGTCGGGCAGACCCGTTCGGCTCGTCTTCGGAAGCGACCGGCTCGGCCGTGACCTGTTTGCCCGCTGCCTGGCCGGCGGGGGGATCAGTCTGGCGATCGGGCTTGCGGCGGCGTGCATCGCCGTCGTGATCGGGACGACCTGGGGCACCGTCGCCGGTTACTTCGGAGGACGGACCGATGCCGTGCTCATGCGAATCGTGGACGTACTCTTCGGTCTGCCGGCGATCCTGCTGGTGGTGCTGCTGGCGGTGGCTTCGGACGGTCTCATCGAGCGCTCCGGCCGCGACCTGTCACCGGCCCTGCGGCAGGCTGTCAACGTCGTGACGCTGCTGGTCGCGATCGGCGGCGTGAGCTGGCTGACGATGGCCAGGGTCATTCGCGGCCAGGTGATGAGCCTTCGCAACCAGCCGTTCATCGAGGCGAGCCGGGCCATCGGCGTGAGATTGCCCCGCCAGTTCGCGGTTCATCTGCTGCCCAACCTGACGGGGCCGATCGTCGTCTACGCAACGCTCGCCGTGCCGGCGGCGATCCTCTCTGAGTCGTTCCTGAGCTTCCTGGGAATCGGCGTCCGCGAACCGCTGCCGAGTTGGGGCAACCTCGCTGCGGCAGGTCTGAGCGAACTGAACACGGTCCGAGTGCGATGGTGGCTGCTTTTCTGGCCGTGCCTGTTCATTGGCATGACCCTGTTGGCGCTGAACTTCGTCGGCGAATCGCTGCGGCACATGTTGGACCCCCGGCGCCGGGTGGCGCAGTAGTCATGCTCGAGATCGCGGACCTCGCCGTGTCCTTTGACGTCGCCGGCGGCAGCGTCAAGGCCGTTGACGGGCTGAGCCTGACCGTGCATCCGCGGCAGACGTTGGCGCTGGTGGGTGAGTCCGGCTGTGGCAAGTCCGTGACGGCGATGTCCGTGCTGCAGCTTATTCCGCGGCCGCCCGGTCGTATCGAGCGGGGTTCGATCCTCTTCGAGGGCCGTGACCTGCTGTCGCTGACCGAGAAACAGATGCGCCGGGTGCGCGGCGGCGACATCGCCATGATCTTCCAGGAGCCGATGACAAGCCTGAACCCCGTGTACACGATCGGGAACCAGATCGTCGAGGCGATCCTGCTGCACCAGGACGTCGACCACCGCCAGGCGGTCGAGATTGCTGCGCAGGCCATGGCGGACGTGGGTATCGGGGACCCGCGGCGCGGACTCCGTGCGTATCCGCACCAGTTCTCCGGCGGCATGCGGCAGCGGGCGATGATCGCGATGGCGCTGGCGTGCCGGCCGAAACTACTACTCGCTGACGAGCCCACGACGGCATTGGACGTCACCATCCAGGCGCAGATCCTGGACCTTCTGTCGAGCCTGCAGCATGACCGCGACATGGCCGTACTGTTCATCACGCACGATCTCGGTGTCGTGGCCGAGACCGCCGACGTCGTCTGCGTGATGTACGCCGGTCGGGCCGTGGAGTACGCCACCGTCTACGACCTCTTCGAGAAGCCCCGTCACCCGTACACGCGCGGGCTGTTCCGTTCGATTCCGAAGGTGGGCGACGGCACGCGCCGCCTCACCACGATCGACGAGGTCGTCGGCGATCCCCGCCAGTTCAGGAAGCTGCCGGGGTACGACACCGGCGTCGTACCGTGGTGGCCCGCGATGCCGCACCCGGCGGGCATGGCGACCTCGCGCGGAGCCGGCGACTCGGTGCTGCACGAGGTCGAGCCGGAACACTGGGTGGCATGCTGGCGGACGGAGCACCTGGAGCATCGCCCCTCGCGCCGGCCGGACATCGCTTTTCGGCGGAGCGAAGCGCCTGTGGTACCGTAGCGATCGATGACACTCGTGAAGGTATTCGTCGCGGGCGTGCTGCTGGCCGCGGACGTCGCTGCCGGCGCGGCGCCGCCCCTCGTCGGCCCGGCGTCGGGAAGCCTCGTCATCGTCGGGGGCAGCATGCATCACCCGCAGATCATCGAGCGGTTCATCGCGCTGGCGGGTGGGCGGTCCGCGCCGATCGTCGTGGTGCCGACGGCACTGGGCGGTGACCTGGGCGACACGCTCGACAGGTTCGGCCAGTTGTTTCGTGCCGCCGGCGTCGAGGACGTCACCGTGGTTCACACGCGAGATCGGCAGCGGGCCGACACCGAGGAGTTCACGGCGCCCCTGGGCCGCGCGCGGGGAGTCTGGTTCGGCGGCGGGCGCCAGTGGCGACTCGTGGATGCGTACGCCGGCACGAGGGCCGAGCAGGCGTTTCACGACGTGCTCGCCCGCGGCGGCGTCATCGGCGGGACGTCGGCCGGAGCCACCATCCAGGGGTCGTACCTCGTGCGCGGGGCACCCGAGGGCAACGCCATCATGATGTCGTCCGGGCACGAGAAGGGGTTCGGTTTCCTGCGGGGCGTGGCCATCGACCAGCACGTCATCGCTCGCGGACGGCAGAAGGACATGATCCCGGTGATCAGGGCGCACCCGGACCTGCTCGGTATCGGCATCGACGAGGACACGGCCCTGGTGGTTCACGGCGACGAGGCGGAGGTGATCGGCTCCAGCCGGGTCCTGATCTACGATGCCGCGCGCTGGGGGCGGGAAGCCGGTGGCGACGGCGCCCCGGCATGGATTTCACTGCGACCCGGCGACCGCTTCGACCTCGGCACACGCCGCAGGGTGGTGCCGTAGGGGCGGCAATTCGTTACTCTACGAGATCGAGGAGAACAGCCGTGAAACAATCGAACTCAATCGTGATGACGTTGCTTACCGTGTCGGCGCTTACCGCGGCGGTGCACGGCGAGATCCCCGACGACTCACCGGTGCGTGCGGCGCTGCAGCGCGCCGAGGAGGCGGTCCGTGCCATCGAAATGATCCCCGATCGCGAACGCAGCTTCGAAAACACGCTCACCGCGCTCGATGACATGCGCGCCCGCCTGGAGATCGACACGAACGTGATCCTGTTCATGCCGTACGTCTCCACCGACGCGGACGAACGCGACATGGGCGAGCGGGCCGAACTTGACGTCTCCAGCTGGCTCATCGATCTGGACACGCGCGAAGGGCTCTCTCGCGCGATCAAGACATATGCCGAAACGAAACCGAAGCTCGCCGGTGAGCGCAAACGATTACTGGAGCACACGCTCCGCGACTTCCGCCGGGCGGGCATGGGGCTGCCGCCGGAGCGACGCGCCGAGCTCATCCGCATCCAGAAGGAGCTCGCGCAGCTCAGCATCGACTTCGAGCGGAACATCCGCGAGGACGAGACTACCGTGCCGCTGGCCCGCGATGAACTGGCCGGGGTGCCGGAGGAATACTTCGAGAATCCGAACCTCCGGCGTTCCGGCGACCTCCTTCTCGTCGGTCTCTCCTATCCGCAGTTCCTGCCGATCCAGGACTACTGCACCAACGAGCAGACGCGCCACAAGGTGTGGCTTCAGTACAAGCGTCGCGGCGGCACCGGCAACGTGCGCGTGCTGGAGCAGATCCTCCAGCTGCGCGCCGAGGCGGCCCGGCTGCTGGGGTACGCACACCCGGCCGACTTCGAGATCGAGATCAAGATGGCAAAGAATGCCGAGACGGTGAAGAAGTTCTACCGGGATCTCCGCCCGCTGGTGCGCAAGAAAGCTCTGAAGGACCACGCCGAGCTCCTCGCCGAGAAACGCCGGCACACCGGCAACCCCGGTGCCGAGTTCTATCCCTGGGACACGTCCTTCTATCTCAATCGGCTCAAGAAATCGAAGTACGCCGTCGACACCGAAGAGGTCCGCGAATACTTCCCGCTCGACCGCGTCATCGACGGGCTTTTTTCGATTACGCAGTACCTCTACGGCCTGGAGTATCGCGAGATCACCGGAGAGGCGAGGTCCGAGGGAATCCCGCTGTGGCACGAGGACGTTGCGGTGTACGAAGTCAAGGACAACGCCACCGGCGAGATCCTCGGCACGTTCTACTTCGACCTTCATCCGCGGCCCAACAAGTACACCCACGCGGCCCAGTGGGGCCTCGTCCAGCACAAGCTCTGGCCCGACGGCACGGTCGCCCGGCCCGTGGCGGCGCTGGTCTGCAACTTCCCGAAGGCGACCGCGGATCGGCCGTCGCTGCTCACCCACGATTCCGTCGAGACGTTCTTCCACGAGTTCGGCCACTGCCTGCACACGATTCTCAGCGAGGCGCGGTACTACCGTTTCGGCGGCACGTCCGTCGAGCGCGACTTCGTGGAGGCGCCGTCACAGATGTTCGAGAACTGGGTGTGGGACGCCGACGTGCTCGCGACCTTCTCGCGGCACTACGAGACGGGAAAGCCCATCCCCGACGACCTGCTGCAGGGCATGATGAAGGCCCGCTATCTCGGTTCGGGCATGACGGCCGAGCGCCAGTTCTTCTACGGTCTGTACGACCTCAACTGCCATCTCGATCCTGAAGGCGACGTGGACACCACGCAACTGGGCATGGATCTGTGGGATCCCGCCGGCGAGAACGTCGAGCTGTACGACCCCGTGCCGGAGACGTTCTTCCAGGCGGCGTTCGGTCATCTCACCGGCTACCACGCAGGGTACTACGGCTACCAGTGGTCGCTCGTCTACGCGAGCGACATGTTCCAGCGCTTCAAGGAACTCGGGATGCTGTCGCCGGACGCGGGCATGTACTATCGCGAAAAGATCCTTTCACGCGGCGGCTCGATGGACGGCATCGACCTGGTGCGCGACTATCTCGGCCGCGAGCCGAACATGGACGCGTACCTGGAGCATCTCGGGCTCGAGCTCGACGCGACCGCCAGGTGACGCGTCGTGGCCGCCGGAGGGGTGGCACGGTTGACGCCGTTTCGGCGTCGGCCGTGTCTTCGGACGTTGCTCCACGGCCGAGCGAGTCGCAAGGCCGACTCGCTCAATCGTGCCACCCGCGGAGCGGCGGATTCCTCGTTGTACGTCGTAGCAGAATCTCTGGGTGGCACGGTTGAACTCGCGTGCGAGTTCGGCCGTGTCTTCGGGTGTCGCTCCACGGCCGAGCGAGTCGCAAGGCCGACTCGCTCAACCGTGCCACCCAGACACAGAGTCGAGGGAACACGCGGTGCAACCAAGGAACACGCGGCGCATTCATGGAACAGGTGGGCGTCTGAAGGAACAGCCGCGCGACCCGGCAGGTCACGGCGGCGTACATGCGTCGATGAGTCATTCGCCGCCGCCGGGGGCGATCGTGTCTCGGGGACCGGTATCCTGCAGGGTTGCGTAGGCGACGTGGGTGACGCAACTGTTGATGCGCTTGAGGTGCGTCAGCAGGTCCAGGTGAATCGCGCTGGTCTCGTGTGCTTCGGCGAGGCCGGCGTTGAGCCGGATGAAGTGCCGATCACGCAGGTCGCGCTCGTACCTGTCGATGCGCTCCTTGTGACGCAGCAGTTGCAGCGCGAGGTCGTGATCGCGCGTCGTGAACAGCGTTTCGGCGATCACGACGTTCTCGGAAACTTTCTGATAGAAGTCCTCGAGCTCGTCGGCGCCCTCGCCGGAGAACTCGGCGCGCAGGCGTGTCTTCTTGACGACGAGGTCGCAGAGGTTCTTGTCGATGATGTCGCCGATCGTCTCCAGTTCGGCGACGTACCGGAGTTGCTTCATCTGCTCATCGGCGTCGTAGTCGCCGGCGTCATCGGCGGCCAGCCTCGTCAGGAAGCGCGTGATCTCCCTGTAGAGCAGGTCGACCTTGTCGTCGCGCACCGAGACCTCGCGGGCGGCCTTCTCGTCGTTGGTCTTCATCGCCGTCCACATGTCGCGCAGCATGGAGCGGATGATCTCCGAGACGTGCGTGATCTCCTGGAGCGACTGGCCCATGGCGAGCGCCACCGAGCCGATCCGCCCCGGAGTGATGTACCGCGGGCCGAATGCGGCGCCCGCGCGGGGCGGTGGTGTCGGAACCACGCGCTCCATGAGATTCGTCACCGGCTCGACCAGCGGCAGCCCGACCAGTGCGACGAGGACGTTGTAGCCGGTATGGACCGCGGCGATCGTCAACGCAAAGCTCTTGAAGGTGTCGGGCTGCGGAATCACCTCGCCCGCCAGCTTGACGATGAGAAGGCCCAGCGCCGCAACACCGGCCTTCAAAAGGAGGTTGCCCAGGGCCAGCCGGCGCGGCTCGATCTGCCGCCACGCGACCAGCAGCGTGGTGATCGCCAGTCCCACGTTGGCGCCGAGCACGATCGGGATGGCGACGCGCAGGTCGACCGCGGCCGCGGAGGTGTCGGGTTGACCGAGCAGGCCGGCGCCGAGACCGATCACGAGGCCGATCGTCGCGGTGCTCGATTGCAGGGCCAGCGCCATCAGCGCGGCGAAGGCCGCCAGCAGGAACGGCTGCGGGCGAAGGCTCCTGATGATCACTGACCACACGCCCGCCTCGGACTCGTCCCAGCTCTCCCGGGCAGCCGCGGCGGCATCACCCATGATGCCGATCGCGAGAAAGATGAACCCCAATGCCAGCAGCACCTGACCGATGCCGCGGCTGCGGTTGCCCCTGGTGAACTGAAAGAGCGCCACGCCGAACAGGATGATGATCGGCGCCATCTCCTGCATGCCGATGGCGATCAGCAGGACCATGACGGTCAGGCCGATGTTGGCGCCGAGCATGATCGACAACATTTGTCTCGGCGTGAGGTGTCCGGATCGAACCGTCTGCACCGCCAGCAGCGACATCGTCGTGCTGGAGGGGGCGACCACGGAGACCGCGATGCCGGCGAGGAAGGATCGGGCCCGCTTGGCCGCAAGCCGCTGCATCCACGTGCCCAACTGCGGGCCGAAGACGCGGTCCAATCCCTTGCGCAGGTAGCGCACGCCGAACACCAGCAGGGCGACGCCGCCGAAGATGGTCAGGAGCATGGGGGGGTGCATTGCCAAAGCCTGCACCGATTATCGGGCATTTTCGGGTCGGTCTTGGGCCGGGCTTGCCTTCGGCGGGCCGAAAGTCGCCCCGTCATGCCTCGTCGAGCGGGTCGCTCTCGATGGTGGCGATCTCTCCGGCAAGCTTCTTCTTCACGTATTTCTTCATCCACGAGTCGAAGGACTTGCCCTCGGCGGTATCGCGGCCGCTGAAACCGAGTTGAGCGATGTCGTCGACGCGAATCTCGACCCGCTCACCGTTGCCGCGGGCGATCATCCGAATCACCAGGTCCGCAGGCGTCGCGCCCCGGACGCGGTCGAAGACGTAGCCGTCGATCTCGCGGCCCGTGCTCCGGCACGTGACCGTCACATCGCCCCGGTAGTGAAACGCGAGATCCACCGCCTCGCGCAGGCGATCCGGGTCGGACGCGTCGACGACGATTCCCTGCCGGGCGGTGAGGTCGTTGTCGTGGCTCGTTTTCTCAGTCATGGGCATCGGGGGCGTGACACTCTATTCAGGTCGTCAGTACCGCGCGCAACAATACCACGGCGAGGTCGTAGATGCCGGGTCGCCTGCTCTCGCGGGGACCGGCGACGTTGAGCACCGCGACGGCATGGTCCTGGAGCCACGCGGCGACGGCGCGCGGCGCGTGCGGGTCCCTCGGATCGGCCAGCAGCAACGGCCGGCCCAGCTCCGCGGCGATCCTGTGTGTCAGAGCGGTTCCGCCGGTCAGCTCGCCTTTCGCCAGCCGTGCAATGATCAGCGTGCCGTCGGAGTCGCGCACGTTGCGCTCGGTCCTCTCGGCCGGGTCGGCGGACGAACTCTCGACGAGCGGATAGCGTTCGTCGATCGGCCCGTCCTCGCTCCATCGCCCGCGCGGGCACCAGCCGCCGCACGGGATCCCCAGTTCCATGGCAACATCGAGCGCCGCCTGATCGACGCCGGTCTGGCCGCCGGAGATGATTTTCTCAAGCATCGGCACCGGGGCTCATCTCCCGTCCGGTATCGGGGTCAAGCAGCTTCCACTGGAAGTGATTGATCAGCCGTGTGATCACCTGCCACCCGATCTCCTCTTCGGTGACGGTGACGAGCATCTGGTTCACAGGGTCCTGGTTGGGCGTCAGCTCGATGCGGATGCCGGGGCCGAACAGCACGTCCTCGACGCCGTCGCATTCCGGCGAGGTGTTGGCAAGGGCGAGCTTTTCGACGATGTCCAATCGAGCGCCGATCGCGGGAAGCGTTCCGTCCTCGCTCGTGGCCTGGCTCGAAAGGATCACGAATTGTCGGCCGGCCGCGGCTTGACCCGCGGCGTGATCGGCGTCGTTGGTCATGACGCGTTCTCGTGCTCGTGCGGGGTACCGTTGTCGCCGCGGCCGTTGCCTGACAACAACCGGACCACGGTCTCGACCAGTCGCTGGAGAGGGACCGGCTTGACGAGGTACGCATCGACACCGAGATCCTCGGCGTATTCCATGTGTCGCTTGCCCATGTTGGCCGTGATCATGACGATGACCGGCGGATTGGGGAGCTTCTTGAGCTGCTCCAGGACGAGAAAGCCGGATCGCCTCGGCAGCATCATGTCCAGAACGACTGCGTCGGGATCGGCCTCGTCGAAGGCTGCAAGAGCGGCGTTGCCGTCGGTGACGGTCGCGGTGAGCGCCCCCTCGGCCCGCATCACGAGATCGATGCTGCTGAGAATGTCCTCGTCGTCATCGACGATCAGAACGGTCTTGCCCTGGAGTCGTGGAGTGCTCATCGCCTGGGACTTCAAGTATGACGAGAAAGCCGCCGTGGTCAACGCACCGCGTGTCGTCGGGCCGCCTCGTTGGAAGACTCGACTATTCGGTCGATCTCGGCCGGCGTCAGCCAGGGCAGTGATTCCAGCTTGGCAACCAATCGCGCGGGGACGGGGTGTCCCAGCCGCTCGTGGTGGGGCCGGCTCTTCCAGCGGCGGTGCGCCCACAGGTATTGTTCCGGTGCGCCGCGGATCGCCTGCTCCATGGCGTGGTTGTACCGCGCCGTAATATAGAACAACGGATCCGGATGGTTCTCCCAGTCCTCGGGCCGGATGATGTCGCCGACGTGAAGATCGTAGTCGAAGCGCCCGCCGATCCGCCGGGCGAAGCCCGCCACGATCGGCACCCGGTAGCGCATGGCCAGCAGCCCGATCGACTTGTAGCTCGATGCCAGGCGTCCGAAGAACGGCACGAAGAGCCCCTGCCCCCCGGCGTTCTGGTCTGCGATGAACGCGGCCCGCCCGCCGGTGCGCAGGACCTGCTGAAGAGCCGGTACCGCGCCCCACTTGGTGATGATCCGCATGCCGCGCGCCTCGCGGATCCCCATCACCCAGTCGTTGATCAGCGGGTTGTCCAGGGGTCGGGCGAGTGCGTACAACGGATAGCCGAGCACCGCCAGTGAGTAGCCCAGCAGTTCCCAGTTGCCGATGTGACCCGTAATGAAGATCGTCGGCTGGTTCCGGATGAGCCGCTCCATCGTCTTCTGGAGGTGACCGACGCGGAGGCAACGCTGCCACGACGACCTGGTGACGAGCCGCGGCATCACGACGGCATCGACCATGACCACCTGGAACATGTTCTGAATGGATCGGAGTGCCACCTGCTCGACCCGCTCGGCGGACCATTCGGGGAAGCTCAGGGTGACGTTGTCGATCGCCCGCTGGAGATGCCTGCGGTGGTAGCGGCAGAACAGCGCGCCCATTCCGGCGGCGGTCGAGAGTGTCGACTGGACGCTGAAGCTGTGAAGGACGCTGATGGCCGTCCGCAGCGCGACGTACTGGGTCCAGTTCACCCAGGCCGGTTGTTTCTTGGACACGGTGCTTTATCGATCGGTGTACCCGATCAGGATGAAGAAACGGTTGGAATTGAGCACGGGAATCTGGGCCTCGCTCGCCTGGCGGAACAGCGCGTGATACCGCTCGTGCGCGCGTCGTTTCTGGACCCAGCTGTCGAGCTCGAACTCCGTTGCGTCCGGGCGCGGGGGCATCGGTTCCCGGGGCTCCACGCCCAGTACGAGGAAGTCGAGATCGCCGGGAAGCTGCTCGCCGGTCACGACCTCGCCGCCCCAGTTGACGATCAGGCTTCGGAGGAAGTCCGCCTCGGTCTCGGTGGGCTTGCTGTCGCCGTCGACATCGAACTTGCCGTGGACGAGGAACTTGAAGATGTAGTCCGGGTCGTAGACGGCGTTGGCGATGACGTCGTGCCGCACGACCGGACGCCCGGTGATGCTCCGCGTGATCTTGCACTTCGAGGTCGTGCTGCGAACCTGCACGACCTGGAGGCTGGCCTTGCCGCGCGGCAGCTGGCCGGTGAGCTGGTCCACGTCCGCAAGGGCTGCCTCGTTGTCGTAGACTTCGAAGGTCATTCCCAGGACGATGCGGTGGGCCTTGCCACGGTTGATGTACACCTCGTTGCTGCCGGCGGAGTCGAGGATCGTGCCGTCCACGAGCAGCGCCGGGTTCTTGCTCTTGAGACGATCCTTGCTGAAGATGCTCTGGATCTCGTCGAGGCGCTCCTTGAGAATGATGCGCTCCTGGAACAGGGAGTCCTTCTCGTTCTCGAGCCGGGCGATCTCGTTGTCGTAACCGGCCTTGAGCCGTTCGACATTGCCGTAGTACTTGCCCTTGACGTCGTTGAGCTCATCGCGGTAGTCCTTGGCGGCCTGCTCGTAGGCCGCGATCTTTCCGATCACCGCGTTGAGTTCGTTCTGGTGATCGTCCTGGATCTGCTTCGTACGGGCTTCGAGACCGCGGATCTCGCTGTCGCGCGCGGCGAGCTGTGTCTTGAGTCCGTCGATCTCGCTCTGGCGGCTCCTGAGGTCGCGGCCCTGCTGCTGGAGAGCGTCACGGACCGAGGACTCGTCGGACACGCCCAGGCGCTTGAACTGGTCCTTGACGGAGTTCAGGGAGGCGGTCCTGTTGCCCGCCACGTACTGCATGATGTCTTCCTGCTTCAACTGGAGGAATCGCACCACCGAGTCGCCGCGGCTGATCTTGACCTCGTCCAGGATGGCCTTGATCGACTGGAGGTTGCGCAGGTCCTTCGATACATACCTGGTCAGCGTCGCATTGGACTTCTGGAAGTCCTGCTCGGCCTTGGTCTGGCCGGTGTAGAAGACGATGGTCAGCACCAGCAGAAAGACGGTGCACAGCACGAAGACCACCAGCGATACGACGACGCCGGTACCTGCGGTTGAGCGAGTAGCCATGGGTGATCGTCTCCAAGAGGCCTCCCGTACATGCGGCGATGGCCTGATCAGCCTTAAACGGTCGAATCTGCCAGCCTCCCCGGAGTCCGCCGCCCCGTCAAGCCCCCTGGAGCGGTTTCCTCCCAGAGTACGCAGGTCGGGCCGGTGTGGTTTCCGCTTGCTGCGCCGTCAGGCCTGGGTCGCCTGCAGGACCTCGGCCATCGTGGTCTGCCCGGAGCGCACCTTGAGGAAGCCGGAATCCCGCAACAGGGAGAGATCTCCGGAGGTCATGGCTGCCTGGGCAATCTGGCGGGCGTTGGCACGGCTCATGATCAACTCCCGGATCTGCCCGTTGATCAGCAGCAGTTCGTAGATTCCGATGCGGCCGCTGAAGCCGGTGTTGCGGCACTCGCGGCACCCCACGCCGCGCATCAGCCCTGCGCCGGAATCCAGCCGGAAGTCCGAGGGGATCTCGCCGGGCTCGGGAGCGTAGGGCTTCCGGCAGTCGGTACAGAGCAGCCGAACGAGCCTCTGCGCCAGGACGCCCTCGAGGGAACTCGCCACCAGGAACGGCTCGACGCCCATGTCCATGAGGCGGGTCAGCGCGCCGGGCGCGTCGTTGGTGTGCAGCGTGGAGAAGACCAGGTGCCCGGTGAGCGACGCCTGCACGGCCGCGTCGGCCGTCTCGAGGTCGCGGATTTCGCCGATCATGATGATGTCGGGGTCGTGGCGGAGGATCGCCCGCAGGCCCGCCGCGAAGGTGAGGTCCAACTGCGACCTGACCGGGATCTGGTTGACGCCTTCGAGGTGGTATTCGACGGGGTCCTCGATGGTGATCGCCTTGACTTCGTCGCTGACGATCCGGGCGAGCGACGCATAGAGCGTGGTCGACTTTCCGCAGCCGGTCGGGCCCGTGACCAGCAGGATGCCGTGCGGGCGCTCGATCAGCGTGTCCCACTGCTTCATGAGAGCCCCGTCCATGCCGAGCGACTCGAGATCCAACATGCGCGCGCTCTTGTTGAGAATGCGGAGCACGACCCCCTCGCCGAACAGCATCGGGATCACGCTCACGCGCAGGTCGTACTCCGCGCCCTTGTGGCGCAACGTGATGCGGCCGTCCTGCGGCCGGCGTTTCTCGGCGATGTTCATGCTCGCCATGATCTTGATGCGGCTGATGATCGCGTTGCGGAATCGGTTCACCGTCGGCGGCACGCCGGCTGCGCCGAGCACGCCGTCGATGCGGTAGCGGATGATCAACCGGTCCTCGTACGGCTCGATGTGAACGTCGGTGGCCCGCTCGCTGATCGCCTCCGCGATGAGGTCGTTGACGAGCTTGATGACGCTCGCCTCCTGGGCCTGGTCGAGCTCGTCGGTCTCGACGTGCGAATCCCCGGTCTCCAGGGTGTCGGTGCCGCCCGCAAGCTCGTCGAGCGTATCCCCCGCCACGCCGTAGTGCGTGCGGATGAACTTGCGGATGTCGCGCTCGTCGGCGAGCACGAGCTCGATGGTCATCCCCGTGAGAAGTCGCAGCTCGTCGAAGGCCGTGAGCTCGAAGGGGTCACAGGTTGCCACCCGCAGCGTGCCGTCGGTACGCCCGATGGGGACGCACCGCTGCTTGAAGACGAGTTTGGGCGGCAGCATTTCGAGGACCTCGGGTGAGACGTCGATCGACTCGAGGTCAACGATCGGAAGCGCGAACTGCCGGCCGATGACTTCCAGGACGGCTGCGCTCGACACGAGCCCCAGCCGCACCAGGACGTGGTCGAGCCGCTCGCCGGTGCGGTTCTGCTCCTTGATGGCACGATCGAGCTGTTCCGGATCGATCAGGCCACGCTCGATGAGGATCGTTCCAACGCCCACGATACGTCATTGTACCGGCGGGCCCGGGCGGGGATTCAGCGAATGGGTGGCACGGTCGACCGAGCGAAGCGAGGTCGCCCGTGGAGAGACGTCCAACCACGGGCGAGGTCGCTTCGCTCCCTTGACCGCGCCACCCCTCGCCTACGTCGCACGAAAAATCGCCAGGCTCGCCGTATGCCCGTGCAGAAACGACTCGTTGCCGATCGGGCCGATCTCACCTGCTGCGAAGAAACCCGCCAGCGGGATGTCGCCGAGGCGGTTCCGGATCGTCTTCACGTCCCGGATCCGCTCGTCCTTGAAGAGGCGCGAGCCGCGGCCGTTGCACGTGACAAGCATCGCCCCGAGGGGAGCTTCATCGAGCTGCTGTCCGTCCAGCAGAAGCTGCAGGTCCTCATGGGCCGTCACGGCGTCGCGGACGTGGAACTGCACGGTTTGTCCGATACGCGGCATGTCGCCGACGGCGATTGCGCCGTGCTCCTTGTCGTAACCGAGGATGTTGCGCACGAGGAAATCGCCCCGTCCGAAGCGATCCTTGTATTCGTTGATGACCGTGCCGACGAGCAGGCCCCCGGAGAGCAACTGTCGCTCGTGCTCGTCGAGCTTGCCGGTCATCTCCTGGATGATGTCCAGCGCTCGTCGGCCGCCGAGTTCCTGGATCACGTTGCCCTTGGCCCTGGTGATCACGATGGGCTTGCCGATCGGGCGGCACCCCTGGCTGACGATGATGTCGATCGTGACCGGCCCGGAGATGGTGACGCCGACGGCGCCCGAACGGAGCATCTCGCCGTCGAGTATGAGCGGGTTGTGCCCCGGCTGGCTGGCGCCGGAGGACATGCCGCCGACGACCGCGATCGGGCGGTCCTGCTTGCCGCAACCGGTGATGGCGGGCAGCAGCCGGGTGATCGGCGTCGAGAACGGGTCGGCGAACATGATGATCGCGCGGAAGTCATCGGTGATCCCAAGGTGCTCGCGCATCGCGCCGGCGTCGTCGAGCAACGCCGCCTGCTCAGAACCGGAGATCCGCCACGGGTGCAGCGTCGCGCCCGGCACGCGCACGGCGAGGACCGACATGCCGGCCAGGCCCTCGAGCTCCCTGTCCACCCCCAGCACGCTTTCGGCGGTGACGCCCAGCATGGTCGTGGGCATGATCGTCTGGCGAATCGAGTCGGCCGCCTCGGCAAATGCGGCTGCGTGGTGGAAGCTGCCGAACAGGACGGCCAGGTCGCATGTCCCGCCGAGGTGGTCGTAGAGATCTCCGGCGATCTCCGTTGCCGCCGTCCGCGTGTCGAGATGACCGCTGATGGCCGAGGCGGCACAGGGCATCGCCGCGGTGGGCGGGGTGGGGGGGGTGGATGGTTTCACGGGACAGATCGTAGCCGCAAGAAATGGCGGGGGGAACCGCCAATGATGACGACACAGTGGAATCATGACGGGCCAGGTCTTCGAGATATCGCGCCAGAGCATCGCCGACGCGCACCGCCGCGCGGTCGAGGCCCTCTTTTCTCTTCAACGCGCAGACGGCCACTGGTGCGGCGAATTGCAGGGTGACTCGATCCTCGAGAGCGAGTACCTGCTCATGAAGTTCATCCTCGGCCAGGAGCGCGAGCCGATGGCGGACGGCCGGCCCGGCGGCGAGGTCCTTCTCCGGATCGCCCGCTACCTGCGGGGGCTTCAACGCGCCGACGGCGGATGGGGGCAGTACCCCGGTTCCGGAACCGATGTCGCGGCCACCGTCAAGGCGTACTTCGCCCTGAAGCTCATGGGTGACGATCCCGCTGCGCCGCACATGGTCCGGGCGCGGCGCGTGGTCCTCGAGCTCGGAGGTGCCGAGAACTGCGCGAGCTTCACGAACTTCTACCTGGCGTGCCTGGGGCAGATCTCGTGGAATGCGGTGCCGGAGATTCCTCCGGAGATCATCCTCCTGCCGAGGTGGTTCTACTTTCATCTCAGCAAGGTGAGCGCGTGGTCCAGGACGATGATCATGCCGCTGGCGATCGTCTCGGCCCTGCGCCCGACGCGCCGGATCCCGGAGTCGCTGGGAATCGACGAGCTGTTCGTCAATCAGCGCGATCGCCACCGCATGATCAACCAGCGGTCGGCTCCCCCGGCCTGGGCCGCGTTCTTCACGGTGATGGACCGCGTGTTGAAGCTCTCTCGCCGCCTCGGCGCGCTGCCGCTGCGGCGGTTGGCGATGGGCCGGGCCGAGCAGTGGGTACTCGAACGGGCGGGCCACGGCGACGTCGTCACCGACGGGCTCGGCGCGATCTTTCCTCCGATGGTCTACATCCAGATCGTGTTCAAGGCACTCGGATACGACCGGGACGATCCAATCGTCCGTCGCGCCGAGCGCGATCTGGACGCCTTCTTCATCGAGGAGGGCGAGTCGATCCGCCTCCAGCCGTGCTTCAGCCCCGTCTGGGACACGGGGATCGCCACGTACGCGATCACCGAGAACCCATCGAGGCAGCACCGCGCTGAACTCCTGCGGGCCTCGCGGTGGCTGCTCGAAAGGGAGTGCCGGCACCAGGGTGACTGGGCAAGCAGCATCCGGGAAAAGATCGACGGCGGCGCATGGTGGTTCGAGTACGGCAACGGCTGGTACCCGGACGTGGACGACACCGCGATGGTCGCCATGGCGCTGTCACGAGTCGGTGATCGGCGCAGCACCGCCGCGTCGAAGCGCGGCGCGCGGTGGTTGCTGGCGATGCAGAACGACGACGACGGCTGGGCCGCGTTCGACCGGACGACCGACCGTCGAATCCTCGAGTACGTTCCGTTCGCCGACCACAACGCGATGCAGGATCCATCGTGTCCGGACATCACCGGCCGCGTGATCGAGGCGCTGGCGATCTGCGGCTACACCAACGAGCACCCCGCGATCCGCCGGGCGATCGGGTTCATCCGGCGCCGTCAGCATCCGGGCGGCGGCTGGTTCGGCCGCTGGGGCGTGAACTACATCTACGGCACCTGGCAGGCATTGGTGGGGCTGATCCGCTGCGGCGAGGATCCCAGGCAGGAGTGGATCCAGCGATCGGGTCGCTGGATCAAGTCCGTCCAGAAGGACGACGGATCGTTCGGGGAGTCCGCCAGTTCCTACGAAGACGAGTCGCAGCGCGGACGCGGACCGTCCACCGCGTCGCAGACGGCCTGGGGGGCGATGGTCCTGCAGGCGATCTACGGGCCGGACGATCCCGATCTTCGCCGCGCGATCGCATGGCTCCTGCGCACCCAGCTCAACCCAGCCGACGCGGCCGACGCGGCGTACAACCCCGACGGCGATCCCGCCGGTTCCTGGGTCGAGCCGTGGTTCACCGGCACCGGTTTCCCGCGCGTGTTCTACCTGCGGTATCACCTCTACCGGCTCTACTTCCCGCTCATGGCGATCGGGCGCTATCTCGCGGCGTCCGGCGACGAGCCGGAATCGCTGCCCGCGGTGAAGTTCAAGCCGAAACTCCGGCTCGCCGAAGAAGTTGCACGCTAGAAACCGCACCGCGCTTCGAACGTCATGCGCTGCCGCGACCCCGGGTGCTCGATCGACAGCGTTGCGGCGTGAAGCAGCAGGCGATCGGCCATCGCGATGACGTGCGGCGGCGCGTAGATGTCGTCGCCGAGGATCGGATGACCGATCGCGGCGAGGTGCACTCGAAGCTGGTGCGAGCGACCGGTGTGGGGCCGGAGTTCCAGCCGCGTCCGGTCGACGTCGCGTCGAAGCGCGCGGTACCGGGTCAGTGCAGGCCGGCCGAGCACGTGATCGACGATATATGTCGGCGCCGGCGTCGGGGGATCGAGGTCCTTGCGCAGGGGCAGATCGATCTCGCCGGCGTCGTCGCCGGGTGCACCGGCCGCGACCGCGATGTAGCGCTTCTCGACGAGGCGCTGCTCGAACTGCCGGCCGAGATCCCTGTGAGCCTCCGCGTCGAGCGCCATCACGATGACCCCGGAGGTCTCCCTGTCCAGGCGGTGGACGATCCGTGCCCCCGCGTGGCGTGCCTGCACCCATCGTGACAGGCACTCGCGGTTCGCCGGACCGATCCCCGGTACCGAGAGCAGCCCCGCGGGCTTGTCCAGGACGACGATTCGGTCGTCCCTGTGCAGGATCTCCGGCGTAACCATGGCAGTTGCGACCATAACTGGTAAGGTTGAAAGTGAAAGGGGCAGCCGATGCTCACGCCAACAGGATCACGGATCGGGCTCGTACTGGTTCTGCTGGTGGCCGCCGAGGCAGCCAGGGCCGAGGACTACCGCCTTCCACCGCGGGACGTGGTCGCGGTCGTGGATGCCGCGCCGGCGCCGCAGGTCCGGCTGAGCCCGGATCGGCAATGGATGGTCCTTCTCGAGCAGGCAGCGCTGCCGTCGATCGACGACGTCTCGCGGAGAATGCTCCGTCTCGCCGGCACCCGCATCGATCCTCGCTCCAACGGACGTTTCACGACCCGCTTCTATCGCGGCCTCAGTCTGCGGGCCATGGGCGACCGCGAGGACCGGGTACTGCCGATACCGGCCGGTGCACGGTTGGCGTCGGTGAGCTGGTCCCATGATTCCAGGCACCTTGCCTACACCGTCGTGACGGAGACCGGCACGGAGCTCTGGGCGGCATCCGTCGAGAGCGATGACGAGCCCCGCCGGCTCATCGACGATCTCAACACGGTGACGGGCGGAATCACCTGGATGCCCGACGGGACGACGATCATCTGCCGTCGCGTGCCTGCCGGACGCGGCTTCGAACCGGACGCGCCGCGCGTGCCGCGCGGGCCCAACACGCAGGAGTCCTCCGGCGAGCGCTCGCCGCTTCGTACGTACCAGGATCTCCTGGCCACCCCGTACGACGCGGAACTGTTCGACTACTACGCCTCGACGCAGCCCGCACTGGTGTCCGTCATCGACGGGCGGGTTACCGACATCGGCCCCCCGGCGGTGTACATGGAGATCTCACCGGCGCCGGACGGCGCGCACCTGCTGGTGGCCCGCGTCGAGAAGCCGTATTCCTACCAGATGCCGTGGTGGAGCTTTCCGCACGTCTACGAGGTCTGGGACCTCCACGGGCAGCGCGTGCACGGCGTGGTCAACATCCCGCCGGCGGAGAATATTCCCGTCGGCGGCGTTCGGACGGGGCCCCGAATGATCCGGTGGATGGCAAGCACGCCGTCCACCCTCGTCTGGGCGGAAGCTCTCGACGGGGGCGATCCGAAGAAGAAGGTCGCTCACCGCGATCGCTGGCTGGCCCGGCAGGTTCCTTTTGACGACCCGGCGCAGGAGTTGCTGCGTGTCGAGCAGCGCGCCCGGGGCATGACGTTCCTGGCGGATGCGTCACAGGTGATCACGAGCGAGTACGACCGTGATCGCCGGTGGACCCGTTCGTTGCTGCATGAGCTTGGCGGGCAGGATCCGCCCCGTGTGCTCGACGACCGCAGCGTCCGCGACCGGTACGCCGACCCCGGCCGGATCGCGACGGCCCCGACGGCAACGGGTCACCGCGTGGTACTGCAGCAGGGGCCCTGGATCTTCCGGACAGGCGGCGGCGCTTCGCCCCGCGGCGTGTTCCCGTTTCTCGACCGCCAGAACCTCGCGACCCTTCAGACCGAACGCCTGTGGCAGTGCGGCCCGGGCGCGTACGAGACCGTGGCGGCTCTCTGGATCGACGGCGACGAGCCCCGGTACATCACGCGACACGAGACGCCCACGAGGCCGCCGAACTATCGTTACCACGATCCGGACCGGGCCGACCCGGTCGCGCTCACGAACTTCCCGGACCCCACGCCGCAGATCCGCGGCATCCACAAGGAACTGGTCACGTACCGGCGCGACGACGGCGTGCAGCTTCACGCCACGCTGTACCTGCCCGCGGAGTACCAGCCGGGCACCCGTCTGCCGCTGATCGTGTGGGCCTACCCGATCGAGTTCAACGATCCTGCGACCGCGGGGCAGATATCCAGAAGCCCCTATCGCTTTGCGCGCATCTCCGGAATGTCGCACCTGCACCTGCTCAGCCAGGGGTACGCCATCATGGACGGCGCGACGATGCCGGTCATCGGTGATCCCGAAACGATGAACGACACCTTCATCGAGCAGATCGTCGCCTCGGCCCGCGCGGCAATCGACAAGGCCGTCGAGCTCGGCGTCGCCGATCGCGACCGTGTGGGTGTCGGCGGGCACAGCTACGGCGCATTCATGACGGCGAATCTCCTCGCTCATTGCGACCTGTTCCGCGCCGCCGTGGCCCGCAGCGGCGCGTACAACCGCACGCTGACGCCGTTCGGCTTCCAGTCGGAGCGGCGTCCGCTCTGGGAGGCGCCCGAGGTCTACTTTGCGATCTCGCCCTTCATGCACGCCCATACGATCACCGACCCGATCCTGCTGATTCACGGTGAGCTCGACAACAACTCCGGCACCTACCCGATCCAGTCACGCCGGCTGTTCAAGGCGATCAAGGGCAACGGCGGCATCGCCCGGCTGGTCATGCTGCCCAACGAGAGCCACGGCTACCGGGCCCGCGAGTCGGTCCTGCACGTGCTCGCGGAGACGATCGACTGGTTCAACCGGTACCTGAAATACGCCGAGCCGCAGGACACCGCCCCGGCGGGCCGGTAGGCCGTCGCTCCGACCGTCACATTCCGGATCCTCTGCGAAGTAGTGGTCCTCCGCCCCGACCGGGCTCAAACCTGAATCGCAGTGGCAACCGAGACGATGAAATCCAGGTCTTCGCTCAGACGAGAGAAGCCGGCGTGGACTTTGCTCAGACAGGTCCCACCGCGAAAGACCAGACCCTGCTCCAGAATGGGGGTCAGATCGTGCAGTACCAACGAGCAGTAATAGTCCTTTTCGATCAATCGGGCACTGAAACCGGTCTCTGTTGCGGTGAACGTCAGCAATTCGCGAAAGAGCACCGGGTCGTTGTGAACGGTCGGGTCTGGACGGCGATCAGCCATCATTGTGAACGACTCCCCAACGCCGGTCGGTCTTTCCACGCTTTGGCCGCGTCGGTATCCACGGTATCAGAGCCGTCGAGGGGCGCAATGCCTTCTCCAGCTTACGCAGCGATGATTCGGCCACTGCCTCGGACTCCAGCAGGCGGCCTATCCGCCGTATGGCCCCCTGGTTGCCGTACCGAAGCGTCACCGTCACCAGTTGCCGCGCCATCGAGCTCTCTCCGGCCAGTTCGGTGCGAATCCAGTCGTACCCTCGCGGCAAGGTGTTGAAGCGCGACCAGTCGTACACGGCGTCCAACAACGAACGTACCCTGGACGAGTAGACGACTTCGATTCCGCGTGGTGTCGTTGTTGATTCGGTCGCCCCCAGACGATGCCGTGCCACTTTGATCAGCGTCAGGGTCACGGCGCCGATGTGCCGGTCGCCCGAGAGCTTGTCGTTGTACGCATAGACGCGGTTGGGAACCTGGTCGTCCCAGCCGAAACGGTAGAAGGCGTTGGGGCCGCAGATCTGATACCGGCCGTCGCGGTCCTCGCCGTCACCGGCCCTCGATGCGGGCCATGCGATCTCGGACGTCGTTGGCCTGGGGGCTCTCCGGGGCCAGCTCCAGGAAGCGCCGGTAGTACAGCACCGCTTCGCGTTGATTGTGGAGTTGTTCCAGCGCCGAGCCCAGGTTGAGGTACGCCTCCCAGCGATCGGGGTACTCCTCGATGAGGCGACGATAGATTGCGATCGCCTCCGGAAGCTGCGCGCCGGTGCCGTACCACGTGCCATCGTCGTTGAACTCGTAGGTTACCGCCAACGCCATGTGAACCTGGAACAAGGCCGCCGTGCCCTCGGCAATGTGCAGAGCGTGCCCGAAATGATCGCGGGCGCGCCGCAGGTCCGGCGGACGCCGGGTCGTATACCAGCTTCCCAGACTGTAGTGGGCCGTAAAGCAACCCGGCTCGCCGGCGACGACGGCTCCGTAAAACGTGCCGTTGTCCCGCCATTGCGTACCCCGCCGGACGGAGATGACGGCCCCGAGAACGACAAGCATGACTACCGCCGCCACCACCAGGGACCGCAACACGGGGCGCCGCGCTACCAGCCGAGTCGCGACCAGGGCCGCTCCGCAGGCTGCCCATGCCGTTGGAAGAAACAGGAACCGCATCGACGTGCCGGCTGCGGCCGCGAGCAACCCGGACGTCGGCAACCACGTCGCCAGTGCACCCAGCCACAAGAACGCGCCGCGGGGCGCGGGGCGAACCAGCGCCAACCAGCCGAACGCTGCGATCACACCGCCAAGAAGAAACCCGGCCGCGGCAAGCCCTGTCGGATCTGCATAGGTGAAGTCGGCGTTGTCCGGCAACGTCGTCACCATGTGGTGAAATCGAGTCGGCACCAGCAGCAGGCCTGCCGAGACGACCGCGTTGCGGGACGCGAACAGCAGACGCTGGGGCATCGAGTACTCAACTGCGGCGGCGTGGTGAAACGACGCGTCGCCCAGCACGGCAAACCGTGCGACCAGGTAGATCGCGAGCACTGCGGCATACGGCAGGTACGCCAGCGCGGGCCGTCCGATCAACGACCTGATCGACTCGCCGCGGACAAGCCAATCGGCGGCCGGAAGCAGCAGGATCACCGGGGCCGCCGACTCCTTGCCACCGAGGCCGAGGGCGAAGGCACCCGCCCCCAGCCACAGCGCCCACTGCGCGTGCGGGCCGCCGTCCCGGTAACGAAGGAAGCACTCCAGGGCGAGCAACGCCCCAAGGCCCGCCAGCAGGTCGGTTCGACCCACGACGGGCGCGACCGCCTCCGTGTGAGCAGGGTGGGCGGCAAAGAGCGCGCACGCGGCCAGGGCCGGCCAACCGCCGCCGACCAGGCGACGGGCCAGTGGGTAGAGCGCAAGCACGACGAGGCCGTGCAGCACTGCGTTGATCAGGTGGTGGACGATCGGGTGGGTGACCCCCAGCACCGCCCGCTCGATCACGAATGAGAGCGTCGCCAGAGGCCGCCAGTTGGACGAACCGGGCCGCACACCCTCGAGGGCCGGCCAGTACGGGCCCGCCACGGCCTCGACGTAGCGCAGCTCCCTCACCACGGGGTTGTTGTGCACGACGGGGATGTCGTCAAAGACGTACCCGTTGGCGAGGGTCGGCAGGTAGATCACGACCGCCAGCGCCGCAACGATCAATGCTCCCGATGGCTTCACGGGCTCAAGCCTATCACCAACGAAGCTGGCGGAATACCGCGGTCCGTCCGATTCCCGGGCAGGCAGCCGCGACGGTCGGCCTCCTCGCGGTCGGCGGCCGAGCGGTTCATCGAGACGACGTTCGCCGACGCCGGGTACACCGTGCAGCGGCATCCGTTCGACGTGCTCGGCGTCACGTGCGTGAACCTCTCAGCGGCGATCCAGGGCACCGACCGCCCCGACGAGATCGTGATCGTCGGCGGTCACTACGACACGGTCTTCGACTGCCCGGGCGCCAACGACAACGGGTCGGGCATCGCAGCGACGCTCGCGCTGGCCCGGGCGTTGCGCGATCATGCCCCGGCCCGCACGATCCGCTTCGTGGCCTTCGTCAACGAGGAGCCGCCCTTGTTCCAGACGCCGCAGATGGGCAGCCTCGTCTATGCCAAGGCGTGCCGCGACAAGGACGAGTCGGTCGTGGCCATGCTGAGCATAGAGACGATCGGGTTCTACAGCGACGCGAACGATTCGCAGGATTACCCCGTCCCCATCGGCCTCTTCTATCCGTCGCGCGGCGACTTCATCGCCTTCGTCGGCAACTACCGGTCCCGCCGGCTCGTGCGCGAGGTGGTTGGATCGTTCCGGCGACAGGCGAAGTTCCCGTCACAGGGCGGCGCGTTGCCGGGGGCACTGCCGGGTGTCGGCTGGTCGGACCACCGGTCGTTCTGGCAGGCCGGGTATCCGGCGTTGATGGTGACCGACACCGCGCCCTTCCGGTACCCGCACTACCACAGGTCGTCGGACACGCCGGACAAACTCGACTACGAACGTATGGCCCGCGTCGTGGACGGCCTCCGTGCCGTCGTTGAAGAACTCGCCGAATAGGCCTTGACCGATGTCACCTTTTGTGACGAACCGGTTCGTCCGGACGGTGGTCTAACCGTGCAGAGTGGGTACTCCCATGGACTCACAGCGAACGGACGAACAATGCCTGGCGGCGTTTGTCGGTGGCGACCGGGCGGCCCTGGGCGAGTTGGCTCGCCGCCACGAGGCATCATTGCTGGGCGTTGCGAGCGGCCTGCTGGGAGGCT
The DNA here is from genome assembly GCA_022562915.1 of Planctomycetota bacterium. Classification (GTDB taxonomy): domain Bacteria; phylum Planctomycetota; class Phycisphaerae; order Phycisphaerales; family SM1A02; genus JADFOJ01. Next base: position 6,514 of record JADFOJ010000012.1, on the reverse strand, counting down.
GCCCGTCTCTGGCCTCCGATGCGGTTCAGGAGACGTGGGTGCGTGTCATTCGATACGGCCACAGTTTCAATGGACGAAGCAGCCTTCGGACCTGGCTGTACCGGATCACGGTGAACTGCTGTCGCGACATTCGCTCCAGGACAATGCCGGAACAACGGCCCGACCCGAAAGCGCAATCGGCCGCGGGGTGCCCGGATCCCGGACAGGTGCCCATCATCGAGGAGCGTGACGACGCGCTGTATGAAGCAGTCGGCCGTCTCTCGGACTCAGGGCGAGAACTCGTGCTCCTGTGCTACCACGACGGGTTGACGCACAAGCAGGCCGCGGAAGTCCTGGAGATCCCCCTCGGGACGCTCAAGAGCCGGCTTCATGCCGTACTGGAGCAGTTGCGAGAACACCTCTGCATCGAGGCGAAGCTATGACTGAGAACCCGGAACGACAAGTCAGCGAGCGGCTTGCGGCGCTGACTCGATGGCGCGGCGAGCGGACGGAGCTCTGGCAAGAAGCGCTGGCGGCAACCGATCGCGACGACGCGCCCGGCAAGGCATCACCGCACCGTTGGCTGGCGAGCCCCATCTGGCGTGTCGCGGCTGTGTTCGTGGTGCTCGCCAGCGTTGCCGGCACCGTCTGGTTCTTGTCCACCGACACGAGTGCGCAGAGAAACGCACTCGCGCCGGTCACGTCTCTCTCTCTGCAGATGGCGTCCCCGGGCCGCAATGACAAGGATGGTGACGCTCCCTTGTTGTACGGCCCCGCCAACATGGAGAACTATTTCACGCCACGGATCCTGATTGACACACCAGGCGATTATCTCCCGGACGTGGATCGACACGTCGTGCGCAAGGCGACCATCGAGCTCGTCTCGGATGACGTACCGCTGGTGTTCGTGAAGTGCCGGCAATTGATCAGCGAGGCCCATGGCGAGTTCATCGAGGCGTCAACGCTGACCGGTTCCGGTGCCACGGCGCGTGGGAGCCTCACGCTCCGCATCGCCGTCGAACGTCTCAGCGACGTGCTCAACCTCCTGCGCCGGCTTGCGACGGTCCGTACCGAGGAAACGCACGGTGAAGACGTAACCGCCCAGGTCGTCGACCTGGAGGTACGGCTTCGCAACGAACGGCGTGTCGAGGCGGAGCTGCTGGACCTTCTGGAGAAGAGGACCGACGCGCCGCTGAAGGACATTCTTGAGATGCGCCGACAGATCAACCTTGTTCGCGATTCGATCGAGAGGCTGGCCGCTCAGAACCAACAGCTGGGTCGACTCGTGTCGCTCGCGTCGGTGCTGGTCGTCATCCGCCCGCTCGACGCCGAAGAGCAGGAGACCGGGGTCGGAGCCTACTTTTCCGAGAATCTCCGCACCGCCTGGACGGGCGGCCTGCGGTTGCTCGCCGACACGGTCAGCGGCGGCCTGCGTGTGTTCGTCGGCGGCCTCATGTGGTGGCTGCTGCTGGCCGCGGTTTTCGTGACCGTTCGGCACCAGATCCGCAAGGTCCCGGTACCTGACAGGGCCTGATCGGAGGCCCGCGTCTCCTCGCTGAGGCCGATGTCGAAGTCCTCGCGGGTCAACGGGATCCGTGTGTCCTGGGGGAAGATCCGCCAGACGTTGTCGCCGTTATCCAGGGCGACTACGACCTGGCAGAACAGATGTTGATCGAGGACCTCGCCGTCCGCAATCCCCGCCGCCGGCCCAGATCGCCGAGGTACTCGCGGCGGAGCCCGGAGAGCCCGGTGAGGTGAACGAATTCGCCTGACGGTTGTTGATCTGTGAGCCGGCGGACATGCAGTATGCCAATCGCGCTCCGCGACTGGCACGAGAGGCCCGCTACGAGACGGCACTTGACGATCGCACGCCGTACGAGTTCACTCCGACCGTCGCCACGGCCGTGGGATGAGCATCGGCGTCCGCTTGCGGTACGCGACGTAGCCCTCGCCGTGGAACTCCACCAGGTTGCGTTCCTCGAACCGGATCGCGACCAGGATATAGGCCGTCGTGCCGATCGCGAACACGAGGTGCGCCGCCGTCATCGTGGGCGTCGCCCAGAACGCGGTGATCCAGCCCACGTACAGCGGGTGGCGGACGTGCCTGTAGAACACCGGGGTCGCCAGCTTGACGGGCGTGTACGGCCTGCCGCGGAAGAACAACCACACCTGGCGATGCCGAAGAGGTCGAGGTGATTGATCTGCAGTGTCGACAGGAGCACCAGCAGCCATCCCAGCCCGAACAGCCCCCACAGGATCAGTCAGCCGATCGAGTTCTCGACGTTCCAGATCACGCCCCCCATGGGCCGCCACTGCCAGAAGAGCAGTGTCAGCGCGAGGTTGGACACGAGTACGTACGTGCTGCGCTCGATCGGCTCCGGGACCATCTTCGTCCACCACCGCTTGAATGTCGGCCGCGCCATGACGGAATGGGGGATGGCGAAGACACCCAGCAGCAGAAGGTTGATCAGTATGGCCTGCGCGAGGGGGCCGTCCGGCCCGGAATCAATGGCCTTGGGAACGCCGAAGTTGCCCATGAACCCGATGGCGTAGAGATACACGCCGAGGAACATCGCGTAGCACACCAGCCCGTAGATCAATGCCGCCGTTCTGAACATGGCGAACCCCCTGTGGTCCGGTCAATGTACGGATTCGCCCCTCGGTCGGGGGTGGTTATGATGGTGGGCACTTCGTCGCCAGGAAGGACCACCGGTGGGAAACTGCATGCGAACCCTGTTGATCGGCGTCGTCACCACCGTGGCCGCGTATGGGTGTGGTGCGATCATCAACGTGTCCGATCAGACCGCCCGTCCGGCGGCGATCGGCGATGATGCGCATGATACGGAGAGTGCGGATTGGCGTCTCGCGGAGAAGGGCATCCTCGCCAACCATGTGCAGTTGACCTTCCCGAATCGCTTCGTGAAGGCCGGCGAGGCATATTTTTCGCCTGATGACCACCGGATCATCTTCCAGGCTATAGAGAAGCCCGCCGATGGGCGCGACGCCGACGAGTTCTACGCCATGTTCGTTGCCGACCTGGTGCGTGACGGAAGCGATCGAATCACCGGCTTGGCCGATGTCAGGCGGATCAGCCCGCCGGGCTCGGCGAACACCTGCGGGTGGTTTCACCCGCTGGAGCGCGATGTCGTGATCTTCGGCAGCACGATGGTCCGTCCGACGGCGTCCAGCCCGCCGGGGTATCAGCGATCGACCGGCAGGTACCGCTGGATGTTTCCCCCCGAGATGCAGATCGTACGGTGCGACTTGCGCACCGCGGACGGGACCATGGCGACACTGGAGCCGCTGATCGACGATCGCGGCGCCTACGTTGCCGAGTGCTCGCTGAGTGCCGACGGGCGGCACCTGCTGTTCTGCTCGCTGGAGTCCAACGGCGGGGACCTTTTCACGCTCGACCTCACGACGGGCGGGTACTCCCGCATCGTGGGAGCGATCGGCTATGACGGCGGCCCGTTCTTCTCGCCGGACGGCACCCGCATCTGTTATCGCTCGGATCGCAAAGGCAATCACCTGTTGCAGTTGTTCGTCGCGGACCTTGCGTTTGACGAGACCGGCGGGATCATCGGCATCGAGCGGGAGTACCAGCTCACCGATGACCAAAACGTCAACTGGTGCCCGTTCTGGCACCCGAACGGACGATTCCTCGTGTACTCGACGAGCAGGATCGGGCACCACAATTACGAGATCTTTCTCGTCGACGCGGACCCCGGCGATGTGGCGGGGTCGACGGGCACGATCCGGTACGGCGCCGGCGTACGACGGGTCACGCACGCGGACGGATCGGACGTGCTGCCCGCCTTGAACTCCGACGGCACGGTAATGATCTGGAGCAGCCGGCGGGGCGAGGCAGGGTCGATCCAGTTGTGGGTCGCTGATTTCGTGATGGACCTGGGGGGCTCGTGAGCGGCGTGGGGATCACCGGCTCTCTCGTGATCATGGCGATCATGTCCGTGGCCGGCGGCTGCGAGAGGTACCGGATCGAGTATCACACCCGGCCGAACTACTACAAGAATGCGATGACCGGCGCCACCAAGGACAGGGTCACGTTGGACGACGGCACCGTGCTCGTCTTCACGTCACGAGCCGTGTTCGACGACGTTGGCGATGACAACGATGGCGCGGACGACGGGTCCAGCCAACGGTTTCAGATCCGGGAGGAGCTCGACGACGGCACGATCGTACTGCGCGCGTTCCTGCCGCAGCATGTTCTGGCCAACACCATGACCTGCCTTCGGAACCAGGAGTACGAACTGATCTGGGAGCAGTTGCTGTCAGAACGGACAAAGCGTTCGTACGAGGCCCTCGAGCAGGACTACGAGGATTTCGCGGTGTTCTTCGCGGCCCATCGCCTGGAGCTCGCGGCGACGCTGACCCGCCTGATGCTGGGTCTCTCGCGGGGCGAATCGTTCATGGGCAACGTCGGCGACGGAGTGGTCCGCTTCTACTTCCACCCGCGCATCGGACCGGAGTTCGAGTTCAAGACCGTCGAGGTCGTCGCCGAGGGGGGCGGTCTCAAGCTGCTGATGATAAAATAGCAAACCGGGTCTCCTTTTCTGTCCGCAGAAAACGAGACCCGGTTTGTTTCTTCCCCCCCCCGGTTTGTTACTTCCTCGGTCTTCTCACCCGATCCAGGAGACCGGTATCCCGTGCGACAGCAGCCGCAGACCGTTGGCCATGGGCCCCAGACCCCGGCTGTCGGCCCAGCAGGTCGCCGCGTGGTGCGCCCAGTTGGATCAACCACTTCACCAGTGTCAACGAGCCGATTAAACTCAGCCTGCGCTTCTCCTAGCTGGGCTAGTCTCTCAACTAGAATATCCATGTGTTCATCGTCAAAGGATTGAGTAGGATCATCGAGTAAAACGAGATACACCTCGGTAGGAGTGTCTTCCTCTTGGCTGAAGGCAAAATAAGGGACGAGTTCTAGAGCGCTTTGGGCCTGTCCGTTCAGAACGTCCGGTGGATATGAATTCCCTTCCTCCTCCGAACTGCTAGCAACTCGTAATTCCAATTTTGGCAATCGCTCTCCAGGAATCACTAGACGATCGTACCAAGGGTGATGAGTTAAAGAGGCGAATACATTGGATAGGTTATCTGCCAGAACAGGTAGCGCTGCCTCAAGTTGGTCTTTAAGTGCATCTTCAGTTGTATCGAGAATGGACTGAACCGAAGCACCAAACGCAACGAGATCTCGAAATGAAGAATCTACTACATCCATCTGAGCACGGCCACTTACAAGCGAGCCGACGTCCTTCTGAATTTGATGAAACTCCTGCTCCGATTTTAGGTTGGCCACCTCCGATTTGCGCTGTGAAAACCAAAGGTCATAGTCATCTAGCTGATTTTGCGTTAATGCAATTTGTTCGTCCACTCTGGCCGTTGCAGTATGTAAATCGGTTGGTGTGGGCTCGCTTAGGACATCCACGATTTTCATGTTGGCGAGAGAGGTCATTGCAGTTCTAATCTGTCCCTTGATCTCGTCTTGTTTGTCACGGGATAACTGAATGAGCTCAGCCAATTCCTTGGTTTTTTCAACTCGTTCTCAGCTTCGAGGAGCCCTGAGGATGCTTCAATGTTAGACCCTTCGATAGCGAGTTGATCCAAATCCGATTTCAAGTCTTGCAAGTCATGTTCGGCACCGCACACAGGGCAATTTACTCGCGCTTCTTGATTTCTGCTCAACAAGGTAGCGCTATCTCTCGCGACCCGTTGCTTTATCTCGGCTTCGGTGGAGGAGTCTCTCTCTTTTTCTACTCTGGACGCCAAATCTACTATAGATCTCCCATCGAGAATGTTGGCGAGTAGGGATTCATTGGTTTCGATCTTAGCTGATAGTGAAATGTCGACAGAGACCAAGGATTCTAAGTCTTCAATCTCCTGATGGGCAGAACCAAGTTGTCCCAGTAAATCCCGTATCGAGTCTGCATCCTGTGTTTTGCCAAGGATTTCTTCGGCTTTCCCTATCAAAGCCGTCATAGATATTCCCGATGGTAATTCCTCTTGAGGAGAATCTGAGAGGCCCGATATTAAGCTCCTGAGCTTTTTCTCTGTGTCTGCAACAGACGGTATAGGCTCTACCCCCCACGGCGGAGCTTCAAGAATCGTGCCGCGTCGCCGCTGCAAATACTTGATATTTTCTTCGATTTCATCCCTAGCCTGGGTGATTTTAGTACCTATAGAATCCTCCGCGAGTTGCTGGTCCACTAAGAATTCGTTTAACACTCCTATGACCGACCTAGCTTCCGTTAAGCCCAGGTGTTGGAAAACTGTCCGCTCAAACGGGGACAGATCCTCAGGTAGCCTCCGTTGGGAGCCAGCCTGAGGCGCGAAGATAATGTGTGTTCCCTCTCCTGCATCGATTGAGTCCATCTTAGGCAACAGGTCACCTATGGAATGTTCTTTACCAGCCTTATCCGTAAGAACAGTGTCATTGCCTCCTGTGACTCCGCGCAACATGGTACGGCGCAAGCTCCAAATCTCTCCATCTCTGAGGAGCGTGATCTCCACCCTACAGGGTCCG
>JADFOJ010000082.1 GCA_022562915.1 Planctomycetota bacterium | reverse complement strand
GCCCAGTCCATGCTCGACCGCGCCGATTCCGAGGACCGCGACTTCACCGGCAAAGAGAGTAAACGTTTCGACGAAATCAAGGCCGAACTCGACACCATCGAAACGGACATCGTGGCTAGAACGCGGGAAATGGAAGCCGAGATGTCCGCCGCCGGCTTCGACGCCCCCCATTCCGGGTTGCCGACGGCTCGGGACCGGAGCTATTTCGGGATGTTCCCGAACGCGCAACGGAGCAACTGCGGCTTTGAATCCTTCGACGTAAGGTTTCATCCAGTCCGAGGGCTGCAGCATGTACTGCTGCGCGAAGTCCACCCGTCCCTGGACGCTCAGGTGACACCGTTGGCAGAGTGCTGCCAAGTTCCAATCGGCGTAATTGCTTTTGTCCATGTCTAGGTGGTGGACGGTCAACGTGTAATGGAATACCGGGTCGTGGTGATGCTCACACCGAACACACTTCCAGTCGGCAGCATCCTTGATGCGCTTGGCTATCTCAGGCCAATCCGCTGGGTAGTCGCCGGTCATTCCATCGGTGCACCACGACTCCGATCCTGCTGTGGGAGACCGCCCGGAACGCCGGTTCCATGGCCACGCGGTGCAGCGCTGTTCGCCGATAAAGAGAAACGTCGGAGCGCGACCGTGCGCGGCCGCCGGATCGGTTGCCTGAGCCGATGTGACGCTCATCGGCTTTCATCAAGAACCGGGTAGTATACGCCATGCCCGCCACGCCAAAAGAAACCAACGACGATCGACCCGGCTTTGGCATCGTGTCCAACGTCGCGACGCCGTACCGGATCCACCTGCAGCGCCGTGTCGTGGCCGAGATTCCGCAGCTCAAGCTATACAGCTTCTTCACCCATGGCCGCGCCGACTTCAACTGGGAGGTCCGGGATGCCGAGGCGATCAACCCGATCTGGCTTGGCGATGAGCGCTACTACGAGTACGAGGCGGGGCGCCCGCGCAACTGGGTGCGGGAATACCGCAAGGCAGGGCGCATCATCGACACCGTGAGGCGCCGGCGCATCGCGGCGGTGCTCGTCAACGGCTACCGCGATCTCACGCGAGTGCGTCTCATTCGATGGTGCCGGGCCCACGGGATACACGTGTTCATGCGCGGCGACTCGAACATCCGGGGGGACCGGCCCCGGACGGTCCTGCACGCGTGGGCCAAGCGGCGCCTCCTGGCGTGGGTGATCCGCTCCTGTGACGCCGTGATGCCCATGGGCCGCCTGGGGCAGGCGTACTTTGAGAAGTACGGCGCCGATCCCGGTCGCTGCTTCTGGGTTCCCTACGAGCCGGACTACGACATCTTCACCACGGCCGACCCGGATGCGATCGCCGCGTTCCGGGCCGAGCACGGCCTGGCGGCGAGCCGCCGGTACCTGCTGTTCGGGGGTCGGCTGGTGCCGGTCAAGCGCGTCGATCTCCTGATCGATGCCTTCGTCCGCATCGCCGACCGGCGGGGGGATTGGAACCTGATCATCGCCGGTGACGGCCGGCTCCGCGAAGAGCTGGCGGCCCGCGTGCCCAGGTCGCTTGCCGACCGCGTCATCTGGCTCGGCTTCCTGGAGGTGGACGCCATGCGCCTCGCCTACCACGTGGCCGACGTGATGGTCCTGCCCAGCGACTACGAGCCCTGGGCGCTGGTCGTCAACGAGGCCATGGCCGCCGGATGCCCCGTGGTGTCCAGCGACGTCGTGGGCGCGGCGTGGGACATGGTCAAGGACCGCGTCAGCGGCAGGCTCTTTCCTGCCGGCGACATCGACGCCCTCACCGAGGCGCTGCTGGACGTGACCGACGCCGCGACCGGCGCCCGATACCGGGAGGCCACGGACGAGGCCCTGGCGGACTGGCGCCGTCGCGCCGACCCGGTGGAGGGCATTCGCCAGGCACTCCAATCCGTCGGCGTGCTGCCTGACTCAGTCACTTCGTGACTTTGTCGCGTGCTCGGCATACCCCAACTCAGTCAACAGCGGCTCCATCTCCCGCACGGCCTCGCGGAGCTGCTGGTTGGTGAGGTTGCTCTTCGAGGCCGCGGCGCGGGAGGGATCGATCACACCGGTGACGTAGTCGATCATCTCCCGGCTGGGCGGCAGGCCGGCGAACTCGGTCAGCTCGGCGACGACGGCGGCGGGCTCGCGGATCAGCCGGTCGTAGCGGACCTCACGGTAGTTCTCGGGCAGCAGTGCCCGACCGTCGCGTCTCGAGACCTCCACCACGCGCTTCCACTGCCATGCGGCCACGAGATGGGGGGGCAGGTCGACCCCCGGTCCTGCCATCCGGCGGGCCACTCCCAGAGCGGCGTCTCCCGCACCCTGGCCATGAGGCGGCTCGGGTGCGCGCCGATCGTCTGCATGCGGAACGCCGCGCCCACCACCTCGCGGCCGTCCCGAAGGATGTTGATGATCCGGCAATCCGGGTACAGGGCGTGGATGAATGGAATTCTCAGACAATTGCTGGGGGTCTTCTCGGCGAATCGGCTGCGGCCCGATCGTGCCAGAAACCTGGCGAAGGACCGGTCGATGTGTCGGGCGATCACCGGCGTCAGGTCTTCGGCACCCAACTCGTGGTGAGGCCGGTAGGCGTGCCTGTACATCCAGATCGGCCTGGGCTCCGGCCAGTACGCCACGTCGGGATGCTGCGCGAAGATCCGGCCGAGCATCGTCGTGCCCGAGCGGCCGCTGCCAAGCAGGATGATCGGCCTGGTGATCCGTCTGCCCGGGGAAGCGACTCGGCTCGGTCTTGTCGGTTTCGGCACCATTGGAGCTAGACCGGCGGTCTCACCGCGTGTGCAGGTAGATCGAGGATGGAAAGTGTTGCGAGGGTTCGTCGAATGGTCGCATGCCGTCCGGATTGAGCCCGTTCTCGCCGGGGACGGGGTCGTACTCCGGGAACAGCTCCTTGAGCTCCTGCTGCCGGTCGTAGTGCAGGTGGCTCAGACAGAAGAGGATCCCGATCCGATCATTCCCGACCATGTAGGCCCGCAGGAGTGACGTCTCGGACCAGTGGAGGAACGTCTTGAGGATGTTGCGCTGAAAATCGTAGGGCAGGTAGATGTCGTGGAAGTGGACGACGACGCCGGGGCGGATCAACGGCAGGATTTCCAGGATCAGGTAGTTGACGTCACTGCCCGGCTTGACGGTGTGGGACGAATCGATGAACAGGAGGTCCCCCTGGCCGAGCCGGCTGAAAAAGTCCGGCGGGACGAGCTGCACTTTCTTCACCAGGAGTTCGATAGCCGGTGTCTGCCGGAGTCGGGCGGAGGGATACGGCTCGACGCAGGTCATCTGCACCTCGTGGCCGCCGTCGCGCCGGTTGAGCTCGACGGCCGCAAGCATGCAGTGTGTCGAGACGCCGCTGCCGACCTCGATGATTCGCTTCGGTTTGAAGTGGCGAATCACCGCGTGCAGCGCCTGCGCCTCCACGTAGCCGTATCCAGGTCCGTATTCTTGTGCCACCGCCTCGCGGTAGACGGCGTTGCCGGCGTACTCATCCCGGTAGGGCCGGCAGATCGCGCCGAGACACTCGATCTGCCGATCCAGATCGACGTCCAGGCCCGGCAGCTCGGACTTCTTCGCCCACTCGGCTCGATCCCGGTCCAACTCGATGACGTTCGGGACGGACACGTAGTAGTGAGCCGGCATCACGTAGACGCCGAGACGGGTTCCGAGGCGGAACAGGTGGAACAGGCCCCGCTTCAGGGCGTCCTTGAGCCGTCTCTTCATGGTCGAAATCACCGTAGACCCCAAGGATGCCGCCAGCGGCGTGTCGCGAGGAGCGAGTATAGCAGCGGCGTTACTCCGTTGATTCGTGATTGCCCGGCCCCTGCCGGCTCCTTACTATCGCCTGCACTATTGACAAAGGGAGTAAGGAGTCGGCATGAGCAGTAGATCATTGATACCACCCCACGGCGGCACACTGGTGAGCCGCCTGGTCGATCCGGCCAAGGCCAAGTCCCTGGCCACCGAGGCCGCAGGGCTGCCCTCGGTCACTCTGAGCACCACTGAGGCGTGCGACCTGGAGATGATCGCGATCGGGGCCTTCAGCCCCCTGACGGGCTTCGTGGGCAAGGCGGACTTCGAGTCGATCTGCCGCGATATCCGGCTGGCGGACGGGACCGTCTGGCCGATCCCCATCACCCTGGCCGTGGACGAGTCCGTCAAGGCATCCCTGGAGGTGGGCGGGCGGGCCGCCCTGTATCACTCGGACGGCACGCTGCTGGCGGTGATCGCCATCGAGGAGATCTACCCGCACGACAGGGCGCTGGAGATCCCCAACGTCTACGGCACCGAGGACTCGGCTCACCCCGGCGTCCAGGCCGTGCTCGATTCCGGCGAATGGCTCGTCGCGGGCCCGATCGACGTGATGACCGTGACTCCCGAGCGCGAGCCGGGCGAGCAGTTCACCGAGTATCGCCTGCCGCCGGCGGCCACGCGCAAGGCGTTCGGCGAACGCGGGTGGACGACGATCGCCGCCTTCCAGACGCGCAACCCGATTCACCGCGCGCACGAGTACCTGACCAAGTGCGCCCAGGAGATCTGCGACGGCGTGCTCATCCACCCGCTCGTCGGTGCGACCAAGCCCGGCGACATCCCCGCCGACGTGCGCATGGCGTGCTACGAAGCACTGCTGGAGAAGTACTACGTCGCCGACCGCACGCTGCTGTCGGTCATGCCGGGCGCCATGCGGTACGCCGGGCCGCGCGAGGCGATCCTGCACTCGCTGATCCGCAAGAACTACGGGTGCTCCCACTTCATCGTGGGCCGCGACCACGCGGGCGTCGGCGACTACTACGGGACGTACGACGCCCAGAACATCTTCGACCGCTTCAGCCCGGAGGAGATCGGGATCACCCCGCTGAAGTTCGAGCATGCGGCGTGGTGTAACGCGTGTGAGGGGATGACCAGCTCCAAGAGTTGCCCGCACGGCCCCCAGGAGAAGGTGTTCCTCTCCGGAACCAAGGTCCGCGAGATGCTCAAGGCCGGGCAGCGCCCGCCGCAGGAGTTCTCGCGGCCGGAGGTGGCGGACATTCTGATCGCCTGGGCGACGGCCGAAGTGCCCGTTGCCGGATAAGAGAAAGACCCATGACAAAGCAGATTGCAACCAACATCACCTGGCATGAAGGCACCGTCACGCGGCAGGAGCGCCAGGAGAACCTCACCCAGCAGGGTGCCACGATCTGGCTCACGGGCCTCTCCGGCAGCGGCAAGAGCACGATCGCGGTGGCCCTGGAGCAGGTGCTCCTGAAGCAGGGCAAGCACGCCTACGTGCTCGACGGCGACAACGTCCGCCACGGGCTGAACAAGAACCTGGGCTTCTCCGCCGAGGACCGGGCGGAGAACATCCGGCGGATCGGCGAGGTGTCGAAGCTGTTCGCGGACGCCGGGCTCATCTCGGTCACCAGCTTCATCAGTCCGTACCGGGCTGATCGGGACCTGGTCCGCGCGCTGCACGATGAAGCGAACCTGCCGTTCCTGGAGGTCTATGTCGAGACGCCGCTGGACGTCGCCGAGCAGCGCGACCCCAAGGGTCTCTACAAGAAGGCCCGGGCCGGCGAGATCAAGGGCTTCACGGGGATCGACGACCCGTACGAGGAACCGCTCAACGCCGAGCTGGTCCTGCACACCGCCGACCAGTCCGTCGAGGAGTCGGTCGGGGCTCTGCTGGAGCTGATCGAGGACAGGGGTCTGCTCAGTTCGTGAGCGCAGGTGTCGTGGTCGGGCGCACCATGTACCGAGTGTATTACTTTGGCGGTCGGCCGATCTTTGCCGCGCCGTCCAAGCCGCGACGGCTGCGCCTGGCCGGGCTGGCTCGCTATCAGCCGGTCACACCCAAACGCGCGGCGTATCGATCGCTGATGTACTTGTCGATGATGGCCGGCGCCGACGGGCTCTTTAGCACGACGACCGACGACCCGGTCGGCGGTGATGTCGAGCTTGACTTCGAACGGTGGATGACAGACGTCCGCCATGTGCTCAGCGACGAGCAGGCTACCGGTGTGATCTTCTGGCCGCCGCAACGCGACCGCGGCCGAATTTACGTTCATCTGTTCGGTGAGGACTTGCGCCTGCTCGCCTTTGCCAAGATCGCCTTCGATGACCACAACAGTCAGTGCCTCCACCGAGAAGCGCAGGCGGTGGGGACTCTCGGAGAACGAAACCTGCGCACCTTTCGGGTACCTCGTGTGGTGAGTCTGGGTGAAGTCGCCGACGCCGTCACCCTCGTGCTGGAGTCGATTCCGATCGCGGCTCGGCCCATCGAGTCTTCGCCAGAGGCCTACCCGGCCGGATGCGTTGTCGAACTGGCCGGAACGTCGCGGCATGTCGATGTACAGGAGCTGAGCTGGTGGCACGACAACGATCGCCGTGACGACAACCCGTTCTGGAGCGAGTTGGCCGGTTTCATCGGCCGCGGCGTGCCGGTATGCCGTGCCCACGGGGACTTCGTCATCGGCAACATCGTCCGCGAAAGTGACCGGCTGTGGATCTTCGACTGGGAGGAGAGCCGGCCCGATGCGCCGGTCCTCACGGACGAGGTTACCTTCTTCATGGGCCTCTACCATGCCCGCGTGCTCGCCGACCCGATCGAGGGTCTCCGTCTGCTCGCCAAACGATTCCTGGACGGCGCCGATGACGCGCGGCGGCGCGACGTCATGATGGCGCTGGCCTTTCGAGACGCGATCGGCATCGAGGCCGCGACGCTGCTGATACGAAACTGGAGTGAGCTGCCATGACCGAAGACGGCACGACGACGTACCGAAGCCAGTTCGAGGCTGCCGCCAAGGCGGAGGAATACGATCACGTCCACTACGGCAGGGACTCCTACTCCGAAGTCCTCTGGGAGATCGAGAAGGATCAACTGGCGGCGATCGTCGCCGACGTGCGCCGCGATCACGATCACATCGACTACCTCGACTTCGCAGCCGGCACGGGGCGGATCATCGCGTTCCTCGAGGACAAGGTGGACACGGCGGTCGGTATCGAGATCTCGGAGGCCATGGTCGAGCGGGCCGGGCAACGGCTTTGTAAAGGCCGCATGATCTGCAGGGACATCACCTCGGGGGACAGCGAGATCGAAGGTCAATACGACCTGATCACGATGTTTCGATTCGTGCTCAATGCGGAGCCGACGCTACGGATCGCCGCCGTCAAAGCACTGGCTGCCCGGCTCAGGGACACGACGAGCCGGCTTGTCTTCAACAACCACGGCAATCTCGTCAGCCACAAGCTGCCGCTGTGGCCCTACCACGCGCTGCGGGGGCTGGGACGCGGCTACCGGACCGCGGGCAACTACATGAGCCACGGGCAGATCGGTCGGCTCATGGACGCGGCAGGTTTGCATATCGAGCGTGTGGTCGGGTGCGGATTCCTGAGCGCCAAGAGCATGCGGGTTCTCTCACGTGATCGCATCGTCAACATCGAGCGGCGCCTGGCACGAGCCGGCGCGCTGCAGCGGTTCGGTGTCAATCAGATGTACGTGGCGCGTCTGAAGAAGTAGACGGCTCGTCGAGCTCGGTTCCGCTCGACCGTGCCACCGCTTTACTCGCTACTGGTCGGTCCCGCGGAGCTGGACTTCCGACGGGTCCCAGCGGCGCATGTCGTTGGAGAGTTCCACGAGCGGCTGGACGGACGTACTGACGTCGAGGTGGGCGACCGGAAACGGCTCCGAGCCGCCGCGGACCATGTCCCTGGCGGTCCGCGCGATCGGAAGCCCTGCACCCTCGTTCGCGTCCGACGGGGTCGCCACCATGAGACCGTGGGCGCCGATCATCCATTGGCGGTTCTGCCACTTTGTGCCCGTGCCGTCGAGAAAGGGCGGGCGAAGCTCGCAGAACCCGACCTCGGTTCCGTCCCGGCCGATCACGGAGGTGTCGAAGACGGCGTCGGACCCGCCCGGGTCCGCCTTGGCGGTGGGCGCGAAGACGATCACGCGCGTGGGGTTGACGACCGTGGACAGGCGGGTGGCCGCGATCGGTTCGACCGTGCTGTTGCCGGTCCACGGGTGCAGACCGTTGACGGCCGCGCCTCCGTGCAGTGAATCACCCCCGAGAAAGATCGAGTTCAGCCCGAAGGAGGGCCGCTCGCTGATGCCGCCGGCAAAGGAAGACGTGGGCGGGTTGCCGGCCAGCAGTTTCTGATAGTCGGCGGTGAATTCCGCCATCAACCCGGCGTCGGACATGTCCTGGAAGAAGGTCCGCCAGGTGTTGTCCATGTACGGGGCGAGCCGCCACACGTAGGACTGCATGTCCGCGGGCGGGATCTCCTCGCCCGACGGCAGCGAGATCGTCAGGTTCTCGAACGGTTCATTCGGCGCGAAGAGGGTCACGTCGATGTAGCCCGGCAGGAGCTGACCGCGGTAATCCTGTGTGTAGGAGGTATAGCCCATCGCCATTTGTCGTAGTGCGCCGAGCGACTCGGTCCGCCTGGCCGCCGCCCCGACGCCGCGCAGTGAGACCGCCACGATGCCGACGAGCACCGCGATCATGGCGACCACGATCAACAGCTCGATGAGTGTGAAGGCTCTGCGGCTCATGGTGTGTTGCATGTGACGCCGGCTCAACCGCCGCCGAAGATACGGATGTCGTCGTACTCCTTGACGATCGTGGGGTTCTGGTAGTCGGGGTTGCCTTCGATGATGTCGTCGATCGGAACCTGCAGTGTGCCGGGGCCGTCCTGACGTGAGAAGTAAATCCCGTCAGGGCCGGCGGAGATGAGGATGTATGCCCCTCGCGCGGTGCCCGCCTGAGCTTTCAGGGCGTCGCCGAAGCTGCCCAGCGACGGGTGCCGCAGGATCTGGGCGAAGGTGGCGTTTTCGTCCGGAGCTGTGTTCAGAATGCTCAGCACGTTCTGGTCCTTGCCGAACTCACCGAGTTTCATCGAGGTCGTGTACGGCTTCATGGAGTTCATGTAGAACTGGGGTCGCACCTCGCTGGTGCTGATGGGCCCGAGTGCGGCCAGCGGCCCGGATGGCCGCGCTCGGCGCACGAACACGATCGGCTGACCCCAGGCGTCCATGAGCTCGGGGATCTGCCGAACCAGGACCGGTGCCCCGGCCTGCCTTCCGAACGGGTACGGCGCCGAGTCGCCGTCCGACTTCATCGCGACCAGCACCGAGTCCTGCGGTGTGAAGTACGGGGCATAGGGCGTGCCGTTGACGAGCGGGCCGGCACCCATCAGGTCGAGGTTCAGCCGCAGCTTCCATCCGGTACTGCCGAAGGTGATCTCGTTTTCGAAAATGGCGAAATCCGTATCGGTGAAGGTGGGGGAGTCGACACGCGCGCCGCCCATGAGGTCCAGCAGGGCGTTCTCCGTGCCGCTGATCTTGGGGACATCGGTGTCGGCGAGCACGTCTTCCGGGATCACGCCCGGATACCGGCCGTGCTCCAACTGGAAGGTGTCGCACGCCTTGGAGAACTCCGTCATCGTCGACTCGGTCCTGGTGGACATCGCCTTGCGACGGACGCCGCCCATCGCGGCGAGCAGAATGCCCGCGAGCACGGCGATGACACCGATCACCACGATGAGCTCGGTGATCGTGAAGCCTCGGCGGAGGTGGTCTGTCTGCAAAAAACGAGCGTTCATAAGCGTGTACCTCGCTGGGGGGCCCACCACGCTCATCCGCTCTTGGGATAAGGATAGCCGCCTGGTTGGTGCAAGGCTACCCTGCTACTCGCCGGCTTCGGGAAGGTCGTGGGCACTCCGCAGGAATCCGTCGAGGTACCGCGTCTCGAACAGGTCGATGCCCGAGGCCGTGGCCCGCTCATCCACCCCCCACACGCATGCCCGCAGCGTCACGAACTCCGGATCCAGTTGCACCTGGAGGCTCTGGTCGATCACCAGTGCCGTCGGGAGGCGGTTGGCGAAGAACGCAGACACGGCGTTGAGCCCGGGAGCGCCCACCGCGATCGTGGGCCTCTGCATGAGATCCTCGGCGTTGAGGTACCACAGGTCGGTGCACAGGACGGGCCTCAGCGGGGTGACCTGGGGGTGCCCGGCCTGCCATCGGACGATGCTCTCCCGAAGCCGATAACCCAGCGGGCGGTGTTCCTGCTCAGCCTGCAGATGGGCGCCGACCACGATCAGCAGCAGCCGGTCGGGGCCCAGGGCATCCGGATCGTGGTCAGGGGGGGCGGCCATCCGTCTTATTGGACCAGCTTACCCCGGTTGCGTGCATCGCACATACCGGTGCGAGGTCGTGCCGAGTCTCTGCACGGCTTGGAGACGGGCTCGACGCATGGCATCCTTGGATTGCGGGGAAACCCGCACATAATTGCCGGCAGCGTGCCCACGACGCCGGCGCACAAACAAGAAAGGGCAATCTCCATGCGAAGCCGCCGGGGCTTTACACTCATCGAAGTTCTCATCGTGATGGCGATGCTGTCTATTCTGGCAGCACTCGTCTATCCCGCGTACACGGACGTTGCCGTTGACGCCCAGGGGGCCGTGGTGAGGGTGATGGTCCGCAACATCCGCGAAAAGATCCAGTTTCACCAGTCGATCGGCGACGTTGCTCTCTCGCCGGACGGGCACCCCGACGACGTTCTTCGGGACTGGTTCCCCGGCCGGAAACTGCCTACGAACCCGTGGACTTCCAGTGTGCTCAAGATCCAGACCGTCCACGGGCCGAAGGACGCCACCGAGCCGAACCACAAGACCTTCCAGGTCAATTCGGACGGCAAGGTCAGCGACCACACCGCCTGGTACAACATGGCCAACGGCTCGTTCTGTGTGCTGGTCCCTGACCGAGGTTCCGAGCAGTACATCCTGGAACTGTTCCGCAGCATCAATAGCCTGGACAGCTCATCCATCAGCAACCCCGGCCAGGCTGACGATGACCACGGCCACGGCAATGGGGCCTGACGTCGTTGAACCTGCCGGATCGGCACAGGCGGGACGCACTGCCAGGTCGCGTCAACCGGCGTGACTCCCCCTCCAGCGCAGCTCGATGCCGCAACCCGCCGAATCGCCCTGCACCGATGAACAGGTCGCACCCGGTGGTCGATTGTTCAGCCTATGGCACGCGCATTCACACTCATCGAGATCCTCATCGTCGTGGTGATCCTCGGCATCCTGGCGGCCATCGTCATTCCCCGTTTCACCGACGCAACCACGCTGGCCCGGACCACCAGCGCCGAGCGGACCCTCCAGGTCCTCCGCCACCAGATCGAGTACTTCCGGGCGAAGAACATGAGCGATCCGGACATGCTCAACACCCAGTGGGATGACCTGGTGCAGAACAACTACCTGCAGAAGGAGCCGCTGAACCCGATGAACCTGTCCACGCAGGTTGCCGGCGCGCCCGCCGTCGGCGTCGGCTGGGTCTGGAGAGACAACGGCTACGGTGTCTTTCAGATCTACGCGACGGACAGCACGTTTCTTGCCGAGCTGACGGACTAGCGGGCACTTACAACGACTCGATCCGGCGGGCGGTCTCCTGCTCGATCAGCGCGGCGACCATCGGGTCGAGACGTCCCTGCATGATCTCGCCGAGGTTAAACGAGTTCTTCAGGCGGTGATCGACGACGATGTTGTCCTTGAAGCGATAGGTGCGGATTTTTTCCGCCCGGTTTCCCGACCCGATCATGGAGTTGCGGGCATCGGCCCGCTCGGCGTCGGCTTTCGCCTTCTGTTGCTCGTACAGCCGCGCGCGGAGTATTCGCCACGCGATCTCACGGTTCTGCGACTGGCTCTTGGTGTCCTGGATTCGAACCTCGACGCCCGTTGGCCGGTGGATCAGGTGAACCGCGGTCGCCACCTTGTTGACGTTCTGCCCGCCGGGCCCCTGGCTGGTGGTGATCATCTCCTTGACGTCCTTGGGATCCAGGTCGATCTGGATGTCCTGGGGCTCCGGCAACACCGCGACGGTGGCGGTGGAGGTGTGGACCCTTCCCTGCGTCTCCGTGGCCGGGACCCGCTTGACCTGGTGAGTTCCGCTCTCAAAGGCGAGCTCGGAAAAGACTCCCTCGCCGCCGATACGCAGGATCGCCTGCTTGTAGCCGCCCAGCGGCCCCGGCTGGCTGTCGACGAGCTCGGCCTGCCAGCCCCTGGTGGCCACGAACCGCTGGTACATCGAGACGAGGTCGCCGGCCCACAGTCCCGCTTCGTCACCACCGACGCCGGCGCGGATCTCGAGCATGAGCGATCCGACGGCGCGGTCCTCGGTGGTCACGAGCCGGCGCTGCACCCGCTCGATCAACTCCTGTGACCGCGAGCGAAGTTCCGGCAACTCCTCGCGGGCGAGTTCGGTGAGATCCGGATCGGCGCCCTCGGTGACGATCGCTTCGAGTTCCTCGGTCTGCTGCAGGGTCAGCCGGTACTCGCGGTACGCCGAGACCACCGGCTCCAGGGCGGCCCGTTTCACCGACAGGTCGCGGATGCGGCGGTGGTCCGCCAGCGCGTCGGGCTCCAGCAGTTGGCGGCCGAGCTGGTCGTACTGGTCGCTGAGCTCCTGGAGCTTGCGGACGAGGTTTGCGGGGACGGTGCTGACCATGCGATGGTCAACGGCGGCGGGCTGCTAGCTCTTCTTCCGCTTGCTGAAGTAGTCGCCGGCGTACTTCTTCTGGAACTTCTCGACCCGGCCGGCGGTGTCCACGAAGGTCTTCTTGCCGGTGTAGAACGGGTGCGATCCCGACCAGATCTCGACGTGCAGCTCCGGCACGGTCGCCCCGGTGGTCATGACGACCTCACCGCGGTAATAGACCTTGGCGTCGGGGTAGAACTTGGGGTGGATCTTGTCCTTCATGACGGCCCGCAAGGATAGGCCCCGCGGCGGTATTGGTCCAGTTCGGGCCGCCGGCGCCCCCCGGTGGCGTCGCCGACCACGTTCCAGACGAACCACCAGTGAAACGCCGCACCCGCCCCGACCATGAGGTGCCAGATCTCGTGGGAATGAACGACACCGGGGATCACCACGAACCAACGGAGGTATTCCATGACCGCTCCGAGCGAGTAGGCGACGGCGCCGTAGAATAACGGCGCAAGGTGTGCGAAGCCACGCCGTCGGAAGATCGGAATCGCCGACACCGCCACCGCCCAACCAAGGCCGAGGTAGAACGAAAGGCCCAACCACTCCGGAAGGTTCTCGAAGAACACCGTCTTCAGCGCGATGCACGCCCCCGTCACGCACCAGACGAGGATGAGCGGCACCCATCGAAACCAGCCATGGAAGACGATGCCGTGGGCTGCCGTGAACGTCCCTGCGATCAGCACGAAGATCGCAGCGTGGTCGAGGCGTTCCATCACTCGGCTGGCTGTCGAGCCGCGCACCATCATGTGAAAGACGGCGCTCATCGAAAAGAGGAACACGCACGACAATGCGTACATCACGAGAAAGAGCACCCGTGTCCCGCTCCCGCGTCCGCGCCGGACGATCGTAAGGCCGAGCACCAGGAAGACGACCGTGGCCAGCAGGTGACTGATCGCGCTGAAGGGCTCGTAGAACCCCGGAAGGTGATGAAGCTCTATTCCGCCGTCCATCGTCATGCGAAGCATCCCGACCCGCTCGGAGTGCCCGACCGGGGTTCTCTGGACTTCTCGCCCCAGGAGATCTATCCTTGCACGACTCCGTGGACGATAAAGACCACTGGGCGAGAAATTGTTACCGGTGGCTTTATGAGGACGCGGCCCGCGTCCGGAGACATTCCGGTTTTCGAGGGCACCGGAAGCCCCAACACTCCGGACTCAGAGAACATTCCTGTATGAGATTCCATGAACTGCGGCTCGCGGAGCCCATCGTTCGTGCCGTGACCGCTGAAGGCTACACGACCCCGACGCCCATTCAAAGAAAGGCCATTCCCGAGGCTCTCGCCGGCAGGGACGTGCTCGGCTGTGCCCGGACCGGCACGGGCAAGACCGGCGCCTTCGCCCTGCCGATTCTTCATCGACTGGCCGGACCGGCTGCCGGCAACGGCCGGCGCGGCCGCAGGCCCCGGGCGCTGGTGCTGTGCCCGACCCGCGAGCTGGCAACCCAGATCTTCGAGAGCTTCGAGGCGTATGGCCGCAACCTGCCTCTGCGGCACGCGGTCGTCTTCGGCGGCGTCAGCCAGGCTCGCCAGGTTCGTGATCTCCGTGCCGGAATCGACGTGCTGGTCGCCACGCCCGGCCGCCTGCTCGACCTGATCGGCCAGGGCTTCATCGACCTGGGGGCGATCGAGGTGCTGGTGCTCGACGAAGCGGATCGCATGCTCGACATGGGCTTTATCCGGGACATTCGAAAAGTCGTCGATCGCCTGCCGTCGCGCCGCCAGACACTGCTGTTCTCCGCCACCATGCCCGCGGAGATCCGCCGGTTGGCCGACTCCCTTCTCCGGGACCCGATCTCCGTGCACGCGGATCCAGGGACATCGACGGTGGATGAGATTTCACAGTCCGTCTACCTGGTCGCCAGAAAGAACAAGCCCGCCCTGCTCAGTCGCCTGCTTCGCGACAAGGGCATGCGGCGCACGCTGGTCTTCACGCGCACCAAGCACGGTGCCGACAAGCTGGTCAAGATCCTGCGACGGTCGGGCATCGAGGCAGGATCGATCCACGGGAACAAGACCCAGAGTGCCCGGACCCGGGCCCTGGACGGCTTCAAGACCGGTGGCACGCCGGTGCTCGTGGCGACCGATGTCGCCTCGCGCGGAATCGACGTGGACGAAATCACCCACGTCGTCAACTTCGATATGCCCAATGTTCCGGAGACGTACATTCACCGCGTCGGGCGCACGGCCCGGGCCGGCGCTTCCGGCATTGCCCTGTCGTTCTGCGATCACGACGAACTGGATCACCTCCGGGCGATCGAGACCCGATGGGAGATCGCGAGGGTGTTCGTCGCTGGATTCCCCCGCGTCCGCTCGCGCCTTTAGTCGCTCCGCGATGGAGGTGCCCCAGCGGCCGTCCAGGATGGCCGTACACAAATCGTCGTCCCGAGACAGCGTCTGATACACGTGGTTTTGGAGCAGCTGTTGGAGGATGCGGGACACCGCGCAAATCGCGTAAAAGTCCTTGTCGCTGACCGGCCAGTCGCCGGGAACTCGGCGGAACAGTCGGCGATCCACGATGAGGTTGTTGATGAAGCGGACCAGGCTTCGCGGGTTGTGCCCGGTGTAGCAGCTCGGATTGGTTGCTGCGTTTACGCGGCCGCAGCGCTGATCAGTATCGTTCTGGTGTGGACGCGCAGCCCCCGGGCCGAAATGCCGGTGATGGGGGCCGACGCCGGTTCGCCCTTCCAGACGTCCAGCCTGCGGGTCGCGGCGGGCACCTCCGGACCCCAGGGTGACGCCGCTCAGCCCGTTGGCGATGACCCCGGCATTGCGGACCGGGATGCAACCGACCCGCCGTTTGAGCCGGTCCGTCACATCGTTTGGATCAGCATCGACACGCTGCGCAGCGACCGCATGGGTTGCTACGGGTACGAGCTTCCCACATCTCCGCACCTCGATGCCCTGGCGGCCGAGGCGGTCCTCTTCCGTAACGCCTATTCGCACAGCAGTGGCACGGTGCTGAGCTTCATGTCGGCCCACGCCGGGACGGACCCGGTGTTCGTCGGCGGTATCAGTCAGTTCAGCGTGCTGGTTGAGCAGGTCGATACGTTCGTCGAGCAACTCCAGCGGGCGGGCTACTACACCGCAGCCGTGATCCGCCAGGGGCACCTGAATCCGTCGATGGGTTACTCGCAGGGGTTTGACGACTACACCAACATCGAGAAGCCCAACCGGGACAAACAGGTCAGCGACCAAGCCATCAAGACGCTCGAGGCCTTGCGGAACCGGGATCGTACGTTCTTCTGGTTCCACTACCTCGACACGCACGTACCCTACGAAGCACCGCGTGACCTCGTCGAAATGTTCCAGCGTCCGCCCGGCACCGACCCGCGACTACTCCCGCGGTATCACTACAGTTCCACGGGCGGCATCAATTACAAGCACGTCGGTTCACAGTACCGCGATCAGATCGTCGACGGGCGAATATCGGCCACCTTTGTGAATGCGCTTTATGACGCTGAAGTGCGCTCCATGGACGAACAGGTGGGCCGCGTGCTGGATCGCATCCGCGAGTTGGGCATGTGGGACGAGACGCTGATCGTGGTGTCGGCCGACCACGGGGAAGCCCTGGGCGAGCACCAGACCTATTGCCAGCATTGCC
>JADFOJ010000081.1 GCA_022562915.1 Planctomycetota bacterium | reverse complement strand
TCTTACAATCTCCCCCGTGACACAACTCTACTACGCCGCGGCGTGCCAGACCGCGTTTGACTGTCCTCGCGATCGCAGCGAAATCGCCGAGCGCACGAAGCGCATGTGCGAGATCATCGAGCAGACGATCACCGGCTACGAACCCTTCTTCGACGTCCGTCTCCTGGCGTTCCCCGAGTTCGCCCACGCGGCGCCGATCTACGACAGCGTCGCGAAGCTCCGCGACCGGCTCGGCGTCGAGCTGCCCAATGAGCACACCGACCGCTACGCGGCCCTGGCGAAGAAGCACGGCTGCTACATCCAGACCGGCACGTTCCTGGAGATCGATCCGGACCTGCCGGACGTGGTGTTCAACACGACCGTTCTCATCGGGCCCGGGGGCGTGCTCTCCAAGTACCGCAAGGTGAACCCGTGGATCCCGTGGGAGCTGAACGCGTCGCCGCACGATTGTCCCGGCATCGACCACGAGCCCTTCCCGGTCGTCGAGACCGAGCTGGGGCGGCTGGGGGTCGCGATCTGCTACGACTGGGTGTTCCCGGAGTCTTTGCGGCAGATCGCCTTCAACGGGGCCGAGGTGATCATCCGGGTCTCGGCGTACATGGACCCCTGGGGGGCGACGCCGCCGATGGACTGGTGGACGCTCTTCAATCGGGCCCGGGCCGCGGAGAATACGGTCTACGTCGTCGCCGCCAACCAGGGGGCGTCGATGGCAGGCTACCCGCCGTTCAGTTGGCCCGGCGGCAGCATGGTCGTGGACTACGACGGCCGCGTGCTCGCCGCGGCCGATCCCGGCGAGGGCGAAAAAGTCGTCGTCGGCCCCATCGACATCGGCCTGCTTCGTGCCGAACGTGCCCGGCGGGTCGGGCACGACATGCGGGCCCACCTCAGGACCGAGGTGCACGACTACATGAACACGGCCCGGCTCGCCCCGGCAACCGAACACCCGCTGACGGGCGAATCGATCCGCCGGCGGATCGGTGACTCGCAGCGCCGGCTGGACAAAGACCGATGACCGCCCGGACCCTGCTGAGTGCCGTGCTTGCCATGACGGCGCTCGCCGCCTGCGATCGAACCGCGCCGGCGCCCGGCGCCGCCGGCATCGCCGCCAACAACCGGGGCGTCGGGCTGATGGGCATGTTCAAGTACTCCGAGGCGCACGACGTCTTCGCGGCATTGGTCCGGGAGCACGCCGGCTGGACCGACGTACGCGTCAACCTCGCCATCGCCCTCCTGAACCGGCAGCAGGATGGTGACGAGGACAGCGCGATGGAGATCCTGCGCGCGGTCCTGGAGACCGAGCCCGATGACCTTCGCGCGCGGTACTGCGCGGGCCTGCTCATGTACCGCTCCGGTGAGCCTGGGGCGCTGGAGCACCTTCAGTTCGTCGTCGGTAGCGATCCCGACGACCCCTACTCGGCGTACTTCTACGGCAGCGCCCTGGAGCAGGCGGGCCGCACCGGTGAGGCCGAGGCCATGTACCGCCGGGCGATCGACCTCGATCCCTACCTGCGAAGCGCGATCTACCGGCTGTCGCGGATCCTGCTGCGCTCCGACCGGGCCGACGACGGCCTCGCGCTGCAGGAGACGTTCCAGAAGCTCGCCGACAACCCCCGGGCGCGGACGGTGGACTTCATCTACACGAGGATGGGGTCCAAGGCCCTGGCGCTCGCCGTGGGCATCGCGGACCCGGCGCCCGTGCCGCGCCCGGAAGGGGCGATCCTCACCGAGCCCGCCGCGCTGCTGGACGACGGCGAGCGGTACGCCTGGCACGCCCGGACATCCTCGCGGCCGGCGTGCATGACCGCGTGCGATCTCGACGGTGACGGGCGGGTGGATCTGTTCATCGCCGACGCCCTGCGCGAAGGTCACGCCGTCAATGCAGTGATCATGAGTTCCGGCGACGGCACCTGGTCGCTGGACCTGCGCCACCCGCTCGCGTTCGTCACCGACGTCAACGCGGTGTTGTGGGGCGACTACGACAACGACGGCCTGACCGACGCGTACTTCTGTCGCCGCGGTCCCAACCAGTTGTGGCGCCAGGAGAGCCCGGGGCGATGGGCCGACGTGACCGGCTCGACCAGGACGGGCAACGGCACATACGACACCGTCGACGGGGCCTTCTTCGACGCCGACCACGACGGTGACCTCGACATCTTCTGTGTCAACGGCGACGGCCCCGACGAATTGCTCAACAACAACCTCGACGGGACCTTCCGCCCGATCGCCGAGGCGCAGGGGCTCGGCGGCGACGGCCGCCCGTCACGGCAGGTCGTGGTCGCGGACCTCGATCGCGATCGGGATACGGACATCATCGTGATCCACGACCAGCCGCCGCACGGGATATTTCTCAACGACCGGCTGTGGCGGTACCGCGCGGTCGCGATGGCGCTGACGAACCTCGATGTGCGCGCGGCCGTGGCGGGCGACCTCGATGCCGACGGGCACGTGGAGGTGTACGCGCGCCGCGCCGACGGGTCCGTGCTACGGTGGCGCCCCGACGACGACCGGATCGACACGGTCGCGGTACACGGAGAGCCCGACGGTTCCGGGCAGGGGTCGGGGCTGGCGATCGTCGACCTCGACGGCGACGGGCTGCCGGAGCTGCGGTCGCTCGGCGAGGCGTTGCCGGTCGTGATCGATCCGGCCCGGGGGCCGGCGATCGTGCAGTTCTCCGGCGGGCGGCCGCCGGTACTGCGGCGCCCCGGCCCCGGCCGATACGGGTTCGCGGCACTGCGCTTCAGCGGCATGCAGGACGCCGGCCAGTCGATGCGGTCCAACGCGTCGGGCATCGGCGCGCACGTTGCTGTCCGGGTCGCCTCTCGCTGGACGGTCTTCGACACCTTCCGGAGCACGACAGGGCCCGGGCAGAGCCTTCAGCCGGTCGCGATCGGTCTGGGCGCCGCGGACCGGATCGACTTCATCTCGATCGACTGGACCGACGGTGTCTTTCAGAGCGAGATCGATCTCGCGGGGGCCGTGCTGCACACGATCCGCCAGACGCAGAGACAGACGTCGAGTTGCCCGGTGCTCTTCGCCTTCAACGGCCGAAAGTTCGAGTTCGTCAGCGACCTGCTGGGTGTCGGCGGGATCGGGTTCATGACTGCACCGGGCGAATATGCTCCGTCGCGGCCGTGGGAAAGATTTCTGCTTCGGCCGGGAATGATCGAGCCGCTGGATGGTCGGTACGTCCTGAAAATCGGCGAGCCCATGCAGGAGGCGTGCTACCTCGACGCGATTGCGCTGATCGCCTACGACCTGCCGCCCGGCTGGTCGATGGTGCTCGACGAGCGGATGGAGATCCTGGGGCCGTCGCCGACCGGCGAGCCGCGGTTCTATCGCCGCGAGCTGGTGCCGATCGAGGCATACACCGACCGGGGCGAGCCCGTGACGGAGCTCCTGAAGACGGCGGACCTGCGCGCCGCGCCCGTCGGTGCCTTGGACCGGCGGTTCATCGGGCGGCTGGAGCGACCCTACTCGGTGACGGTGATCTTCGACCAGTCGTTGACGGCCCCGGAGGGCGAGCCGATCCTCGTCGCCGACGGCTGGATCGAGTACCCCTACTCCCAGACGATGTTCGGCGCGTGGCAGGCCGGCGCGGACTACGTCGCGCCGACCGTGGAGGCGCGCGGTGCCGACGGCCGCTGGCGCACCGTGCTGGAACAGTTCGGCTACCCCGCCGGGATGC
Organism: Planctomycetota bacterium; assembly: GCA_022562915.1. Taxonomy (GTDB): domain Bacteria; phylum Planctomycetota; class Phycisphaerae; order Phycisphaerales; family SM1A02; genus JADFOJ01. The sequence continues at coordinate 12,466 of JADFOJ010000081.1, read as the reverse complement.
CGCGGCGCATGTCCGTACCGCTGAAGGACCTGCCGCCGGGCACCGACCGCCTGCGGATCACGACCAACCAGGAAATCTACTGGGACCGACTGGCCGTCGCCTTCGCCGAGACGCCGCCGGAGTTGTCAAGGCACGTCCTTGCGATCAAGGCCGCCGACGTGCGCCGCAGCGGTTTCGCCGAGCGCCGCACCGGCCCGCAACGGCAGCCCTACTACGACTACGATCGCCGTGCGCCGTTCTGGGACACGCGTCACCAGGCGGGCATGTATACGCAGTTCGGCCCCGCCGTCGAGCTGGTCAGCACCGCCGACGGCGCGATGGCGATCTTCGGTCCCGGCGAGGAGCTGCACATCGAGTTCGACGCGACCGGGCCGGCGCCGCTTCCGGAAGGCTGGACGCGCTACCTCGTCCTGGACGCCCGTGGCTGGTGCAAGGACATGGACCTCTACACCCGCGACGGCGCCACGATCGGCCCGCTGCCGGGGACGCGAGGCGAGCGCGCCGCGGCGCTGCACGAGAAGTACAACACCCGGTACGAGGCGGGAAGAAAATAGACCGGGACTAATTTCCGGGCTGCGGTCACCGCGCGACGGCGGGCCACCGTCGGAAATTAGTCCCGGTCTATTTTCTTTCCTCCCTGTCGCCTCTAATGCCGGAGGTGGGACTCGAACCCACACGCCCTTGCGGGCACCGGATTTTGAGTCCGGCGCGTCTGCCGATTCCGCCACTCCGGCTACGGGTTCCTGATACCGCTATCGCGGTTTTCGTTGGCCATCATAGGCCATGATCGGCATCGTTCGGCCACCCCCTTGCATGTCCTGCCGGGCGCTTCCATTCCCGCCGCCGGCGCTGCACAATGGGGCCGTCCGGTCGCGTGGTGCGTCCTGCAACGAGCGGTGCCGCCAGGCGGCCTCCCACCGTTCTCATACCGGGAGATGCGTTGTGAAGATCAAGACATTGGCAGTGTTGGCAGGTGTCAGTGCCCCGTTGATCCTTCACGGGTCGGTGTCGGGGGAATTCGTCGGAATCACGACGACCTCGAAGCCGAACCCGTTCGGCCTTCTGGTCGTCAACGTCTACGCGAACTTCGACAGTCCGGGCGAGGACCACATGGTTGGCGTCGCCGGAACGCCGCTGTCCCCGCTGCACATCTGGGTGGAGGGCGGCGTATTCTACAACCACCCCTTCGGCAGCGATCTAGCACCCCCCGGCGGGTTCCTTGAGATTTTTCCGAGCCTCGCGTTCGACACGTTCGTGACGATCGGCAAGAAGACCTCGGCCGGCGATGCGACGTTGATTTCGCCGGGATTCCCCGAACTCACCGGACCCAGCCTGTGGACGGTCTCGGCGGGCTGGGTAGTCACACCGAACAATCCGCAAGGCAACCCCTTCGATGCCGTCAACTCGTTCCCCGGCAACGGCCAGGTCCTGATCGGCCAGTTCTCGACCGCCGACGGTACCGGCATCGGCGGCACGATGCTCCTCAAGATCGGCCCCGGCGGCACGCAAGCGTATGTGAGCTTCTTCCTGCCGTCTCCAGGTACCCTCGCCATGATGGGGATGACGGGCGTGGCGGGGCTCTTTGGCACACGGCGGCGCAGACCACACCGTCGGGGTCGTTGACTTCTTCGGACTGCCGACTGCGTGGAGGCCGTCTGGGGAAAGAGTCGCGCATTTCGCGGGCAAGGGAATTGACCCCGATCAAAAAGAGACCATCATGGGGCATCGGCTGCGGTTCATGACCAAAGGAGGCATTTCATGATGCGGTTCATCCAGTCCTGTTTCGCGGTCGCCGCCGTGGGCGTCCTGTCGACGGCTGCCGGCGCCACGTGGTCGATCACCATCACCGACAGCCGGACCGGGGAGGTCGCCGTCGGCACCGTGACGTGTCTGACGAACTTCGACCTGCTGAACCTCGTGCCGGTCATCGTGGTGGGCAAGGGCGCTGCCGCGGTGCAGTCCGCCGGCGACTTCGACGGCATCCGTCGACCGATCATCTTCAACGGGTTCATCTCCGGCAGGTCGCCGCAGGAGATCCTCACGCTCCTGGAGGCGGTGCCGGGCCACCAGCAACGCCAGTACGGCATCACCGACACCAACGGTGACATGGTTTCGTTCACCGGCAGTTCCAACGGGTCATGGGCCGGCAGCATCGTCGGAACCGACGGCACGATCTCCTATGCCATCCAGGGCAACGTGCTGGCCGGCCGCTGCGTCCTTCCCGCGATCGAGAACGCCATCCTGAACACCGTCGGTGACATTCCGGCGAAGCTCATGGCCGGCATGCAGGCGGCGAAGATCAACGGCGGCGACGGTCGCTGCTCCTGCAGCAATATCGTTCCGGACGGCTGCGGTTGCCCGCCGCCCAACTTCAACAAGTCCGGCCACATCGGGGGCATGGTCGTGGCGCGCGTCGGCGACATCGACGACCCCGTCTGCGACGCGAACGGCTGCACGAACGGCCAGTACCTCATGAGGCTCAACGTACCGTTCCAGGTCTTCAATGCGCCGGACCCGGTGGATCAACTCCAGGCGCTGTTCGATGACTGGCGGGCCGGCCTGGTGGGACGCCCCGACGCCATTGAGTCAACGGTCGCGTTCGATCCGGGATTCATCGCCCCCAACGGCATCTCGACCTCGACCATGCAGATCTCGCTGCTGGACTGGCAGGGGCTGCCGGTGACGGTGCCCATCCAGTCGGTCCTGGTGCAGCATGGAGCCGCCAGTGCGGGGCTCTCGACGATCGGCGCGGTCGTGGACAACGGCGGCGGGAGCATCTCCGTCACGCTCACCTCCGGCACGGGTCCGGGCACGGACGCGTTCATCGTGACCGTTGATGACGGCACCGGCACGATCGTGCTGGCGCCGGAGCCGGCGTTCGAGTACTTCGAACTCGGCGATCTCGACGGTGACGGGACGGTGGGGATCGTGGACTTCCTCGCGTTGCTGAGCGCCTGGGGCCCGTGCCCGGCGCCGTGCATCGCCGATCTCGACGGCGACGGGGTCGTGGGGATCGTCGACTTCCTCGCCCTGCTGGCCCATTGGGGCTAGCTCGACTGCGTCCCGTAACCTGTTCCGGGTGGCCTGGAAGAAAAAGGACCCGGAAGAAAAGGAACCCGGGTCCTTTTCTTCCGGGCGTCCTTTTCGTCCCGTCGTATATAGTCGGGTTGAAGGAAAAGGAGATGCGATCATGACCGGCGAGCAGAGTCGAATCGGTGTGTGGGCCGTCACGAGCCTGGCCGGGTGCGCGATGGCGCTCGGCGGCTGCGGAGTATCCCCGGAGACCGGATCGACCGAGGTTGCCGTGGTCGCCCAACCGCTGGCGTCGCCGGTCGCGAACCTTGGCGAGGTGACGGTTGCAGACGATTCCCCCCTGGACGCCCGCCAACGTCCGGCGGCGATCCCCGCCCCGGCGTCGGGGTACAGCATCGAGTTCGATCCCCCCATCCTCGACATGGGGTACGTCGCGCCCAATCGGGACGCCACGGGTTCGATCGAGATGAGGAACACCGGGAGCCGGCCGATCCGCATCCTGTCCGTCAAGCCGTCGTGCAAGTGCACGACGCTTGAAGACCTCACGGGCCGGGTGATCCAGCCCGGTGAGTCCATACCGCTGAAAGCCTCCCTGGACGGCCGTGCGGTCACCGGTGTGCGGACCGCCACGATCACGGTCGTCTTCGACGGCATTCCCGAGCCGCAGCGGGTGGAGTTGCGGGCCGAGGTGACGATGGCCGTCCGGGTGATGCCCGGCATCCTCAACCTCGGCTCGGGCGACACGACCGGACACGTTGCGGTCGAATCGATTGACGGCAGGCCGTTCAATATCCTCGCGGCGAACCGGCAACCGCCGCGGTTCGTCGACTTCGACCCTGACCTCGACGAGCCGCAGAGCAAGTACGTCCTGCAATGGGACCTCACCGAGGAAGAGTCCCAACGACGGCTTCAGCGGTGGTGGGTCATCGAGACCGATCATCCCGATTGCCCGCTGACGGATGCGTGGATCCGACACTTGACGACGATCGAACGGCCGCCGCGTGACCGGCCGTGGAGTGTTCCCGGCCGGCGGTCGCTGATCGGGCTGATCGAACGCGGCGGCTTTGCGGACTTCACCGTCGACATCAAGAACATCCCCGCCAGCGACGCGATCTACGCGGTTCGATCGCTCTCGGCCGACTTCAATGCGGAGTTGCTCGGATTCGAACGCGACGGTGTGAACGGCGTGTGCACCATCCGCGTCGTGCCCAGGAGCGAGTTCACGGGGCTGTTGTACGGTCGGGTGGAGCTCCTCGCGAGCACGTATACCCACGGCCAGGACGTGATCGGAAAAGTGCAGTAGTCATGTCCGCCGCCGCGATGAGACGCGGGGTTCCGGCAGCCGTGTCCCGTGTCGCAGCACTGATCGTCTGCGGCTCGATCCAGGCCCGCGGACCTGGATGCCGATGGGATCGTCGGCATCGCGGACTTCCTGATTCGTCTCGGCGCGTGGGGCTGAGTGCCAGGTAATCGACAATCTCTGCCGACGGTCTTCATCCTCTGGATGCCACGTAAGCGTATATCATCGTGGTCATGAACGTCGGCGTCATCATCGCAGCAGCGGGGCGGGGTGAGCGCTTCGGAAGCTCGTCCAAGCTGGACCAGGACATCGGCGGCCGCGCCCTTCTCCTGCGGACGGTCGAGTTGTTCACGAGGCGCGACGAGGTCCGGTCGATCGTCGTTGCGGGCCCGGCGGACGATTTCGACGAGTTCAAGGAGAAGTACGGACCGTCGCTGTCGTTTCACGGGGCGACGGTCGTGCCGGGCAGCCGCGAATCGCGGTGTGAGTCCGTGCGCCTGGCGATGGACGCGATCCCATCGGAGTGCACCCACATCGCCGTGCACGATGCGGGCCGGCCCGCCGCCGGCACCGAGCTGCTCAATCGGCTCTTCGAGGCGGCGCGCACGCTGCCTGCGGTCGTTCCCGCAGTGCCGATCACCTCCACGATCAAACGGATCGGGGCGGTGTCCGTCACGCTTGCCGGCGACGAGCTCGATGCGACGGCGGACGCCATACTCGGCGACGCCGGGCGTCCGACGATCGAGGCCAGCCCCGTTGTGGAGACCGTGGACCGCACCGACCTCGTCGAGGTCCAGACGCCGCAGATCTTCGCCGCGGCGCTGCTTCGCCGCGCCTACGCCCAGGAGAACCTCGCGGGCGTCACCGACGACGCCTCGCTCGTGGAGCGTCTCGGTGAAACCGTCCATACGGTGCCGGGCGACGTCACCAACATCAAGGTCACCACGACCGGCGACATCAAGCTGGTGCGGGCGATCCTCGGCCTCAAGGCGCCGGCGGAGCGCCCCGTGCACAAGCGGTTCTGAATCTATATCTTTTTCAACCCAGACTTTCGACCGCCGCGTCGATGCTCTCGTGCAGGTGCAGCGTCACGTCGAGCCTCGTCATCTTGAAGATCGCCCGCAGGTCGGCGGCAACGTTGGCAACGCGCATCTGGCCGTCCATATTGTCGATGACCTTGCGAAGAGCGACGAGCATTCCGAGCGTTGCCGAGGAGAGACGCTCGACCTGCCCCAAGTCGACGATGACGCTGGGATTGCTGATCGGCTTGATGACCTGGTAGATCTCGTCCCCGAGATTCTGTATGAGGGCACCATCGGTCAGGTCCGTGCGCGCGAACTCGAGAACCACGGCGGAGCCGACCTTCCTGACATTGAGGTAGGGAACGGATGTCGTCATGGTGCCCCTGCGATATCAGTATCGTCGCCGCGGGTGCCGCCCTCCGACGCCGGCCCAGTATACGCCCTCGGCATGGGCTGCGCGGGCGGTCGCCCGTCTTGCGGAGTATGGAGTATCATGTCGCAGGCTGGGGTTGCCCGGGGGATCTTCGGAGGCCCGCGTGCGAGCCGATGGTCACGGATGACGTCAACAGTCCGCAGAACGATCCGCTCCGGCGCACGCCGCTGGCGCACTTGCTTGCCGCCTCCGGTGGCGGTCTTGACATCGATCGCGTCGTGAAGTGGGCACGGCAGCTCGCCCGCGAGATCGATGAGCTTCACGATCGGGGCGGCTATCACGGATGTATCGAGCCGGAATACGTCGTCGTCGACGTGCACGACCGGGCGCACCTGCACCACGGCATGGCCGAGCGCAACCTCCTGCTGGGAGACGATGCAGGGCCGCGCGCGATCGCTGACGATGTACGCGGGTTGGCCGCGACGGTGTACGAAGCCCTGGCCGGCAGGCCGCCGGACGCCGAAGCCGCACCGATTGCGGGGGTCTCCGTGCAGGTCAACATGGCTCTGCTGGCGGTGCTCGATCGTCGACGCGGCGCGCCGCCGGGGCGCGCCGGCGATTTCGCGGCACACCTCGAGGCGACGGCTGACGGCGTGGCCGTGCCCGCGACCCGACCGACGCCTGCACGCTCCAGGCGATCGGCGCCACCGGCGTTGAGCATCACGGCGGCGGCGTTCGCAGTGGTGGCGACGTCGCTGGCAGCGTGGCTGTGGCTGGTCCCGCGCGGCGTGCCGGGGCCGGGGTCGGAGCCGGCGATGGCCGCGGTCTTCGAGCAGACTCCGCTGGCTCGCCGGCAACCCGTTGCCGCCGGACCGGATGTTGCCGACGAGCTCGCGCTGGTCGATCGGGACATCAAGGCCGCCGCGGCCCAGCGGGCGCGGCGCCGTTGGCATGCACTCGTGGCTGAGCAGCCCGAGGTGATCTTCGATCGGGCACGACCGGAGCTGGCGAGAATCGCCACGTCGGTCGAGTCGGCCGAGACCCTGCTGGTGGGCGAGGAATATACCCGGGCCCGCGCCCTCTTCGAGCAGGCGACCGAATCGCTGGCAGCCGTTTTCGACGAGCACCGCGAGGCGTTGCACGCCGCGACCGAATCGGGCCGGCAGTGGCAATCGGCACTCGAGGCGAGCCCCGACCATTGGAGCGACGACCTCGCGGTGCAGCTCGCGTGCACCGACTCGCTGGCACTGGCCGAAGAAGCGGAGCAGGCCCGGCTCGCCGGCCGGTTCGATCTCGCCCGCCGGGGCTTCCAGGACGCGACCGAACTCTGGCGCGAGGCACTGATCCTCGGGGACCGGCGTGCCGTGACGCTGGCGGCGCAACTCGACCGCAGCCGCGAGGAAGGCCGGTACGAGGATTCGCTTGGGGTCATTGACGAGCTGGCCGTCTACCGGGACCCCGCCGAGATCAAGGCCCGGCGGATCGAGACGTACCTGGCATGGGCCCGGGCGCGGGACTCCAGGGCCACGCGCGCCGAAGCCCGCCGCGCCCTGGACGGTCTGCTCGCGCTGGACCCGCGGCACCCGGCGGGGCTGGCTCTCCGCGCGGCCATGGCCGTGCACTGGCGCGCCCGCAGCGGCGACCTGATGGTCAACTCGTTGAGCCAGACGCTGGTCCTTGTCGATCCCGGCACCTTCGAGATGGGCAGTCCCCGCACCGAGCTCTTTCACCAGCGATCCGAACGGCAGCACACCGTGCAACTGACGCGCGGCTTCTGGATCGGGCGGATCGAGGTCACCCGCGGCCAGTTTGCCCGGTTCGTCGCGGACACCGGGCACGTCACGGACGCCGAGGAGACGGGCTGGTCGCTCGGGTTCGGCCCCGAAGGGTCCTGGATGCGCGCCGACGGCGTCTCGTGGCGCGATCCGGGAGTGCCGCAGACCGACAATCACCCCGTCGTCTGTGTGAGCTGGCGTGACGCGACCGCATTCTGCCGGTGGTTGAGTGTCGTGGAGAGTCGCGTCTACCGGCTGCCCACCGAGGCACAGTGGGAGTACGCCTGCCGCGCGGGCGCCGATGGCGCGTTTACCTGGGGCAACGACCCCTACCCCGACACCGCGCGCATCAACGGCGCCGACGAGACGTGGATGGGCCGCTACCCGGATACGGTGGGCTTCCCGTGGTACGACCAGTACATGTACACGAGCCCGGTCGCGAGCTTCCCCGCCAACGCGTGGGGACTCTTCGACATGCACGGCAACGTGCGGGAGTGGTGTGCCGACGTCTACGGGCCGTACCGGTCCGGGCAGGCAATCGATCCCACCGGGCCGCCGGGGGCCGTTGACGATCCCGCGCCGCGCGTACTCCGTGGCGGTTCGTTCGCGTCGTTGCCGGCACACTGCCGCGCCGCGCACCGGGATGCAAGCAGGCCCGACTCCAGCTTCGTCGCGACCGGCTTCCGGATCGTGCTGGAGCAGTAGGGGGCCGGAACAACGGGTGGCGCGGTCGAGCGAGCCCGCTTCCGGAGATCTCCAGGCATCTTGCGAGGCGCTCTCCCGCCTTAGAGCAGGTTCACTCCATCTGTAGCGTTCTGAGCACGATCATCTCCGCTGTGGTGGCGTCGCCGAATCTCGGAATATGAGGAATATGCCGTCGATCCGGCGATGCCACCACAGCAAAGAGCATCGCACTCAGAACGCTACACCTGGAGTGAACCCGCTCTAAAAGAGTGAATCGGGCAAGGTGGCGATGTATCATTTCCGGTTCCAACCGCACTGTGTCACTGGGGGTTCAGTGGGGGCCGAGGAGTTCATCGCGTGGGTCGACCGGCCGCCCAGCAGATAAAGACCTGTCTCGATGAGTTGAACAGCGGCGACGGTTCGGCAGCCGAGCGTCTCATACCGCTGATCTACGACGAGCTCCGGGTGTCGTCGGGTACGAGCTTCTCAGCGGCCGGCTCCCGTACGACATCGCCGGCCGGTCGATCGCCGAGAGCGCGCGGGTGATCGAGCACGAGACGCCGGCCAGGCTGAGCGAGGGGAACAGGGCCTTGCGCGGTGACGTGGAGACGATCTTCGCCAAGGCCCTGGAGAAGGACAAGCAGCGGCGCTACCAGAGCGCTGCCGATTTCGCCGCCGACATACGCCGGTACCTCGACAACGAGCCGGTCATCGCCAGGCCCGCCACGGCGCTGTACCAGATGCGGAACTTCGCCCGTCGCAACCCGGCGCTGGTCGGCGGAATCTCCGTGGTCTTCGTCGTGCTGATCGCGGCGACCGCGGTGTCGCTGGCGTTCTGGCAACAGTCCGTCACGGACAAGATGGCAGCGCAGCGGCGGGCTGACCATCTCGAGGCCGTCAGTCGGTTCCTCAAGGTCCACTTCCTGGAAGCACCCTTCCCGTGGCGCGACGGTGCCGCGGTGACCATCGTCGAGCGAATCGATCAAGCCGCCAGGGAACTCGACACCGCGTTCACGGACCAGCCCCGGACCGAAGCGTTCCTGCGTCACAGCGTCGGCAACGTCTACCAGGAACTGGGGCGATACGACGACGCCGAGGCCGAGCCGGTGTACCGGCAGGCCGTTGAGATCCGTCTGAGAACCGCCGGGACGGACCATTTCAGCACCGGGTGGTCGATGGTCTGGCTGGGCCGGACACTCCTGAAACTCCAGCGCGCTGACGAGGCCGCGATTTGGCTCGAGCGGGCGCTCCCCGTCTACGAGCGCTCCATCGGCCCGGATGACGCTGAGACGATGCGGGTCAGGGACAACCTCGCCGAGGCGGTCGGCGCACAACTGGTCCCACGTGTTGTCGCAGCAGAAGGGATCGACCGTGCACACCGTCGCACAGCAACCGGTCGGTCCGCAGCCGGGAGTGCCGTTGGGCTCCCAGCAGCTTCCCGAGCCCGGCCCGCAGTTCCAGCAGAGATCGATCGCCTCGTTGACGCAGATGGCGTCCCACGTCTGCCGGCAGCAGAAAGGATCCTGCGCGCAGACGGTCTGGCAGCAGCCGGCGTCGTCGCAGCCGGGCAGCGGGTGCGCCGTGAAGCAGGAGCCCGTGGCGGGGCTGCCGCAATGCGGTTCGCAGGAGAAGGAGATCGTGCCGCTGCCGGTCTCGTTGAGGAACCCGCCGATGCGAACCAGGTACGTTGCGCCGCCGGCGACCTGCACGGTCAGCTCGCTCGTAAAGCCCGGGCAGCCCGGCGCGTCATCCTCGCACGCCAGCAGGTCGTCGTCGGACAGGGGGCACGCGGTGCCGGACCGGTAGATCGCGAGCTTGGTGTCGAAGTCGGCGGTGCCGCACGTGCTGACCGTGAGGAACCCGTCGCAGGGTGCGGTGTAGCTGTACCAGATGTCCTGGTTCACCTGTTCGTCGCCGTCCTTCTGACAGACCGGGTGCGGGGGACCGTCCGTTGTGGCGTTGATCGTGCTGAACGGAAACGAGGTATTGCCGGCTACGGGTGAAGCGTCCTCGCAGTCATTGTTCACCGGCCCGCACTCGGTGTCGGCCTCGTTGGCGCACTGCGCGTCCCACTGGTTGTTGCAGCAGAACGGATCGATCGCGCAGACGGCCGCGCAGCACTGCGGGTCCGAACAGCCGGGTGTCCCGTTGGCGCTGTAGCAATTGCCGGTGCCCGGGCAGTTGGTGACGAGCCATCCGCTCAAGACCACGTCGAGCCAGCAGTGAAGGCGTTCCGCCTGCTGAGGCGTAAACAGGCTCCAGCACGGCGAGCCTGCATAGCCCATGAAGTTCTCGGGCTGCGTCGGCCCCCAGGCCGTATTGGAGCAGGGATCCGTTCCGCCCGGCCCCGTGCAGTCGAAGTTCGTCGGCGTCGGCGGCGTGTCGACGCAGAAGTCTCCGGTCACGTCATCATTGAACGGAGCGGCTTCTTCGTAACACGCACAGTCGCACGGATTGCCGTCGTCGTTGCACGTCAGTGGCAACTGCTCGGTCACGCCGTGATGGGTGTGCCAGAGACCCAGCGCATGGCCGATCTCGTGCGTCATCGTCTGTTCACCGTGGCCGAAGGCCATCCCATCGATGATGACGCCGCTGGTGGCGGTCAGCACGTCACTGGACCATGGGAAGTCCCCGAAGCCGATGAAGCCTCCATACTGGAGATCCGTGACGAAGATGTTGCACTGGCTCTCCGGCGCCACGGCATAGAGGTTCTTCATCACGTCCTCTTCGGCCAGGACGAGCTGCCGGAACGTCGAGTCGTCGACGAACGCGGTCGAGTACGTGAACCGGATGCGATGGGGCTCGAAGTCGGCGTTCATCCGGGCGACCTGGTCGGCCACACCGTTGAGCGTGGTGGCGGGGTTGCTCCCGTCATCGTTGCTGAAGATCACGAAACGGAGCCGGATTACCTTGATCGGCGTCGAACCGTCGGGGATGAACCCGTTGCGTGTCGCCGGGTCGTCGCAGACTCCGTTGAGCGGACATCCGCCGGCGACGGCCTCCTGCCGCTCGATGCCCGCCTCCACGCGCTGCCGCCAGCTCCACTCGGTCCCGCACCACTCCACGCGGTCCGGGAGGTCCTGGCCGGCGGCGGAACCGCCCGCGCCCGCCAGCATCACGAGAACGCCGCACATCCGATACGCCCCGGTCCGTGTCGTGGTCGCGGTCATGGTGGGTGCCTTTCCCTCTGGAATGGAGCGAGCCCCGTCCCGCCGGTTGCGCCGGGACACCGATCCCGGCAGCCGGCGCATGGGCGTCGCTGCGTGCCAGGAGGAATTGCGAGAACGGACGTCCCAGGGGGCAAAGATGATCGGGAAAAGATGGCGACCAGCGGTCGTCTCACTTCGGGCCTGCGCCGGTGGTATCGTTCGACGCGCACCCCGTACGAAGGCGTACGGAGCATCCGTCGGTCGATTGACGAGGAAACTCCCTTGAGATAAGAACGTCTCCTGCCAGGGCGCCTCTGACCGGCGGCCGGCGACGCCGGGTCGGGTCTCTCTCTGCTCTTATGGAGTGAATATGCTCGAGTGGCCGGAGTACATCGAGGCGTTCGTGGTCCTGCTGGCGCTGTTCAACCCGCTCGGCATGGTGCCTGTTTTCCTGGGTCTCACGGCGAGTTGCACGCCGGGTGAGAGACGGCGAATCGCCCTGGTGGGCGCTGCATCCGCTGCAGCGGTTCTGCTGGTTTGTCTCGTCGCGGGAGAGCTGATCCTGAACACCTTCGGTATCGGGATACCATCCTTTCGCGTCGCAGGCGGTGTCTTGATCGGTCTGATCGCGTTGTCGATGATGCGCCCGGCAGCCCGTGGGCCGGAGAAACCCTCTACGGAATCCTCCGTTGCGGTGGTCCCTCTCGCGATCCCGCTCCTGGCGGGGCCGGGAACCATCAGCACCATCATCATCCTTGCATCGAAGGGAACATCTCTCGGCCACGATCTTCTTGTCGGGGCCGCGATCATTGCCGTCACCACGATCGTCCTCGTGGCGCTCCTGCTGGCGCCTCTCACCGAATCGGTGCTGGGCAAGACCGGGATTCGGGTCCTGACCCAGATCATGGGGCTGATCCTTGCGGCGATCGCCGTGGAGTTCATCGCCGATGGTCTCGCCTCGCTCTTGCCGGGGCTGGCGGCAGCCGGTCAGGGTTAGCAGCCTGTTGAAGAAGTCATTCGAGCTGCGAGCGGCCCAGATCCGCCAGCTCGGCGTCGCCGAATCTCGACGTATCTCCGGGATATGCCTTCGATCCGGCTCCTTGATCTGACGAATCTGGTCGCGCTCTCGC
>JADFOJ010000080.1 GCA_022562915.1 Planctomycetota bacterium | reverse complement strand
GGCCGTCGTCCGGCTCGAGCTCGCCGGCCCGGGTGTACGCCTCGACCGCATCGCCGAGACGCTCGGGTCCGGCCCAGTCGACCAGCGCCCCGGCGTAGCGGCGCCACGCGTCTACCGTGCCCGCGGCCGTTGCTTCGCTGAGGACCCGCAGATCCGGCGGCGCGGCGGTCGCGGCGACCGGAGCGACGGCGGGCGGCTCGAACGATCGGCTCGCGAACGCCTCGGCCACCTCGGTGATACCGCGGCGCGGCGGCCTCATGTCACGAATGATGCCGTGCTCGTCGATCAGTATCGTTTTCGGCACGACGGCGACGCCAAGCTCATTCCGGGCGTCCACCATGATCGGCCAGCCCATCTGCTTCCACTGCATGAACAGCCGCGCCCGCTGGGGGTGCTGCTCCTGGATGATGCCGACCATCGTGACCCGGCCGTCGGCCTGGAGTTCCTTCGTCGCCTCGTGCCACCCGGGCACGTGCCTGCGGCAACCCGCTCACCACGACGCGAAGACGTGCAGGATCACTTTGCGGCCGCGGAAGTCCGCCAGCGACATCGGCCGGCCGTCGGTCATCGACGGCAGCACCAGGTCGGGGAACGGCTCGCCCTCCTGGAGCCTGGCCGCGCCGCCGACGGTCGGGGAGAGCGCCGCGGCCAGGGCGGTGGCGGCAACGAGAGTCTGTGGGGTGCTCATGGTCTTATCCTTTATAAGGCGTGGCCGGGAAGAGAACCACCCAGGCCCCGCCGGGCATTCCACGATAGCATGCGCCGATGAGCTTTGGACGCACCAAGCGCCTGTTGGACTACGGAAGTTGCGCCGGCTGAGCGGGCAAGCTGCCCGTCGAGGCGATTGCACAGGTCGTGCAGGGACTTCCTTCGTTTTCCGACCCGAACCTGCTCGTCGGGGCTGAACACTTCAGCGATGCAGGCGTCTATCGCCTCGCCGACGGGCTGGCGGTCGTGCAGTCCGTCGACTTCTTTCCGCCGCTGGTGGACGACCCGTTCGATTTCGGCCGGATCGCCGCCGCCAACTCGATGAGCGACGTGTACGCGATGGGCGGCCGACCGAGGACCGTGCTGAACATCGTCTGCTTCCCCGACGACAAGCTCGACCTCGACGTGCTGCATGAGATCCTGCGCGGCGGCGCCGAGCGCGTCCAGGCGGCCGGGGCGGTCGTGCTCGGCGGCCACTCCGTCCGCGACGACGAGGTCAAGTTCGGCATGGCCGTGACCGGCACGGTCCACCCCGACCGATTGATCACCAACCAGGCCGCGGAGCCCGGCGACGTCCTGGTGCTCACCAAGGCGCTGGGCACCGGTTTCGTCACCACCGCCAACCGCGCCGGCAAATGCCCCGACGACGTCCTGGCCGCCGCGTGCGCAAGCATGATCGCGCTCAACGACACCGCATCCGAAGCGGCTGTGTCGGTGGGCGTCCGGGCAGCCACGGACATCACCGGTTTCGGCCTGGCCGCCCACGCCCTCGAGCTCGCCCAGGCGAGCGAGGTCACCGTGCGACTTGAGCTTTCGCGGCTGCCGCTGCTGCCCGGCGCCGAGAGACTGGCCTCGCAGAAGCATCACACCCGCGCCAACGCGACCAACCGCGCCCACGTAGCGCCGTTGAGCAGTTTCGAGGTCGCCGACGACACGGTCGCGGCCGAGTTCCTCTTCGACCCCCAGACATCCGGCGGCCTGCTGATCGCCGTCAAGCCCGACGCGGTCGAGCCGCTGCTGGAGCAGTGCCGCGCGTGCGGCCTGGACACCCCGACGGTCGTCGGCGAGGTGCAGCCCCGCGGCGACGCGTCCCTGATCGTCGGCCGTTGACCCCTACGACCAGTTGCCCGCCAAGGCCGGGAAGTCGAGGATCCCCGGTGCCTCCCGGCTAGGATTGTCGCGGCCATGCCGTCACAGCCCGATCTCATCCTGGGGACCGCCGGTCACATCGACCACGGCAAGACCGCGCTGGTCCGGGCGCTCACCGGGATCGACACCGACACGCTGGGCGAGGAAAAGCGGCGCGGCATCAGCATCGACCTGGGCTTCGCCCACCTGGACCTCGACGGACAGCGCCTGGGGATCGTCGACGTGCCCGGCCACGAGCGGTTCATCAAGAACATGCTCGCCGGCGCCGGCGGCATCGACCTCGCGCTGCTGGTCGTGGCCGCCGACGACTCGGTGATGCCGCAGACCCGCGAGCACCTCATGATCCTGCAACTGCTGGGCGTCACCCGCGGCGTCATCGCGCTGACCAAACTGGATCTTGCCGAGGCTTCGTGGATCGATCTCGTCGAACAGGAGGTCCGCGAGCTGACCAGTGGCACGTTCCTGGAGAACGCGCCGATCATTCGCACATCGACGGTGACGGGAGCCGGTCTGGACGACCTGCGCAGCGCGCTGGCCGGAGTCTGCGAGACCGTTGACCGCGCGCCCGAACCTGCGCACGGTGTCCCGTTCCGGCTCGCCGTTGACCGCTCGTTCGTGCTGCCCGGCCTGGGCACGGTGGTGACGGGAACCGTCCGGTCGGGGCGGGTCGCCGTCGGCGACGAACTCGACTGGCTGCCCGTCGGCAGGACCGTCCGCGTCCGCGGCATTCACTCTCACGGCGCCGGCACCGAAACCGCCACGCGCGGCCAGCGGGCGGCGCTGAATATTCCCGCCGCGCACCACACCGAGATCATTCGGGGCCACGAGGTCGCATCGCCGGGGTACCTCGTACCGGCAACACTGCTCACGGTGCGACTGAACGTGCTGGCCACGAGCCCGTGGCCGTTGAAGCATCGGGGGCGGGTGCGGCTGTACCTTGGGACCTCCGAGATCATGGCCGGCGTCTCCCTGCTGGGCCCGAAGATGCTGGAGCCGGGCGAGACGTGCGTGGCGCAGCTGTATTGCGCCGAGCCGGTCGTCGCGGTGTGCCGCCAGCCCTTCGTGATCCGCGCCGAGAGCCCGCTGTGGACGATCGGCGGCGGCAGCGTCCTGCAGCCGGTCGCCAACCGCTTCTCGCGGCGCGACGAACACGCCGTGCGGCGACTGGAACCGCTGGAATCCGATGACGAGTACGTTCGCGCCGCGGCGGCCGTGTACTTCAACGCGGCGCGACCGCTCACCGGGTACGACCTGTGCCGGGACGCCTGTGTGAGCCCTCTTCGGGCCGGGCCCGTCCTCGCGCGGCTCGACGAACAGGGGATCACGTTCGTTCTGGGCAGCGGCGCATCGGCGCGCCGCCTGCACCGTGACGTGTACGCCGAGCTGCGCGACGCCGTCGTCGACGCGCTGCGGCGATTCCACCACGAGTCGCCGCTGATGACGGCGATGCCGGTGGTCACCCTCGCGCAGCGGCTTCACTATCTTGACCGCGCCGCGGTGCTCGGCGTCGTGCGCCGGCTGCTTGGCGAGAACGTGCTCACCGGGAACGACCAGGCTGTCGCGATGGCGGACTTCGCGCCCGTACTCACCCAGGCCCAGCAGCGGCTTCACGGTGCGATCGTCGGCGCGTTCGAGGCCGCCGGCCTGACGCCGCCGGCGGTGGCGGAATTGTCGCGAGACCTGGACGTTGCCGAAGAACTGCTCCGGCCGATCATCGAACTGTGCGTCGACCAGGGGCACCTCGCCCGCCTCGGCGACGGGATGTTCCTGCATTGCGACCAGGAGGCGCTGGCGCGCCGCCGGCTCGAGCCCGAGCTTCGCGCCAGCGGCGGCCTGGCCATGAGCGAGATCAAGTCCGTGCTGGGGGTCAGCCGGAAGTACGCCGTGCCGATCTGCGAGTACCTGGATCGGATCGGTTTCACGCGACGCGTCGACGATCGCAGGGTGCTGGCCTGAATCCCGCCGGCTGCGCCACACGCGGGTACCTGGCGCCACAGGTGGGCGTCTGGCGCCATACGTGGGTCGAAGGAATACGATTGGCTCGTGTCGCTGGAACACATCCCATCCGTGAACGAGCTCGTGCAGCGGGTCTCGACGACGCCACCTGTCGCCCGAATGCCCCGGCCCCTGGTCGTCGACGCCACCCGCGCGGTGCTCGATCAATACCGCCGCTCGCTGATCGAGGACGACGCGGCCGTCCTGAGCGCCGAGGCGCTCACCGAGCGTATCGGTGAGCGGCTCGAAAACGAACTGGCGGCTCCCCTGAGGCCGGTGATCAACGCCACCGGCATCATCATCCATACGGGCCTGGGGCGGGCGCCGCTGGCCCGGCGCGCCGTGGCCGCGATGGAAGCGGTCGCCGCCGGCTATGCCCCGGTCGAGCTGGACATGGAGACCGGCCGGCGCGGCCGGCGCGCCCTGGTGGTACGCGACCTGCTGTGCCGGCTGACCGGTGCCGAGTCCGCCACGGTGGTGAACAACAATGCCGCGGCACTCCTGCTTGCGATGACCTGCCTGGCGCGGGGCCGGAGGGTGATCGTGTCGCGCGGCGAACTCATCGAGATCGGCGGCAGCTTCCGGCTGCCGGACATCATCGCCGCCGGCGGCGCCCTGCTTCGTGAGGTCGGTACGACCAACCGCACACGGCTCGCCGACTACGAACGAGCGGTCGATGAGTCGACGGCCGCCGTGCTGAAGGTTCATCCGTCGAACTACCGCATCGAGGGATTCCGGCAGGAGGTCGCGATCGGCACGCTGGCAGGCCTTGGTGCGCGGCACAACGTGCTGGTGATCCACGACATCGGTTCCGGCGCACTGGACTCACTGGAACATCTCGGCATCGGCTCGTCGGAACCCGTGGCATCCGTGTCGGTCAAGGCCGGCGCGGACCTGGTGCTCTTCAGCGGCGACAAGCTGCTGGGCGGGCCGCAGGCAGGAATCATCGTCGGGCGCAGGGCGCTGATCGACTCGATCGAGGAGCATCCCCTGATGCGGGCGATGCGGGTCGACAAGACCACGCTCGCCGCGCTGGGGGTGACGCTTCAACTGCACCTGGACGCGCCGACCGCGGCCGAGCAGCTTCCGGTCTTCGCGATGGCGGCGGCGCCGATCGACGAACTCCGGCGGCGCGGGGCCCGGCTGGCCGAACGGCTCGACGGACTCGCCGGCCTCGACGTCACGATCGAGGATTCGGTGGCGTACCTCGGCGGCGGATCGCTGCCCACCGAGGGGCTCCCAAGCTGCGCACTGGTGATCCGCACACCGGCCATCGGTGAAGACGACATGCTCGACCGGCTGCGCAGGGGCCGGCACCCGGTCGTCGGGCGAGCCGCCGGCGGGGCGGTGTGGCTGGATCTCAGAACCGTGTTCCCCGCCCAGGACGAACAGCTTCTTGCGGCGATCCGGTCCGCCATGGCACAATCAGACCGGGAGCATAAATAGACCGGGACTATTTATTTTGGGAGTGTCAGCACGCCTGGTGGCGGCCGCGGGCTTCAAACCCGTTGTGGGCCCTGGAAATCAGGGTCCAGGTGGGTTCGATTCCCATCCACTCCCGTTTTCAATCGTCCCGGCACCAACGGCTCAGTCGCGACCGAGTTCCTTCCTGATGGCGGCGTCCAGCTCATCCGGAATGAACCCCATCGGGCCCGGCCCGCCGCGCCAGGCGATGGTGCCGTCGCGGCCGACGAGGTACAGGCGATCCGGGTGGGCCGCGTACGCCTTGCCGACGGCATCATCCATGTCGTCCACCAGCGCCGGGATCGGCTCGAGTGCGAGCTTGGTCATGCACACCTTGGCGACTTCGTTGCGCTCGGCGAGCGTGACGGGATCCTCAACGATCGGCATCCCGCCGCCGCCCAGGGGCGACCGGCCGTCAAGTGCGTGCGCTTCGCGAAGATACACGACGAAAAACTGTACGTCGTTGCCATACGTGGTGAAGAGTTCTTTCAGCCGACCGGCTGATCGACGGAAAGGCGGTCACGTATAGCTCCCGAAGATGAGCGCGACGGGCAGGTTCTTCCTGAACGAGGAGAGCGTCACCGTCGGCCCGCCGTTTGCCGGCCGCAGTGCGAAGTCCGGCGCCGGCTCGCCGGCGGATGGGCCGCTCATCGGCCGTGAGCTCGCGCCGCCGCGGCGACGCGATCGGTCGAGCGACCAGACGAGGTCGCCGTCGTCCCTGTCCTTGAAAAAGGCGACGAACTCGACCGCGGCGATCCGGCCGTCCTGGTCGGTGTCGATTGCCACGACCAGCGCCGCCCACGGCTCGACATCGCGCATGGCCATTTTCATCATGCGCGAATCGCCGCCGGGCGGTTCGACCTTGCGCTCCTCGGCGTGGGCGGCGAACTCGGCTTCGCCGATGAGGCCGTCCCCGTTGTCGTCGTACGCCGCGACGGCCTGCTCCAGCTCGTCAAGTGCGAGCGAGCCGGGCTCATCGATCTGGAAGTACACCGCGACGAGGCGCTGCGCCCGCATGCCGCGCATCATGCCCTCGCGCCGGCCCGGCGTCCGCTCGAAGTCGGCGGCGGTCACCACGCCGTCGTCGTTTCGGTCGAGCCGATCGAAGCGGCCACCCTCGCGCTGGTACTCCTGCTCGGAGATCCGGCCGTCACCGTCGACGTCGTACTTTTTCGCCAGGTACACCCACGAGGAATCGACGCTGTCGTCGAGCTCCATCGGCGCGGCGACCTGGCCGAGCGTGACCTGGCCCGATCCGGACTGGCAGCCCGCCGGCACCACCCCGGCCAGCACGAGCGTCATCAGTGTTGATCTCATCGGGAAGCGTCCTCCACGGGGGTTTCAACAGTGGCCGGCATACCCTATTCTGGCGGCTTGCGGGGGCCGCTGTCAATCCCTCAGTCGTCCCAGGACCCCGCTTGTTCCGGAAAACATGGTCACCACCGAAGCCATCCTGGAGGTGTTGCGCACCATCGACGATCCCGAAATGCCCATCAGCATCGTGGACCTGGGGCTCATCGAGGACGTGGCGATCGATGACGGCAATATCACGATCAGCGTGCTGCCCACGTTCGTCGGCTGCCCGGCGCTTCCGATGATCGCCGACGACATCACGAGCAAGGTCGACGCGCTCGCCGGCGTCGGGAAGACCAAGGTGCTGTTCGTGTACGACCCGCCCTGGTCGGTGGATCGGATCAGCGGCGAGGGGCGCGCCTCGCTGAAGTCCCACGGCGTCACGGTCCCCGCACCCGGGGCCGTCGAACTCCGGACGTCGGCGATCCCCTGCCCGTTCTGCGGCTCCGACCGCACCACGCTCGACAGCATGTTCGGCCCCACCCGCTGCAGGATGATCTATTACTGTAACGGTTGCCGGAACACCTTCGAGCACATGAAGAAGGTCTAGCGGAACTCGGATACGATTGCCGGACGATGACGACCGCCCCGAAACAACCCATCACCGACGTCGCTTCCCCGGACACGCCCGTGCGAAAGAACCTCATCGATCTCGGTGACATCGAGAGCCTGCAGATCCTCGACACCGACGGGGTCGCGGACGAGGCGTTCGTGCCGCGGCTCGACGACGAGGCGTTGCTGCGGGTTCACCGGGCGATGGTGCTGACGCGCACGCTCGACATCCGCATGCTCAACATGCAGCGGCAGGGCGAGATGGGCACGTTCGCCCCCGGCATCGGCCAGGAGGCGACGCAGATCGGGCAGGTCCATCCCCTGCGCAGCCGGGACTGGTTCGTCCCCTCCTACCGCAGCTTCGGGGCGCAGTTGTGGCGGGGCTGGACGATCGAGGGGCTGATGCTGCTGTGGGACGGGTTCTTCGAAGGCTTCGAGGTGCCCGCGGGCGTCAACGACCTGCCGTTCTCGATCGTCATCGGCTCGCAGGTGCCGGTGGCGACCGGCGTGGCGATGGGGATCCGGCAGCGCCGCGAGAAGCACGTCGTGGTGACGAACTTCGGCGACGGCGCGATCTCGCAGGGAGCCGTCAACGAGGCATTCAACTTCGCCGCGGTCTACAAGAGCCCCATCGTCTTCGTCGTCGAGAACAACGGCTACGCGATCTCCATGCCCGCCGAGAAGCAGGCGGCGACGAAGGAACTCGCCCGCCGCGGTCCCGGCTTCGGCATCCCGGCGATTCGCGTCGACGGCAACGACGTCCTGGCGATGATCGTCGCCACGACCGAGGCGGTCGACCGGGCCCGGGCCGGCGAGGGACCGACGTTGATCGAGGCAGTCACGTACCGCATGGGCCTGCACACCACCGCCGACGACCCGAAGGTCTACCGCAGCGACGACGAGGTCGACACCTGGAAGCCCAGGGACCCGATCACCCGCTTCGAGAAATACCTCATCGGCAAGGGCCTTCTCGACGAGAACCGGATCCAACGAACCGGCGAGGAGTGCGAGCAGGAGGTGCTGAACGCCCGCGAGCGCTTCCGGGAACGGGCCGTGGCCAACCCGCGTGAGGTGTTCGAGTACATCTACGACTCGTTGCCGCCGGCGCTGCAGCAGCAGAAGCGCGAGTATCTCGCCAGGCTCGATCGCAAGGGGGTGCGGTGATGGCGCAGATGAACATGGTCAGGGCGCTGAACAAGGCGCTGGACGAAACCATGGCCGCCGACGAGCGGGTGTGCGTGATCGGTGAAGACGTGGGCGTCGACGGCGGCGTCTTTCGGGTGACCAAGGGGCTGCTCGACACGTACGGCGAGAACCGCGTCTTCGACACGCCGCTCGCCGAATGCGGCATCGTGGGCACCGCGGTCGGGATGGCGATCTACGGGTTGCGGCCCGTGGTCGAGATCCAGTTCTCCGGGTTCATGATGCAGGCGTTCGACCAGATCGAGCAGAACATGGCGCGGTTCCGCCGTCGCTCGCGCGGGCGGTTCCCGGTGTCGATGGTCCTGCGGACCCCCTACGGCGGCGGTATCCGCGCCGTCGAGCACCATTCCGAGTCGCGCGAGGCGTACTGGGCGCACACGCCGGGGCTGAAAGTCGTGATTCCCTCCGGACCGCGCAACGCCTATTCCCTGCTGCACGCATCGATCAACGACCCCGACCCCGTCATCTTCTACGAGCCCAAGGCCGTGTACCGGGCCTTTCGCGAGGAGGTCCCCGACGTTCCGGACCCGATCGAGATCGGCACCGCCCAGGTCGTGCGAGAAGGCGCGGACATCACGCTCGTCGCCTACGGGGCGATGATGCGACCGACCCTCGAGGCCGTCGAGGACCTCACCGAGATGCACGGCGTCGACCCGGAGGTCATCGACCTGCTGTCGATCTCGCCGATGGACACGGACACGCTGGTCACGAGCGTCTCGAAGACCGGCCGGTGCGTCATCGTCCATGAAGGCCCGCGCACCTGCGGCATCGCCGCGGAGATCATCGCCAGGCTCAACGAGAACGCCTTCGAGCACCTGCTCGCTCCGATCAAACGGGTGACCGGGTACGACATTCACTTCCCGTTCTTCCAGGTCGAGAAGCACTTCCTGCCCGACGCCGACATCATCGTCGACGCCGTCAAGGAGACGCTGGCGTATGAATAGGGAGTTCCGCCTGCCGGATCTCGGCGAAGGGATCACCGAGGGCCAGGTCGTCCGCGTGCTGGTCCGGGAAGGCGAGCGGGTCATCGAGGACCAGCCGCTGCTGGAGGTCGAGACGGACAAGGCCTCCGTCGAGATCCCCTCGCCGCACACGGGCATCGTCGCCGGCGTCCACGTGACCGAGAACCAGGTCGTCAACGTCGGCGACGTGCTGATCACCTTCGACACCAATGGAGGGACCGAGCCGGTGGCCGTCGAGGTCAAACCGACCGCCGCGCCGGCGGCCGGAAGAACACCGACCGCGCCTGCACCGGCGCATCCGGCCACGCGCGGGACCAAGGCGGCCTCCCCCGCGGTGCGCAAGCTCGCCAGGACGCTCGGCGTGGATCTCCAGGCAGTCGATGGATCGGGCCCCGGCGGCCGGGTGACGCGCGAGGATGTCGAGAAGGCTTCCGCCGTCCCGGCGGTTTCCTCCACGCCGACCCCGGCAGCCGCTACCCCCACTCCGCCGGAGGCCGCCGACGACGAGACATGGGGCCCGATCGTCCGCGAGCCGCTTTCCCGCGCGCGAAAGGCGATCGCACAGGCCATGATCCGCTCGGTCTCGACGATCCCCCACGCCACCGACACCGACGACGCGGACGTCACCGACCTCGACAAGCTGCGCCGCGACGGCCGGGGCGACGGCTCGTCCGAACGAAAGCTCTCGATCCTGCCGTTCGTCATCCGGGCCACGGTGCTGGCGCTGGAGAAGTACCCGATCTTCAACGCGAGCTACGACGCCCTGAACGAGCAGGTCGTCCGGCACCGCTACACGTCGATCGCCATCGGGGTCCACACCGATCGCGGCCTGATCGCGCCGGTGCTTCGCAACGCCGACCGGTTGACGATCCCGCAGATCGCCGACGGGCTGGCGGACCTTGCCGAGAAGACCCGCACGGGATCCTTCGAGGTCAACGACACCCGCGGCGGAACGTTCACGATCTCCAACGCCGGCGCCGTGGGCGGCAGCCGCTACTCGATACCGATCATCAACTACCCGCAGTCCGCGATCCTGGCCCTCGGCCGCACCCGCCGGCAGCCGTGGGTCGTCGACGGCGACATCGTTGTGCGTCTCATTCTGCCGCTGTCACTGTCATTCGATCACCGTCTCATCGACGGCGCCGACGAGATCCGCTTCATGCAGGAGATCATCGGGTTGCTCGAGGATCCGGCACGGCTCATGCTGTAGACCTCGTCAGACCTCGTCAGACCTCGTCCGGATCGTGCAGCGACAGCACGGTGCGGGAGATCTCCGAGAACCGGTTGCGCACTTCGTCGATCGAGTCGCCCGCCTCGATCCGGTCGGACAACTCCTGGTGCAGTGACGTGAGGGTCTCGATCATCATCTGGAATCGCTGCCGCCGCCGGGCGACATGTGCGCGCAGTTCGGCCGCGGCCGCGGTTGCGACCTCGATCTGGACGACCATCTCGCCCAGGACGCGGCGATCCCTCAGGCGCCGGCCGTCGTAGGGATCGGCGGGCAACACCACCAGGCTCGATCCGTCATCCGGCTCGACCTGTCTCGACGTCGCTGCGAGATCCCTGCATACGGACGCGAAGGCGTCGCGCATCGTTCGAAGCGCGGCCGTCTCGCGCGGCGCCGCGGCGACCATCTCCTGCACGGCCCGGATCCGGTTGTCGAGCCCGTCGAGCGTCGTGGCGAGGGCATCCAGCGGCAGGCAGCATTCGGCGATGATCCGGTGGGCCGTCTCGATCTGCCGCCGCCACGGGTCGTCCAGGTGCGCGGCGGCGGCGGACAAGTCCGCCTCGAGGTCGTCGATGCGGGCCTGCATCCCCGTCCGGATTTCACCGCCGCCGGAAAGCTCCGCCTCGACCTCGATGATCCGCGCCTCGATGGCGGCCAGCCGAGCCTCGGCGTCACCCGCGGCCTGCCGCATCCGTTCGATCGAATCGCGTGCGGCCCGCAGCATGCCGGACACGCGCGTCCACGACCTCAGATCATCCGGCCTGGACGCGTCCAGCGGATTGGCCGGCAGCGGCGGCGCCGGCCGATCGTCGAAGAGCCCCATCAGGAACATGCCGTGGCGGACGTCGTCCAGTTCGCGCAGGACCGTCGCGACACGCCGCCGCACCAGTACCGGGTCGTCGGGGACCGGCATTCGCTGCTGGAGGTCATCCAGCGACGCCTCGATCGTGTCGAGCCTGTGCCAGAGCGTCTCCAGCGGCGCCACGGCCAGGGCCAGTTGCGCGCGGAGTTCCACCAGCTCGACGGGCGTAGGGACCGCAGCGGGCGGCCGGATTGTTCGGCGCGACTGCCGGGGCGTCTCGACCAGGGCCAGCCCGCGCTCGATCGCGGCGCCGAGCCCGCGGCCGTGCACGTTCTCGGCAATACAGACGCCGTTGGGATCGAGCACGTACATCCTCGGAATGGACGTCACGCCGTACTTCCCGGCGAGACGCGTGCTCCACCCACCGCCCTCCATCACGTGGTGCCAGTTCATGCGTTGTGTGCGCACGAACGACGTGAACCGGCTGCGGTTGCTGTCCAGGGAGATGCTGACGATCTCGAAACCCTGCTTCTTGTACTTGCCGTAGGCGCGCTTGACGTTGGGAAGTTCGCGCACGCACGGGCCGCACCACGAGGCCCAGAAGTCCACGAGGACGACCTTGCCGCGCAGAAGACCCAGCGAGAACTTCTCGCCGGTGATCGCGTCGGTCGCGGTGAAGTCGGGGAACTCCCTGCCCACGTAGGAGCCCGCCCGGGCCTCGACCGCGGTCACCAGCGAGATCACGCTGACGGCCAACGTCACGACGGATCGATGGTGCATCGGTGCCGACCTCAATATCGCCTCGTTCGAGACATCCCCCGGCCGGTCACCATTCTACGGGCACGGGCCCCATGCGGCCAGAAGTTGCTGGAAGTCGGTGACGCCGACGTCGCCGTCGCCGTCGAAGTCGGGCGGGCCGCCCGGATCCGTCGCCCATGCCGCCAGCAGGATGAGCAGGTCCACGATGCCGACGCTGCCGTCGCCGCTGACGTCCTCGGGGCAGCCGGTTTCGCACGCGGCCGTGGCGAAGTAGCGGTCGCCGAATGCCGGCTCGCCGCCGGCGGGCTTGCCATCCTGCATGCAGCCGATCCCGTTGTTCATGGCGGCGGCCCCGGTACCCGGCGCCACGTAGAGGTAGTACGACCCGGGCTCGACCCGGAGGGTGACCTCGGTCAACTCGCACGGGTTGCCGAACGCCGACGCCGCAACGGTGAACCGGTCGTCACACGTGCCCGTCACGATGAAGATCTCGCAAGGGAACTCGGCCGCGACTCGCCAGGAGAGTTCGGCAGCCTCGTCAAGAGTGATCCGGTACCAGTCGGTATCGCGGCTGCCGACGGTCCAGGCGCTTCCGCAGACGACCCCGTTGCAGGTGATGGGCGTGAAGGCCGCGTCGAACATATTGCAGCCGTCGTTGACCCGGTCGCTGCACTGGACCGTTTCGGGCTCGGGCGTGGCGTCGGCGGGGCACACCGCCAGCGCACACGCCGGGGCGCCGCAGACCTGCATCGCCTGGTCGGCGCAGAGTTGATCCCACGGGCCGTCGCAGCAGAACCCGTCGAAGAGGCACACCAGCTCGCAGCATGCGGGGTCGAGGCAACCGGGTTCGGGATGAGGCTCGAAGCAGCTTCCCTCGGCGGGGCACGCCGGCGGCGGCTCGCACAGGTCGAGGGCGATGTCCGCACATGCCTGGTCCCACTCCACCAGGCAGCAGAAGGCAAACCGCGCGCATATCAACGTGCAGCACGCCTCGTCGTTGCAGCCGGTCCCGGCGTGTGGCTCGAAGCACTCCCCCGCGTCGGGATCGCCGCACGGCCCCGCGCCGGCGGCCCCGGACGCCGCCCGGAACGCCCCGAACGCCGGCAGGCCCCACTCCGCCAGCCGGCTGACGGCCGCAGCCAGCGTTGCGGGTGGTTCGAACCGCTGCGAGTGCATCGGTGCCGACCGCAGGCGCCGTCGCGCCGCGCGGTCTTCGGAGGCGGGCTGGACGAGCAGGTTCTCCAGGATCGCCACGGTCTGGTCGCCGATGTTGGCGACGACCAGGTCGAGATCCGTGTCACCGTCAATATCGACCAGCAGCACGTTCCGGGGAAACCCGTCGAGCACGATCGCCTGCTCCGGGGTGTCGAAGGCCAGGATGCCCCGGCCGCCAACGTTGCGAAGCAGAGCAACCGACTTCGTGGAGAAAACATGGGTGACCCACGCGAGGTCCGGCCGGCCGTCGTTGTCGAAATCGCCGGCGGCGATGTCCCAGATGCCGCCGAGCGTCTGGATCTCCTGTGCCACGGTGAACCGGCCGGTGCCGTCATTGGCGAGTACGAGCAGCCGGTCGAGGAAACTGAACCCTCCCGTCTTGGTCACGAGATCGATGTCGCCGTCTCCGTCGAAATCCGCCGCGGCGAGGGTGCCCATCGCCTCGTCGGGGCCGATCCCGGACACGGCCTGTAGAACGGCCGTGTCGAAGGTTCCGTTGCCCCTGTTGTACAGAATGCTCAACACGCCGTGCGACTGGATGCTCACCGACACGATGTCCAGGTCGAGATCGCCGTCGATGTCAACGACCCGGGCCCAGTTCGGATCCGACGAGCCGCTGGCAGTGCGGTTGACCGGGACCGTCTGGACGAGCGAGAAGGCGCCGCCGCCGTCGTTGATCAGGATCGAGACGTCGTAGCTTCCCGTGTTGAAGACGACCAGGTCGAGGTCGAGGTCCCCGTCAAGATCAGCCGCTCGCATGAGCGTCGGGGCGCGGCCGGCGGGATAGTCCAGCGGGTCGACCAGCGTGCGTGACCCGTCGCCCAGAATGATGGAGACGCGCCCCAGCCCCTGCCGGTTCGTCAGCGCGAGGTCGAGGTGACCATCACCGTTGAAGTCGCGGATCAGCGCCCAGTTGGTCTGTCCCGCCATCTCCAGCGGAACCGGCGGGCCGAAGCCGCCGCCGGGCGTGCCGTAGAAAATCACGGCGAGACCGTCGTTGTTGCGGCCCGACAGGATCAGGTCCGTCCAGCCGTCCTCGTCGATGTCGCCGGCGTCGACGGAGTTCGGAAACGCATCGAACCCCAGGTCCAGAATAACCGGCGGTGCGATGTCGAAGCTGGTCTGGGCACCGGCTCCGGCACCGGATGACAGCACCAGCACCGCGGCGACCGCGCGGCAGCCCCCTGGCAACCCCGACAACTTCAGTCTCATCGAAACCTCCTTGAGATCCACCGGCCGAGGCGTGCCACAAGTATAGGGAGCCCACGGCACGGGTCGCCCAAAACGGGGATGATTGCTGATCCAGCGGAGCTGCACCGCAAGCCGATGGAGTACTGCATGGTTGTCGGAGAGTTCACGCGGGAAACAACCCTGGTCGTCATCGGCGGTGGCGCCGGCGGGTACGCGGCCGCGCTGCGGGCATCCGAACTGGATGTCTCGACTGTTCTCGTGGACCCCCACGGCGTCTGCCCGCACGTCCCGTGGCTGGCGACCAGGACGTTGGCGGATGCGGCCCGGCTCGTCCAGGCCGCCCAACACGCCGCCGGGTACGGTCTCGCGTTGGAGCAACGAGCCCTGGACATGCCGCAATTGCGGCAGTGGACCGGGCAGGTCGGCGATGCGCTCAGCACGCAGTTCGAGCGACTGTGCACCGAGCGCGGCGTCGAGGTGATCCGTGGTCTCGCGAGCTTCGATGGTCCGAGACAACTCACGATTCGCGACGGCGCCAACGCGCGGCTCCGGTTCAAACGGGCGATCATCGCGGCGGGGTCCGTTGCCACGGCCCCACCCGGTGGCTGGCCGGAGTTCCCCGCCGTGACCGGGCCGGCCGGCGTGCTGGCCCTGGAGGCACTCCCGGAGACGATGCTCGTCATCGGCGGCGATTCCGCTGCCCTGGAGACGGCCGCCGCGTGCGCGGCGCTGGGCAGCCGCGTGACGCTGGTCGCGCCCGGCGAGCGCCTGCTGCCCGAAGCGGACGCCGACCTGGTCCGCCAACTGGAGCGGCGCCTCGGCCGGCTGCTCGACCGGATCATCGTCTGCACGACCGTGACCGCGCTCGGCATGGTGCCCGATGGGGTGCAGGTCGAGATGACCGGCACCGCGGCGAGTGTCTTCGGGCACGTCGTGGTCGCGCTGGGCGCCGCGCCGGCAACGGACGGGTTGAACCTGGTCGAAGCACAGGTCGAAACCGGAGCCGACGGCTCGATCCCGATCGACGAGCAGCTTGCGACGTCCAACCGGCGGATCTTCGCCATCGGCGACGTGACCGGCGGGCCGATGCTCGCCAACCGCGCGATTCACCAGGGCCGCACGGCGGCCGAAATCGTGGCGGGTCTCGACAGTGTCTTCGAGCCGCGGGCCGTTCCCAGCGTCGTCCATACCGATCCACCGCTCGCCTGGTGCGGTCTCACCGAGAGCCAGGCCGTCGCGCGGGGGATTCCGCACGCGGTGCACCGTGCCGACTGGACCGCCTCGGCCCGCGCGGTGAGCCTCGCGCAGACCGACGGCCTGACCAAGCTGATCGTCGATCCGCAGTCGGGATTGGTGCTGGGGATGGGAATCGTCGGGGTCGGAGCCCCGGAGATGATCGCACACGGCGCCCTGGCCGTGGAAATGGGCGCCGTCATCGACGACCTCGCCGCGATCGTCCACGCCCACCCGTCGCTGAGCGAGCTGATCGGGGAGGCGGCGAGGAGGGAGGGAAGAAAATAGACCGGGACTATTTTTTCGCGACCAGCAACCTGAGATTTCGCAGCGCCTGCCACCGCGAAAAATTAGTCCCGGTCTATTTTCTTCGCGCCGTAGTCGTGCATCGGCACGCCCTTACGGTCCGGCTCGACCTCGGTCAACGGCTCGACGGGCCGCTGCGTCGCCAGGTAGCGTCCGGCCAGGTGCCGGTAGCGCGCAGTCCCCTTGGACTTCCA
>JADFOJ010000011.1 GCA_022562915.1 Planctomycetota bacterium | reverse complement strand
CGTGGGGGGGGTGGCACGGTTGAGGCCGACGGCGAAGCCGGCGGACTCGCCCGTGGTTCGACGTCGCTCCACGGTCGAGCGGGAGAAAATAGACCGGGACTAATTTCCAGGCTGCCGTCGCCGCGTTTCAGTGGGCCACCGGCTGGAAATTAGTCCCGGTCTATTTTCTCCCGCTCAACCGTGCCACCCGCCTTCAATCAGCCTTCGGCCGAAGGATCGCGTACGTGGGAAGCCCGACCCCGCCGAAGTGGGCGAGCACGTCGCGGGCGGGCGGTTCCGTGAGGGGTTGCGCCTGGTACTTGATCTTCACGTAGTCCTCCAGCCGGGCCAGGACCGCGGCATCCCGGAACGTCGTCTCGTCCATGTACAGGCAGTTCTTGCACCATGTCGCCCACATGTCGATCAAGACGAGCTTGTCTTCGGTCTGGGCGGTCGCCAGACCTTCACAGATCGAGGCGGTCCAGCCGTCCTCGAGCTGCTCCTGCACGGAGGCGGCAACTGCCCCGGCGTCGACACGGGTGCTGTCGTAGATCTGCCAGCCGAGGTATCCGTAGTAGACCGCGAACGCCAGGATGAAGACGCCCATGGCCTGCTTCACCCGAACCATCCACATGCCGGGCTTGGGCAGGAACGACAGGCCGCCTCCCGCGAAGGGCCACGGCAGCGCCATGCCCAAGCCCAGGAAAAAAGGCAGTGCCAGCGCGATCGAGGAGCCCTTGGCGTACTGGTCGCTGGCGTAGACGATGACCTGGATCACCACCGGCGCGACGCACGCGCCCGCCAGCAGCGAAGAGATCCCGCCCATCCCGAAAGCCAGCGCGAACGAGCCTTTCCTGCCCATGCCGGAGGCGTCGAACTTCCCCTGGAGCTTGGAGAAGTCAACGTGGAGAACGTCGAACATTGCCAGCCCCAGCACGACGAAGAGGGCCGCGATGCCGACGTTGAACCAGATGGTGCCGTTGATCGCGCCAAACGTGGCGGTCGTCAGGATGACGATGAGTCCGAGCAGCCCGTAGACGGCGGCCATGGCCAGACCGTAGGTGCCGCCAAGGGCGAATCCGCGCCGGCGAGAGCCGGACTGTGCCCCCGCGCCGATGATCGCGAGGTTGATCGGAACCAGCGGAAGCACGCACGGCGTCAGGTTGAGCAGGATTCCGAAGGCCACCACCATCAGGACGATCGCCACCGGGCCCTTGTCCGCGAACCAGCTCTCCTGGATCGTCCCCGTCTCGGCTCCGTCGATGAACTCGATGAAGTCATCTTCGTCGAGGTACCCGCCGGTCGAACCCAGGATCTCGAATCCCGCCAGGACGGCCATGATGTCGCACTCGGCGTCGATCACCCCGACGGTCGGGACCGGCGGTGCGACGTCGGGTGGGGCCTCCCCCAGGAAGACGATCCCGTCGAAGAGCGGATTCTCGTTCCTGGTGGTCCGGGTCGTGACCGGCACGACCTCGATCGTGCTCCGGAACTCCCTGGATGTCGGCGCGAGGCACATCCTGTCGTCGCACGCCTGGTAGTGCAGCGCGATCTCGATCGGGTACGTTCCGGGCTCGACGTCGTCGCCGATCTCGATCGCGACTCCGATCACGAACTCGTGCTCGAAGACCGACAGCGGGACGTCCGAAATGTCCGGGGCGTCGAGCAAGACGGGCTCGGGGTACACGACCAGGCTGACGGTCCATCCGGCCGGCGGTGTCACCGTGAGCACGGTCGGGACCAGGAACTCGTCAAGCGGGGCGTTGGATTGAACGTGGTACTTGCCGGGGATCGTCACCTGTAACGCCGCGTGGACGGTCTCTCCCGGGTGGGCGGCGTCCCGATCAAGGACCCATTCGGTCTCGATCTCCAGCTCGCCCGGTTGTGCCGAGACCTGCCCTGGGGCCGCGGCGACGACCAGGCCGAGCAGGGCTCTTGACAGCCGGCGTTGTCTGGTCACTGGTCGGTGCATACAGGCCTCAAGTGCAGTGGAGGGTCGCTCCGATACTAGGAGCGCCCCCGTTGCTTTTATTCCGTCAGGTGGCCGCCCATGGCAATGCGCGACGTTCTGGACCAGTCGGATATCGACGCCCTGATGACCGCGGTCTCCGCCGGCGAGGTCGAGCAGCCGGTCCGCCGGGGCCAGATCTTCAGCCGTCATCGCAGCGATCTCGACACCGTCGAGATCAAGGAATACGACTTCAAGCGTCCCGAGCGCATCAGCAAGGACCAGATGCGCTCGCTCCAGACGCTGCACGAGGCATTCGCCCGCAACTTCGCCGCCTTTCTCTCGGGGTTCCTTCGCACGATCGTGGAGGTGCGGGTGGCCACGACCGACCAGCTCACCTACGCGGAGTTCATGGCCAGCCTGCCCAATCCCACGAGCTTCAACCTCATCAACGTCGTGGCGGACGATCTTGAGGGCCAGCTCTGCCTGGAGATCAGTCCGCTCATCATCTACCCGGTGATCGATCGTCTGCTGGGCGGTTCCAACGACGCGGTCTTCATCCCGCAGCGCCCGCTCACGCTCATCGAAACGAAGCTCGTCCAGCGGATGCTCTCGCGTGCGATGACGAACCTCAGCGAGGCGTGGGAATCGGTCCGCAAGATCGAGTTCCAGCTCGGCCAGATGGAGTCGAACCCGCACATCATTCAGATCGTCCCTCCCAACGAGGTCGTGGTGGTGATCGGCTTCGAGCTCAAGCTCGGTGCACGGGCAGGGACGATGAGCCTCTGCATCCCATTCACCGTGATCGAGCCGATCATGGATGACCTCTCCGCCCAGACCTGGTCCCAGGCCGGTCGGAATCGCGGCGACCAGCACTGGGGCGAGCTCGTTGCCGAACGGATCGCCGACGCCCGGCTGGAAGTCATCGCCATTCTTGCCGAAACGAGCATGACGGTGTCGGAGCTCCGCAACCTGGAGGTCGGCGACGTGATCATGACGGACAAGTCCGCGAAATCGCCGGTGATGCTGTACATCGAGTCGGTGCCCAAGTTCTTCGCTGATATCGGCCGTCACCGGAACCACCGGGCGTTGCGGATCAGGCGGCGAATCACGGCCGGCGACCGGCTCTGAGCCACGGGTGGCCGGGGGCGGCCCCGGTCCGGCCCCGGCCCGGCCCCCATTTGACGCGGCGGATACAGTGTGGATAAAGTAACGATCTTGCCGTCCCTGGGGCGGTGAGCCTGGTTTGGAGATGACCGTGATAACGGTGGCAAGAGTTCCGTCGAGTGGCCATGGTCGCTGACCGCGTCCATGTCGCGCGCCGGACGGCGAGGGTGCGGCCGTGACCTGACGCGCCGTACAGGTCAGCCGATCGGCGCTCGACGCCGGAAGCCACCGGTCACGGGATGTCTCCTGGGAGATGCTCGTGGCCTTGTCGTTTTGGAACCAGCCGACAACTCAACAACTCAACAACTCAACAACTCAACAACTCAACAACTCAACAACTCAACAACTCAACAACTGAAGAGAACGGAACCATGAACCCTGAAACGCTTCGCATTCTTGACTCGATCGCACGCGATCGGAATATCGATCGCGATCTGCTCATCGAGGATCTCGAGCAGGCGATGATCAGTGCCGCTCGCAAGCATTTCAACTCTCTCGACGCCGAGGAATTCGGCTGTCACATCGACCGGACGTCGGGCCAGATCCAGATCTGGCGGAACCAGGAAGGCGGCGTGCGCGAGAACATCTCGCTGGAGAGCCTCGGCCGCATCCCGGCCCAGACGGCCAAGCAGGTCATGATCCAGAAGTTCCGGGAAGACGAGCGACAGAGCCTTCTGGAGGAGTTTTCCAAGCGGCAGGGTGAGATCGTCACCGGAACGGGCCACCGGTACGAGGGCGGCGCGCTCGTCGTCCAGATCGATCGTGCCGAGGGCTTCATGCCCCGTTCGGAGCAGATCCCCGGCGAGCAGTTTCATCCGGGTGATCGCGTGCGGTGTCTCATTCTCGACGTGCGCGACGTGGGCAACCAGGTCAAGATCGTGCTGTCACGAGCGCACCCGGACTTCATCCGCCGCCTCTTCGAGGCGGAGGTGCCCGAGGTTGCCGAGCGAGTGATCGAGATCAAGGTCATGGCCCGCGAGGCAGGCTTCCGCACCAAGATCGCGGTCTCTTCCATCGACTCGAAGGTCGATCCCGTCGGCGCGTGCGTGGGCGTGCGGGGAAGCCGCATTCGGAACATCGTCGACGAGCTCGGCGGCGAGAAGATCGACATCGTCCGGTGGAACGAATCGAGCCAGATCCTCATCGCCAACGCGCTCAAGCCCGCCGAGGTGGAGGAGGTCAGCCTGTGCTTCGAGCTGGGGCGAGCCACCATCATCGTTCGTGAAGACCAGCTTTCCCTGGCCATCGGTCGTCGTGGGCAGAACGTCCGCCTGGCGGCGAGGCTCACCGGCTGGGACATCGACATCCTCACGCCGGTCGAGTTCGCCAAGAGCCTCGAGATTCTCGAGCAGACCGTCAAGCCCATCGAGGGCGTGACCGAGCAGATGCTCGATCGCGTCGGTGCGATGGGCATGATCAGCGTCTTCGACATCGAGGAGGTCGGCGACGGTGTTCTGCAGTCGGAGCTGGAGATGTCGCCGGAGGTGTCCGCGCTGGTCGTCCAGGCGTGCGCTGCCCAGGCGAAGATCGTCGCCGAGCAACAGCAGCAGGAAAAGGAAGAATCCGAGCGACGCAAGGCCGAGGAAGAAGCGGCGGCGGCAGCCGTCCTGGGCCAGTCCGGCTCCGG
Organism: Planctomycetota bacterium; assembly: GCA_022562915.1. GTDB lineage: Bacteria > Planctomycetota > Phycisphaerae > Phycisphaerales > SM1A02 > JADFOJ01. The sequence goes on along the minus strand of JADFOJ010000011.1, from coordinate 48,165 downwards.
AACCTTCCCCAGCCTGGATGCCGGGCTCGACGAAGACGCCGACGGCCAGGCCGCGGCGATCCTCGGCGGATCGCCGCCGGCCGCGCCCGCGGAATCAACTCAGGAAGCGCCCACTGAAGCAACTCCGTCGGTGGCAACGGAAGCAACTGCAGATGACGTCGTGCAAGACGCGGACACCGTACCGACCGGCAGCCCCGGCGTGTCCGATGAAGACGCCAACCGCGCGTCCTCCTCCGCAACCGATGGAGATGCGCCGGCCTGACGAAGGCGTTTGGAGATTACTTTGGCAAAAATGAAGACCAGCACAACCCGTGTCTTCGAACTGGCCCGCGAACTCGGGGTGACGTCCAAGGATATTCTCGCCAAGTGCGAGGCCGAGGGAATCCCCGCGATCACCAACCACATGTCGACGATCTCGCTGGGACTCGCCGCGACGGTCCGCGAATGGTTCGGTGAGGGAGGTTCGACCATCACCGCCACCGCCGTTGAGACCGCCGAGCCGGTCAACCTCGTCCAGGCGCGCGCCAAGGCGCGGAAAAAGGCGCCCCGCAAGAAGCCCGAGGCCGTGCCGACCGCGACGCAGGATGTCCCGCCGCCCGTCGAAGCGCCCGCCGTCGAGGTGCCTGCCGCACCAGACGAGGCGATTGCGCCGCCGTTGACCCAGGTTGCAACGGGTCCGCCGATCGAGCTTGCGCCGCCGCCCGAATCGCCCGGTTTGCCGGTCGTCGAGCCGTTGGCACCGGCCGCCGCGGCCCCGTCGGCGCCCGAGGCCCCGCCTGTGAACCCGGACGCAACAGGCTTGCCGCAGCGCGTCCAACCCAACGTCCCCTTGCGGCCGGAGGTCGTGAAACCCGCCGGCCCGATGCTGCAGGTGCCCAGCGCCACAAAGCTCGCCGGCCCCAAGATCATTCGCGTCGAGACCCCGGAACCGGTGCACCATCGACGCCCCGTCGATCGGCGTCCGGACGCCATCCGACGCGGTACCCCTCAGACCGGGCGCGGCGTGGGCGTGGGCTACCAGGAGGCACCCGGGGACCCCACCGACAAGACCGGGCGCACCGGCCGGAGCACGCGCCGCAACAAACGCCGGACCGCGACGGCTCGCGACGACGCCGGCCGCACCGGGAGGATCGGTTCCGGCGGCCCCGGGACCTCAACGGACCAGCCCTTCAACTGGCGAACCCAGGACCTGCGCGAACGCGAGGCGCGGCTCAATCGCTCCGTCGGATTCTTCAAGGCGCACCGCCGCGACCTGAAACGATCGGGCGCCGGCGGTGAGCGGGCGGTGACCGCGGTCGAGACCGGCGGCACGGTCAAGATCGACGAGCCGATCACGATCAAGGATCTGGCGGCCGCCACCGGCGTCAAGGGATCCGCGATCGTCAAGAAACTGTTCCTTGCCGGCAAGCCGACCTCGATCAACGCGATGATCGACGCCGACACCGCCATCGAGGTCATGCTCGACTACAACATCGAGCTTGAGATCGTCGAGCAGAAGACCGGCGAGCAGGTGATCGTCGAGCAGTTCCGCAATCGGCAGACGGTGGACGAGCGGTCGCGCCACCCGGTCGTCGCGATCCTCGGCCACGTCGATCACGGCAAGACATCGCTGCTCGACCGCATTCGTGACACCAACGTCGCCGCCGGTGAGGCGGGCGGTATCACGCAGGCGACGAGCGCCTTCCGTGTCCATGTTCGCGCCGGTGACAAGGACCGTCTGATCACGTTCATCGACACACCCGGTCACGAGGCGTTTTCCGAGATGCGCGCTCGCGGCGCCAACGTTACGGACCTGGTCGTCCTCGTGGTCGCGGCCGACGACGGTGTGATGCCGCAGACAGTCGAGTCGATCAACCACGCCAAGGCGGCCGAGGTGCCGATCGTGGTGGCCCTGAACAAGATGGACAAGCCCGAAGCCACCGACACGAACATTCAACGAATCCTGGGCCAGTTCGCCGAGCACGAGCTCAACCCGGTGGAATGGGGCGGCTCCACCGAGGTCGTCCGCACCAGCGCCATCAAGGGTGAGGGGATCCAGGATCTGCTCGACGTGCTCGACTACCAGTCGGAGTTGCTGGAACTCAAGGCGGACTTCGCCGGCCCGGCGCAGGGGACGGTCCTGGAGGCGAGGATGGCCGAGGGACGCGGTCCGATTGCGAATGTCCTGGTCCAGCAGGGATGCCTCAGTTGCGGTGATGTCGTCGTGGTCGGCCGGGGTTACGGCCGCGTCCGCGATATCGTCGACGACCACGGCCGGCGCTGCGACACGGCATTGCCGGGCAGTCCAGTGACCATCTCAGGCATCAACGAGGTCCCGGATGCCGGCGACAACTTCTACGTGATCAAGAGTCTCAGGGATGCCGAAACCGCCGCGGCGGAGCGCGCGCACAAGGAGCGCGAGAAGGAACTGGGCAAGGGCAGGATCTCACTGGACAAGATCATCGCGAGCATGACGGGTACGAAGGCCAAGGAACTGCCGCTGGTGGTCAAAGCCGATGTCCGCGGCTCGATCGAGGTCGTGGTCGCGTCGCTGGAGAAGCTTTCGACCGAGGACGTGACGATAAAGATCAAGCACTCGGCCGTCGGCGGCATCAACCAGTCCGACGTGGTCCTCGCCGATGCCGCCGGAGCCATCATCATCGGTTTCAACGTGACTTCCGCGGCGCCGGCGCGCCGGGAAGCCGATTCCCGCGGCACGGAGATTCGGCTCTACGACGTTATCTACGACGTCATCGACGATGTCCGCAAGGCCGCGGAGGGCCTGCTGGAACCCGAACACAAGCTCGAGGTACTCGGCCACGCCGACGTCCGCGAGGTCTTCAAGATCTCCAAAGTCGGCATGGTGGCCGGCTGCTACGTCACCAGCGGCGTGATCGAGCGCAACGCCCAGATCCGCGTTACTCGTGACGGCATTGTCATCGAGAAGGATCGCCGCCTCAACCAGCTCCGGCGCTTCAAGGAGGACGCCAAGGAGGTCCGGGCCGGACAGGAGTGCGGCATGAAGATCGAAGGCTACCATGACATCAAGGTCGGGGACGTGCTTGAGTGTTATAAGACGCTGCTGGTGAAGCGAACATTGCAGTAGAGACCACCGCGAAGGCACAACGGGTCGCAGCGCCGTGGAAACCTCGGCGCAGTACCCCTATGAATCCCCCGTTGCCTTTGTCCCTTTGTCGCTCTGTCCCTCTCTTCATACCCATGTCCCACCGACCAGACCAGATCGCGTCGCTCATACAGCGGGCCGTGCAGGATGCGATCGGGCGCGGCGTGAACGATCCGCGCGTGCGCGGGCTGATTTCCGTGACGAGGGTGCTTGTCGATCCGGACATGTCCAACGCGACGGTGTTTGTTTCGGTGCTGCCCGAAGGACACGCCAAGCTCACGATGCACGGTCTGGAGAACGCCGCCGGGCGCATACGTCGCCTGATCGGCCGCGCAATCCGGCTGCGGCGGCTTCCGGTGCTCACGTTCCGCCTGGATGACTCGCTCAAGAGGCAGGCACGGCTCGAAGAAGTGATCAAGGAAACACGCAGGAGTTGAGGTCTTGAGGAACACCCCGGACAGCACGAAGAAACTCGACAGCCTGCTTCGGAAGCTCATGAAGCAGGCGCCGGCGGAATCCAATGAATCCGTTGACCCCGTCGAGGTGCTGGTCAAGTCCTTCCTGATCTGGGAGAGCACGACCACCAAGGCGACTGCGGCCTACAAACGGATCATGGACCAGGTCGTGGATTTCAATGACCTGCGCGTGTCCATGCCCGACGAGCTGGTGGAGTGGATCGGTCCGCGGTATCCCATGGCGCTGGAGCGATGCAAGCGGCTCCGCGCGTCCTTGCGGGACACGTTCAAGCGGGAGCACGCCATGAACCTCGATCGGCTGCACGGCCTCGGACGCCGGGAGGTCAAGCAGTACCTGCGGTCGCTCGACGGCATTTCGCCGTACGCCGCCGATCGTGTCACCCTGTTGTGCTTCGACGCCCACTGCATGCCGGTCGACCAACGGCTTCGCCGGGCGCTGATCAAGGAAGGCGCGTGCCGGGAGAGCATCGAGATCGCCGATCTGTCCTCCTGGCTGGCTCGCCACGTCAAGGCGGCTGACGGTGCGGTCACCCACTCGGCGCTGCAGGCCTGGTCCGATCGGGTCGGATCCTTCGCACCCGGCGGCAGGTCCGCCGGTGACGGGTCGCCGGCCGGGACCACTCGGCGCGCCGCGGTCTCGACGAAGAATAAAGACCGCACAGGCTAGAAGCTGAGTGCATCCGGGGTCTCGTTGCCCGCAAGACACCGATAGACTGTTCCAGTGCAGTCAGACCTCCATAGACTCCTGCCGTGGTTGACCGGTGTGCTGGTCGCCGCCGGATGCGCCGCCACCGGCCCCAACGGCGCCGATGACATCGGCCGGACGCCCAGGGCCGAGCAGAACCTGCGGCGGCTCGCCGAGCGCGAGGTGACCTCGGCGCCGGTGCCCCGGCCGTCGGTTCCGGTGCCGCCGGGAATGGAGGATGCGGTTCTCGCCCCGCGGCCCGCCGAGGACGTCTCGGCCCGGCTGTCGGCGGATCTGGCACTGCACCACCTCGTGCCGACGGCGCCCGCGGCGAGCGTTGCGGCGCAACCCCGGCCGGCGTCCGTCGACGACGCCACGCGTGATCAGGCACTGTGGCATTACGCCAAGGGGCGCGATGCCGCACTGCGCAACCGCCACCTCGTGGCAATCACCGAACTGGAGAGGGCCCACACGCTCGATCCCACGAGCACCCTGATCATCCGGCAACTCGCCCGGAGCTACTCCGCAATGGGCAACGACACGAGGGCCGCGAACTACTTCGAGCGGTTGCTGGACATCGAGCCCGACGATGACGAGTCGATGTTCCTGCTGGGCCTCGCCGCAACGAATCGCCGTGACTTCCGGCGGGCAGTGAGCTTCCTGGCGCGGCCCCGGCTCGCCGGCACCACCTTTGACCACGATCCGGCCGCGGACTGCCTGGCGGACTTCATGCTTGGGACGGCCGTGCGCGAACTTGGGTACGATCGGGCGTGGATCGAGCTTGCCACCGGCGCCGTGGCGAAACTGACGCGCCTGTCCGGTCCGACGAACTACAGGTTCCGATACGAATCACTGTACCGCAGGCGGTCCGAGATCTGGCGCTCGATGGGCGACGCGCACTGCCGGCTCCTCGAATACGACGAGGCGCTCGCCGCGTACCGGGTGTCTGCGGGACTGCCGAACGCGGACCCGGGGATGCTTCATCCGCGCGTGATCTTTGCGAACCTGGCGCTGGGGAGAACCTGGACGGCACAATTGGCGCTGCTGGAGGCGATCGACGACGACCGCGGCGCAAGCGAGCAGGACATTCGACTGTGCCTGTACCTCTCCGGGCAACTGGGTGACCTGGACCGTCTCGCCGACGCGCTTGTCGAAAAGCATCGAGTCCGGCCCCAGGACGCGACCCTGGTTCGAGCCGCGGCGACACTGCTGCCTCGCCAGGACGCCGTGAGACTGCTGCGCGCCTTTCTGCACCGGCGGCCGGAGGATCTCGATGTCCTGGGGCATCTGCTCGGCTGGCTCGTGGACAGGGACGAGTCCTCGGCCGCGGGCCTCACCGTGGCGTTGGCCCAGGACCATCCCGACCTCGGTGCCGCCTATGGCGACGAGCTGGCGAAGGTCTCCAGGAGCCCACAGGCGCTGATCGACGCGGTCCGCACGCTGCCGGTTTCCGCGGCCAGGGTCGTCGTGCTGAACCGGCTGCTCGTCTACGTCGGCGCCCTGGGCCCCGCGTGGAGCGAATGCGTCGCCGGTGTGCAACGGTGGCCGGACGACAGGTCTCTCCGCGTGCAGCAGGTCTTCCTGGCGGCGTTACTGGAGGAGCCGCAGCTGCTCCAGGCGGTGCTCGCGGACGCGGAGGAATTCGATGACGCGCCGATGTGGCTGGCGCGGAGCCGCGCCCACCGCGCCCTGGGCGAGACGGAAGACGCCCTCGCCGCCGCGACCAGGGCGGTCGAGATTCTTCCGGGAAGTCCCGTCATGATCGTTGCGCTGGCCGAGGCGCATGCCACGCACGCCGAGCAGCTTCAAGGCCTCGACGGCCGGCGACAGCACGCCGAGAACGCAGCCCGCGCGGCTCGCCGCGCGATCGACCTTGATCCCACTCTGGACGACGCGTACGCCATCCTTCTCGGCCTGTACGCACCGAACTCGGTGCTGGCGGACCGGGCGGAACTCCTGGCCGTCCGCGGTCGTCTCGCCCGCGACAATGCCGCCGGAGCGTTGTCGTCGCAACTCGATGTCCAGGATGACCTCGTCCAGGGTCGGGCCGAGAGCGCGCTGAAGCGGCTGCGGCTTCTTTGCGAGGCCGATCCCGCCGACCGGGCCACGCTGGAGCTTGCGGTCGCCGTGTGGGCGCAGGCCCGGCAGCTCGACCAGGCAGCCGAGTACCTGGAGGATCGCCTCGGCCGGCGGCCCGCCGATCCGGTGTTACTCGAGCAGTGGGTCGCGGTCCTCATCCAGACCGGGCAGACCGACATGGTTCGCGAACGTCTCGCGGCCCTGCTCGAGCGGGAAACGAGCCACGACACCGCGCGGCAACTGCTGGAGACGATCGCGCGCCGCGACGGCCGCCACGCCGTGGCGGTCGCGCTGGCCGAGACCCGGCTGCTGTCGCGACCGCGCGAAATGCACCGCGCGCAGGAACTCGCCACCCTGTACGCGGGTGCGGAAAGATTCGACCAGGCCAGGGCCGAGCTCGACTGGATCCTCGAGCGCGCGGACGTCGCGAGGTTCGACCAGCTTGTCAACGCGCTCGGCGTGGCCGGTCACATGAGCGATCGCGACGAGCGGTTCAGCCCGTTGGTGCTGTCCTTCGCGCAGCGCACCGTCACCCGCTTCCCCGAAGCGCCGCTGATGGTGTACGGATCCGGGTTGCGGGCGCTGGCGAGGATCGGTCCCATCGACGAGCGCTTCGATGACCTGGCCGATCGTGCCGTGCATTTTGCGCGCGGCGCGGCCGGGCAGACTCTGCAGGAGGCCAACATCTGGCGCCTGCTTGCCCAGGAACTGGTGGACGCCGGCTACCCGGAGGCCGCGGGGCGGGCGGTGCGGATACGTCTGCTGGCGGACGCCCCGCTCGAACCGCGCGCCTGGTCCATGCTGGCGATCGTCACACTGGTCAGCAACGCCGCCTCCGGCGACGCCGAGGCCGCGGTGGACCTTGTCAAGGCCCTGGCACTTCGGGGCCGCCTGCCGAGATTGGTAGAGGTGAGCCGGGAGCCGCCCATCGGTGAGATCTACTACGAGGCGAGCCAGATATTCGGTACGCTCGGCGACGAACACGGTGCCGAGCGACTCCTGCTGGAGACGGTCCGGCACCAGCCCGACCACGCGATGGCCCTGAACAACCTCGGCTACACGCGCCTGGAACTCGGCCGCGCCGACCGAGAGACGGTCCAGTATATCGAGAGGGCCCACGTGCTCGTGCCCGACGACAGCAACGTGCTCGATACCGTGGGGTGGCTGCGCTACAAGTCCGGTCTCTTCAAGACCGACGGTGACGCCGACGGAGCCATCGGGTTGATCCGCCGGTCGATCGAGAAGTCCGGCGAGCCCAGCGCCGAGGTCCTCGACCACCTCGGTGACACGTTGTGGCGCCTGGGCGATGCCGAGGCCGCAACGGACGCGTGGCGGCGGGCCGTCGAGATGCTCCAGGACACACAGCGGCGCGAACAGATTCAACAGGTCTATCTTCTCCAACAGGAGCGATGGTGGGGGCTGATCGTGGCCTCGCCGGAGGAGATGTATGATCGGCAGTTCGGTGACCTGTTGAACCGGGCACGGATGAAGCTCCAGGACGCTGACGCCGGCGGGACTCCCGCGGTCGCCTCGACGTTCGAGGAAATGGGCGTCTCGGGGCATATCGAAGAGGTGGGCAATGGCGGGCCATAGCAAGTGGGCCAACATCAAGCATCGCAAGGCGCGCCAGGACGCCGTCCGCGGCAAGGCCTGGTCCAAGTGCAGTCGCGCGATCATCGTGGCGGCGCGGCAGGCCGGCGGCGACCCCGAGTACAATCTGGGCCTCCGGTACGCGATCGAGATGGCCAAGGCCGCCAACATGCCCAAGGACACGATCGCCAAGGCGATCAAGCGGGGGATGGGGGAGACCGAGGGGGTCGCCTATGAAGAGATCCGCTACGAGGGCTACGGCCCCGCGGGCGTGGCGCTGATCGTCGACTGCCTGACGGACAACCTCAATCGCGCCGCTGCCGAGATCCGCAAGCTCTTCGAGAAATCCGGCGGCAACCTCGGCAAGCCCGGCGCAGTGGCCTTCGGTTTCCGGCAGCAAGGGCTGTTCCTGTTCGACGTCGCGCGTGTCACGGAGGAACAGCTCATCGAGGTCGCGCTGGACGCGGGTGCCGACGACGTCGTGGAGGCCGGAGGCGCCTGGGAGGTCACCTGCCCGCCGCGCGACTTCCACCGGGTGCGGGACGCCCTGGTCTCGGCGGGGCTCGATCCGGACTCCGCGGAAGTCACGATGCTGCCTCAGACGATGGTGGACTGTGATGCCGTCACGGCGGCGAAGGTTCTTCGCCTGATCGACGCCCTCGAGGATCACGACGACGTGCAGAAGGTCTATCACAATGCGGAGATTCCCGATGAAGTGTTGTCGGGGTCCCAGTAGGAGAGGATCGGGGCGGTGCAGGGGCCCAGGAATTGGTGCGGTATGACATCACGTTTACGGGGCGCGTGCAGGGCGTCGGTTTCCGCTGGACGACCTGCCGGGTCGCCGAACGATTCGACGTGGCCGGATGGGTGCGCAACGAGCCGGACGGCTCGGTACGGTGCGTGATCGAGGGTGACGCGGCCCAGCTCGACGCGTTCGTCGGGGCGGTGCAGGACGAGATGGCCGGCAACGTCGGTGAGACCAGGATTCGCCGCGGGGCCGCCCGCGGCGAACTCGAGGGATTCGGGATACGGTGATGACTGGTCTCGACCGGCTCAGGCCCGGCACATGGGAGCGCGACGCGATGTTTCCTGACCGATTCATGCACGGGGCGATCACGGGCGGAGTGCTCGTGATCATTGTGATCATGGGCGGGTGCACGACCGTCGAGCACAGTTTCCTTGGGTACGACAGCCGCCAGGTGTGGACGGCCATGGTGGTGGTGGCCCGGACGCCCGCCTACGACGACTGGAAAATCGCCGCCAACGATGTCTGGGTGGACGAGCGGGAGTACCGCATCGAGGTGTACCGGCACCTCCGTCGGGTGCTGTACAGTCCGGATGCCAATCCGCGCCGGGAGAGCCGGACGTGGCGGTTCGAGATCCGCCTCGTCGAGTTCGATCCGCCGGTGGCACGTCTCGTCAGCCGTGGCGTCGGCCAGCCCACCGATGCCCAGCGCGAAGGGAAACGCTACTTCCGCGATGTTCACGACGTGCTGCTGGGTGTGCCCACGGAGGTGACGCTGCCGGGCAACGACGACGACCTGCTCGAGTCGCTCGGGCCCGGCGAGACGATCCCCGGGCGCTATACTGTGCCCCCGCACGAGAACCACTGACCATTCCAGGAGACGCAGGCGATGCCCGACCCCATTCGGATGACCGACAGGGGCCTCGATGTTCCCGACCATCCCGTCATCCCCTTCATCGAAGGTGACGGCACCGGGCCCGACATCTGGGCTGCCTCCGTGCGGGTGTTCGACGCCGCGGTGGAGAAGGCCTACGGCGGTGATCGCCGCCTCGAGTGGCTCGAGGTCCTCGCCGGCGAGAAGGCGTACGACCGGACCGGCGAGTGGCTGCCGGAGGCGACGCTCGATGCCTTCCGCGCCTATCTCGTGGGCATCAAGGGCCCGCTGACCACGCCGGTCGGCGGCGGCATCCGTTCGCTCAACGTCGCGCTGCGGCAGATACTCGACCTGTACGTGTGCCTGCGCCCGATCCGCTACTTCGCGGGCGTGCCCTCGCCGGTGAAGCACCCCGAGAAAACGGACATGGTCATTTTCCGGGAGAACACCGAGGACATCTACGCCGGCATCGAGTTCGAGCAGGGCGCCCAGGACACCGTCGAGCTCCTCGCGCTGATCGCCGAGAAGTTCCCGGATCGGTACAAGAAGATCCGTTTCCCCGACACTTCCGGGATCGGCATTAAACCCGTCTCCGAGGAGGGGACGCGGCGGCTCGTGGTGTCGGCGATCAACTACGCGATCGAGTACGGTCGCACCTCGGTCACGCTCATCCACAAGGGCAACATCATGAAGTTCACCGAGGGCGCCTTCCGCGACTGGGGATACCAGGTCGCCAGGACGCACTTCGGCGCAGTGGATCTCGATGGAGGGCCGTGGCAGGTCATCAAGGCGGGCACGACCATCAGCGGCGAGGCGATCAAGGCAGCGACCGGGCTCTCCGCCGGCGTGAGGGTTCCCCACGACATCATCATCAAGGACGTCATCGCGGACGCCTTCCTTCAGCAGATCCTCACGCGGCCGGGCGAGTATGACGTCATCGCGACGCTGAACCTCAACGGCGACTACATCTCCGACGCGCTGGCCGCATGCGTCGGTGGGATCGGCATCGCGCCGGGCGCCAATATCAACTACGACACCGGCCAGGCCATCTTCGAGGCAACCCACGGCACGGCGCCGAAGTACGCCGGCCAGGACAAGGTCAACCCGGGCTCGGTGATCCTCTCCGGCGAAATGATGCTGCGCTACATAGGCTGGACCGAGGCCGCCGACCTCATCATCACGGGAATCTCCGGCGCGATCGAGGCCAGGACCGTGACGTATGATTTCGAGCGCCTGATGGACGGGGCGACGAAGGTCAAGTGCAGTGAGTTCGGCGACGCGATCATCAAGCACATGGGCGCCGAGGTCGCGGTGGGGGCGCAATAGCGAAGCGACGGAGCGACGGAGGGGCGGAGGGGATGAAACGACCGTTTCTCCGTAGCCTGTTACCTGTCCTGTCCGTGGCCGCCGCTGCGGTGGCGGATCCGCCACAGGACGCGACCGTTGCGATGATCGACGAGGTTCTGCGGGCGTACGCGGACCGCGGGCGGTTCCAGGGTTCCGTGCTCGTTGCCACTGACGGCGAGATCGTATACCGCAAGGGCTTCGGGCCGGCGAACGTTGAATCGGGCATTCCCAACGCGCCCGGGACCAGCCATCGGATCGCAGGGCTCGGTGCCGCGTTCACGGCCGCGATCATTCTTCAGCTCGCCGACGAAGGCCGTCTTGATCCGGACGAGACGATCGCGAAATACCTGCCGGCGTACCGCAGCGACAATGCCGGGCGGATCACGCTGCACCATCTCCTGGGCCACACCTCCGGCATTCCGGGGCGGCCGAAGGACTGGGCCCTCAAGGAGTATCGTGCCGAGTACACCCTCGATGACCTCGTCGAACTGGCCAATCTCGGCGGGCTGCAATTCAGGCCGGGAACACGGTATCGCCACTGCACCAACGGCTACAACCTGCTGGCGGCGATCGAGCGGTTCGTCGGTTCACGCGACCTGCCGACGGAGAACCTGGTCAACCAGCTCGGCTACGAACTCATGGGCCGCGGCCGGCTCAACACCGCCATCCGGGTCTTCCAGTTCAACGTTGCCGCATACCCGCAGGCGTGGAACACCTGTGACAGCCTGGCGGAGGGGTACATGAAGGCCGGTGACCACCTGACCGCGGTCGAGTACTACACCCGCTCGCTGCAGCTCAACCCCGGCAACAGGAACGCCCGGACAATGCTGCGGCGACTGAGCCTGCAGCCGGGACCGTTCTGAGAATCTCGGCCCGCGGCGCGCCTGCGGCCGGCAACCACACCACACCCACCGATATCAGCAATCCGGGCACGTTTTCATCCCTTCGGGGAAGATCATGGTTCTCGTGGCGGGGGCCGGTGGTACACTTGCCGGTACTGCTGTAGCGGCTCGTCGAATTGTTACCCCTGGAGCCGCCGCGTGAGAAAGGACGTACACGATGAATGCACGATCTCTCTTGACATCGCACAAGGCCGCGACGATCGCCGCCGCGCTGGCGCTCGCCGCAAGCCCGGCACACGGTCACATCACGGTCGACAGTCCGAACGGGGCCGAGGTGTTCGAGGTCGGCTCGACCATCACCATCACGTGGCACATCACGATCCAGCACAACCTGCTGAACTGGGATCTGGCGTATTCGCACGTCGATCCGGGCTGCGCCCCGAACCTCAGGTCGTGCCCTGGTGTCGGCCCCTGGACCGCGATCGCCGTGAATCTCCCTGCGGGGAGCCCGTCGGTCGGGAGCGTCCACACTTATGAGTGGACGATTCCGGAGGCCGCTGCCAACGACACTGTGTGGATCAGGGTGTACATGGACAACGCGGCCACTGATTACACCGACTTCAACAACGGACCGTTCCGGATCGTCACCGCCCCGCCGTGCCCGTGGGACTGCGGCGGCGATAACGACGGCGACGTCGGCATCGTCGACTTCCTCGCCCTGCTCGCCCAATGGGGTGGTCCGGGCGCCTGTGATCTGGATGGCGGCGGCGTGGGCATTACAGACTTCTTGGAACTACTGGGCAACTGGGGACCATGTCCCTAACCGCAATGCCGTTCAGATAAGGCGCAAGCACTTTCGTGAAAACGGTTTGCGGGAGCTGTCGCGATCCGTTGTCGCGAATCGTTGTCGTGGTCTTCGTCGTCCTCCTCTGGATCGTGGTCGTCGTCCGCCGTCGTTTCCGTCGTGCTCCCGCCAGCGGAAACGCCGACGGAGGCAGATCAGCTTCAGGTGATGCCATACTGGCGAAATGGTGTTCTCCCACGACCGACTTGTGGTCTATCAGCACGCGATCGAGTTCGTCGCATGGTCACACACGCTCCTCAACAGCGCCGATGTCTCGAGAGGCAAAGATGCCCTGGAGAGAATCGTGTCAATGCTGGTCAAGCTCGTGCAAAGTACAGACGCCCAGGGAGGCAGGGAGGGCGGACGACGACGGGCCAGGACCGCGGACGACGACAACGCCTGAGAGGATGACGACGAAGACCACGACAACGATTCGTGATAACGACCGCGCGGCGACCCACTGCACACATACGCCGGCCCAAGTCCTGTTCGCCAAAGTGCTTGCGCCTCATCTGAACGGCATTCGCCCCTGACCGGAATGCCGTTCAGTCAGGCCGTCGCTGCATGACCTGAACGTGCTTGGGTGCGCTTTCGCAAGAGCAAGCCTCCTTCGAGGACTTGGGTGCTGACGCCAACCCAAGGGGCCGATCTGTCTATTCCGTGTACAACCCACCTGTACCCTCGTTGAGGGCACTTGTTTCACGTGAAACAAATCCGCCATCCGTTCAGCCGGATGAACGGATGAGTGTCTTGATGCACGTGCATCAACTGCCGAACGACGGCGACGACGTCACGAGGGCCACACAGACACACACCCACACACACATGATTCGGCCGCGCAGCGTCGACGCGCGGCGTGATCACTCGGCCGAGTTGTGGAACAGGACGGGGACTATGACGCGTTCGCGCATATGTTCGGAGTGTATGCGTCGCTGAAGTTCCAGCTGGTGTTTCGCCACCGAAGCGTGCGGCCAAAAAGAAAAACGAGGCGCTCCCACCGAGCGCCCCGTCTCACGCGTCCTTGCGAAGCGAATCCGTCCCTGGGGTGTCGACCGGTCCGCCTCCCCGTGTGAACGGTATTGAACCGGTCGACCGTGAGTCTACGAAGCCTCCGCGCGGGGATGAGCGTCGTCGTAGGCGTCGCGCATCCGCTGGCTGGTCAGGTGCGTGTAGACCTGCGTCGTGGAAAGGGACTGGTGACCCAGCAGTTCCTGCACCGATCTCAGGTCCGCGCCGTTGTCGAGCAGGTGGGTGGCGAAGCTGTGGCGGAGCGTGTGGGGACTGATGTTGGGGTCGAGCCCCGCCTGCGCCAGGTACTTGCTGACCTTGCGACGCACCGACCGCGTGGAGAGTCGCCCGCCGTGCTTGTTGATGAACAGCGCCGCGACCGGATCGGGCTCCGGCGAACTGCCGTTGGACGGCTGGTCGAGCATCGCTGAGTAGTGCCGCATCGCCGCCATCGCGTGCGAGCCCAGCGGCACGATGCGTTCGCGCCGACCCTTGCCTCTCACGATCAGCGTGGCGCTCGACTCGTCGATGTCACCTCGATTGATGCCGACCAGCTCACTGACGCGAATACCGGTGGAGTACAGCGTCTCCAGGATCGCACGATCCCGGGCCCCCAGGAGATTCGACTGGTTCGGCGCGGAGAGCAGCTTCTCGATCTCGGCGACGTCGATCGCCTTGGGCAGTCGCTTCGACTGCTTGGGCGTACGGATCATGAGCATCGGGTTGACGGCGATGAGCGATCGCTTCTCCAGCCACCGGTGATAGGATCGCAGCGTGGCGATCTTGCGGGCCATCGTCGCCGGCGAGTACTGCTGGTGACTGAGGTTCTCGAGGAACTTCCGGATACCCGAGACATCCATCTTGAGCATCGCCTCCGTGATCGTCGCCGGCGCGAGCGTGGCCACGACGTCCTGCCTGGATGCGGGACCGCCGGCGGAGTGCTCGGCTGCACGGGTGAAGGCCTGCAGCTCCTGCGCGCGATCGACCGTGATGTTCAGCTCGTCGGACAGGAACTCCGAGTACTGCCTGAGATCCACGCCGTAGCAGCGCGAGGTGTAGGGGCTGAAGTGGCGCTCGTCGAGCAGGTAGCTCATGAACGCTTCGATGACGGGAAGTGGCACTTTGGACTTTTCTCTCATGGCTCTACCTTTGACTTGGCTGTCGGAGGCTGCGGCCGTGCACGACCGTGATCGGCTCGGCGACGGGGGAGTCCCTCGTCGGTAAGGCCGAAAGCTGTTTCGTGCGGGGTATCGGCCAACTACGGTCCTCGGCTTGTGTGCCGACGACCACCATGGCCGTCAGCGTTCGGAGGCGACTTTCACCGGCGAGAGCCCCGACCGCTCGAACGCAAGCAGGTCGCGGATCAGCCAGTAGCTGACAAACTGCGTGTACAACTCGATGTCCATCAGGTACACCTCGGTGCCGAACGGGCTGTCGGGCACGGTCCGTCCCTCCGCGAACTTCCGCAGCAGGCCGAGCGTGGTGTTGTTCCTCGAATCGAAGATCCCGGAGGCCTGGGCGATTGCCGGCGGGGCCCCGAGAGCGCCCATCGACGCCGTCGTGTCGCTGGGAGCCCGGACGAGAGCCTTCGGATCGAATCGATCACCCGTGCTGCGGGCAAGACGACCGAAAACCTGGACCGCCATGCCCAGCGTCGGTGGGGGGTAGGGGTCGTACGCGGTGATCGTTCCCACGACCAGCGCATCCACATCGAGAGCCTCCATCAAGTTCAGGGCGTCGGCGGGTGTCGAGACCGCCTGGATCTCGGCGATCCGCATGGCATTGACGACCCGGTTGACCGCGACCATCTGGATGCCGCGGACCTGCTCGAGCTGCTGCGTGAACGCATCGGCGATCCGCAACGAGTTCACCGTGGAGACGCCCGATTCGTTGGTGAACGGGACGACCGCCCAGAGACGCGTGTGCCTGACGGGGCTTGAGAGCGTGGTGGGCGCGGTCAGCCGTCCTCGGGGAGTGCATCCGCTGGGCGGCGTGAACCCGCAGAGGAAAACGCAAAGACCCACCATCGCGGCACACCGGCCGGTACCTGGTGACATCAGCTGTGCACTTGTCATGGCATCCTGCCCGTTTCTGGCGAGCTCCGCTCGCCGTGGTGGCCGCGTCCGGCGGCCGAAGAGACGGTCAGCCCGTCAAGGCCGGCCCGTCGAAGTCTCGAAGTAGCCCGGTGTGACCGTCGTGATCCGGGACGGCCGCGGATTGATCGCGTCCATGGCCCGGTTCGTCGACACCGCCCAGATGTTGTCCACGCCGGTGCGGTCCGAGACGAAGAAGACGCGACCGTTCGGGCCCCATACCGGCTGATAGTTCGCATAGTGGCCGTTGGTCAGGTTCGTGCGACCGGACCCGTCGAGGTTCGTGAGCCACACGTCGGATCGCTCGATCGCGTCATCGTCGTTCGCATCCGGTTGGACGACCGTCACGAAGACGATGCGGCTGCCGTCCGGCGACCACGTCGGGTTGATCACCGCGGCGTTGCCCGCCGAAACGATCTCCGTCGGATGCACGGCCTCGCCGTTGATGTAATCCACCGTCCACATGCTGAAATATCGGCTGCCGCGCTGCCTCGCCCGCTGGAAAAGGATCTTGCTGCGAGCGACGTCGGGGCACCATTGCGGAAACAGCCCGTAGTCGAGGAATTGGCGGACGCCGGGGTTGTCCGTGTCCACGACCCACATCTCCCAACGGTGGGATCTCACTCCGAGCTTGCAGTAGATGAGATGCCTGCCGTCCGGCGACCAGGACGGATGAAGCTCGTGCGCCGGCTCATCCGTCACTCGCATGGGCTGACCACCGTCGACGGAGATCACGTAGATGTCCCAGTTGCCGGCGCGGTTGGATGCAAAGGCGATCGTGTTCCCCGAGGGATGAAACTCCGGCATGATGTCATCGGCCGGGTCGTTGGTGAGTTGTGTCAGCGTCCGGCCGGGGATCGGCGTGATGTAGATGTCCGACCTCTCGCTGTGCTGCGTGGAGGAGAACACCAGGCGCTTGCCGTCGCGGCTCACATCGGGATCGGCGCACGCGCCCTCCGTGGCGAAGGTCATCTGCGAGACGTTGCTGCTGCCGTCCCAGGGACCTCCCGGGATGTCCTGCCAGTCACCCTGCAGCTCTCCGTAGAGATTCACCAGCGAACTCGGCCTCGTGCGCGCCTGGCTGGGGCCGGAGATGCCCATGGGCCTGGATTGCGAAGAGAAGTCCGGCGCCAACGCGGACTGCCGCGAGATCAACCGGGCGCCGTTGGTCTCTGTTTCGGAGCGAAGGCTCACGCCGGCCGTGCATCCGGCCAGAACGAAAGGGCCGGCGATGGCGAGCGCAACACTACGCAGGAACCGGGCGTTCATGGCGTTCACGGGTAAGCCTCCATATCCACTGCGGCCATGCGACACCACAGCGGGTCGCTCCAGTCGGCTCCGCCGAATCCACGCAACGCTCGCAACAGATGGGAGGGATCCACCTTCCCGTTGGGTTGACCGGGATGATCCACGGCTCTTATCGGACGAATCTCGAGCATTGCTTGAGTCCACGGGACCGTTGACCGGCCTGACAGGTGCGTTATCGGCATCGTTGGCGACCGTCGTAAGGCGACTTTCAAGAAGTGCGCGATGGCTGTCACGGACTAGAGCAGCGGGTGGCACGGTCGAGCTCGCTCGCCCGTGTCTTCGGGCGTCGCTTCACGGGCGACCTCGTCCGCCTGCGGCGGACTCGGTCGACCGTGCCACTCCCACTTGGCGCAGAGAACGGGTAAAGGGACGCTCGATCACTCGCCCAATCAGCTACACTGGTTGGTTTGCCTTCGCGGTCGTGTAGCTCAGTCGGTAGAGCAACCGCCTTTTAAGCGGTAGGTCCTGGGTTCGAGTCCCAGCGCGACCATCAACGGGCGCACAAACTGCGCTCCGGACCGTGTTCGCTCATGCTGGTGCTTCACGTCAACTGGGCCGAGGGAGGGCTGCGACTCTGGGCCGAGTCGCTGTCGGACTTTCACCACGCGCAGCGCGCCGTGACCCGCACCGTCGCCACCCTGCCGGAGGTGCACCCGTTCGCCGTGGATGCCGATGTTCTCGGTGCCGCCCTGGTCGGGGCCGACCTGCTCGATGCCGGGCAGCTTGGTGGACCCTCCACGCTCCGTCTCCGCCTGCCCGCCGGCTCCGTTGCGCCGCGGCCCAGCGATCGGCTCTCCAGTGCCGCGGGTGAGATCGACTCCGACGGCGTGGTCGAGCTGCGCACCGTCGAGGTCCCGGCCCTGGCACTGGCCAACGCGCACGCGCTGGCGGCGGTCCTGCGGCTGGAGGATCGCGGCCCGACGGACGCGATCGCGTTCGGCCACTCGCTGCCGTGGTGGATCGCCATGGCCCGCTTCGTGCTGGAGTTGCTCGCGGACCAGCGGTTCATTCCCACGGTGATTCAGCCGTCGGGTGATCACGGCGCGCTGCGGGCGGCGTGGATGCCGTGGCTGCAAGACGAGTCGGCCCGCAACCGGATGGCGGCGCTGTTGGCGTCGATGCCGCCGGTCGTGCGCGCCGTCGAGGCCCAGGGACCGCTCGCCGAGCCGTGGAGGATTCTCAGCGACGCAGTGCAGACCCTCAGCGATGCCACGGCGCGGCACGCGCTGATCGAGGCCGACTTCATCGACGCGATCGAGGGTCGCGATCCCGCGGACGACCCGTCGGTGGCGTGGCTCACCGGCCTGCTCGACCGGCGGCGCGTCGTTCCCCTTGCGCCGCGCGGCGGCGACGGGGCCGGCCTCGACATGCTCCGGCAGGTGAGATCGTGGCTTCTCAGGCTGGAAGATGCCGACCTGGCTCGCCCCTTCCGGCTGGGGTTCCGACTCCTGGAGCCCGACGAGGCGCCGCCGGGCGGGCCCCCGGAGTCCTGGTGGCTGAGCTTTCACCTGCTGGTGGAGGGCGAGCCGCCCGCCACGGTCGAGCTCGATCGGGTGTGGGCCGCGTCGCCGGCAGCGCAGGTCGTTGACGGCCACCACATCGATCGACCGCAGGAACTGGTGCTTGCGGAGCTCGGTCGAGCCGGCCGCGTCTATGCGAAGATCGAGTCGGCCCTGAACGAGGCGCATCCGCTGGGCATTCACTTGACGACCGAGGAGGCCGCGCAATTCCTGCGCGAGGACCGCGAGGTCCTCGAAGAGTCCGGCTTCGATGTCGTGGTGCCGCAATGGTGGGGAAAGCAGTCCAGCCGTCTCGGTGTCAGGCTCCAGGTCCACGCGCCTGCGGAGCCGGGCGAGCCGTACGGCTCGGAGCCGGGTGGCGGCCGGATGGGGCTCGACAGCCTCGTGCATTTCCGGTGGCAGCTTGCGGTGGGTGACCAGCCGCTCACGGCCGAGGATCTCCGGCAGATCGCCGAGAGCACCGCGCCGCTGATCCGCATCGCGGATCGTTGGGTCGAGAAGGCCGGTGCCCTGGCCCGTGCCGCCGAGGTGGTCGAGCACGACCCGGGCGGCGAGGTCACGTTGCGAGACGCGATCCGGATGGCCCAGGGCGCCCAGGTCCGCGGCGTCACCGACACGGGGCTGCCGGTGCTCGGACTGGACGCGCAGGGATGGGTGGGCCGGGTCCTGGGTCTCGGCGCATCCATGGAGCCGCAACGACCTGACACCGTCGATCAGCCGGCGTCCTTCCATGGACAGCTTCGCCCCTATCAGAAGACGGGCCTGGGATGGCTGGCGTTCCTGGAGCGATTCGGCTTCGGGGCGTGCCTGGCCGACGACATGGGACTCGGCAAGACCATCCAGCTCATCGCCCTGCTGTTGCACGAGCGCGAGCAGCCCCACGCCGACGCCGCGGCGCCGGGCACGACACTGCTGGTGGTGCCGACCTCGCTCATCCGCAACTGGGCACGCGAGCTGGCCCGGTTCGGCCCGTCGCTGAGGCACCACGAACACCACGGCCCGCAGCGCCTGGTCGGGGAAGCGTTCGATCGGGCCGCGGACGCTCACGACGTCGTGATCACGACCTACGCCCTGGTCGCCCGCGACCGCGAGACGATCGGCGCTCGGCGGTGGTGGCGGGTCGTGCTGGACGAGGCGCAGTTCATCAAGAACCCGCCGACCCAGCAGGCGAGCGCCATCCGGCTCCTGGACGCCCAGCGGCGAGTGGCCCTGACCGGGACCCCGGTGGAGAACCGCCTCACGGAGCTGTGGTCGATCATGGACTTCTGCAACCCCGGGCACCTCGGTCCGGCAGAGGACTTCCGGCGCCGCTGCGCGGTGCCGATCGAGCGTCACCGCGATCAGGAGAAGGCCGAATCACTGCGCCGGCTCGTGCACCCGTTCATTCTTCGGAGGCTCAAGACCGACCCGACCGTCATCGCCGACCTGCCCGCATGCACCGAGACCAGGGAGTACGCCACGCTCACGCCGGTGCAGGCGGCCCTCTACCAGGCGATCGTTGACGACCTGCTGTGCGGTGTGGACGACGTGTCGGGCATCCAGCGCCGAGGACGCGTGCTCGCGGCGCTGACGCGGCTCAAGCAGATCTGCAACCACCCGGCCCAGTTGCCTGACACGGCCGTGCCGCGATCCGTCGAGGCTGCGGGGCCGGGGGATGATCGTAAGCCACTGTCGTCACGCTCCGGCAAGTGCGCCCGGCTCATGAAGATGCTGGAAGAACTCCTCGCCGCCGGCGACAGCGCGCTGATCTTTACGCAGTATCGCCGGATGGGCCACCTGCTGGCCGCGATGATTCGCCAGGACCTCGATATCGAGGCGCCGTTCATGCATGGCGGCACGTCGCAGCCGCGGCGCCAGGAGATGATCGATCGCTTCCAGGAGTCCGACGGCACGATGCCGATCTTCGTCCTCTCGCTCAAGACCGGCGGAATCGGGCTGAATCTCACGGCCGCCAACCACGTCTTTCACTTCGACCGCTGGTGGAATCCCGCCGTGGAGAACCAGGCCACCGACCGCGCCTATCGGATCGGCCAGACGCGCACCGTCCACGTCCACAAGTTCGTCTGCGTCGGTACCCTGGAGGAGCGGATCGACCAGATGATCGAGCAGAAGACGGCCCTTGCCGACAACGTCATCAGTTCCGGCGAGCAATGGCTCACCGAGTTGACCACCGAGAAACTCGGCGAGATGCTCCGACTCCGGGCCGAGGCGATGGAGGTGGACGCATGACCGGCGGCGCGCGTGGATCGTTCGAGCATCGCCCTGCGTCACCGCGCCGCGTGCGCAACGGAATCAAGCTGCGCGGCGGCGACGGTCTGACGGCGCGGACCTGGGTGGCACAACGATGGCTGGCGGTGCTGGAAGAGGTCATCGGCTCGGAGCAGCGGTTGTCGGGCCTGGACTATGCGCGGTCCGGACAGACGATCACGTGTGAGCTTGGTGCGGGCGGTGTCGTCGGGAGCGTGCAGGGCCGAGCAGCGCAGCCTTACAAGACCCGCTGGCGGATCCCGGCGCTCGCCGAGGAGCAGTGGCAGCGGCTCTTCGACGCCATGGCCGCCGAGGCGGTCTACTCGGCCAGACTCCTGGCCCGCGAAGTGCCCGAGGCATTGGAATCGCTGCTGGAGTCACTTCGACTGCGGCTGGTTCCCGCGGCCTCCGACGTCGTTGTCGAGTGCGACTGCCGGTCTGCCGTGCCGTGCAAGCATGCCGCGGCGCTGGCGTACCTGGTCGTCCATCGGCTCAACACCGACCCACTCGCGGCGTTCGAGTTGCGGGGAATGCCGGCTGACCGCGTGCTGGAATCGCTCGCTACTGCCAGGGCGCGGCGCACGACGGGGGCCGCGGCCGCCCACACCGAGCCCGTGCCGCCGCAGCCGATCGAGCCGGCGAGACCTCTGGCGGAGTGCCTGGACTCGTTCTGGCGGCCGGGCCCGGAACTCGCGGAGCTTCAGCGGATGCCGCCGGCGCACCACGCCCCGCACGCGCTGCTGCGGCGGATGGGTCCCTCGCCGCTGCGCGGAGGATTCCCGCTGGTCGGCCTGCTGGCCAGCGTCTACGACACGGTGGCCGAACGGGCGGTCCGGCTCCGCGACCACGCCGAGCGGCTCGACGAGCGAGACGACACCCCATGATCGAGATCCACCACGGCGACAACCTGCCGATACTGAGATCACTGGACGACGCGTCGTTCAACCTGGTGTACATCGATCCGCCCTTCAATACCGGCACCGCCCGGGTCCAGACGCGCGTGCGCACCGTGCGCGACGACGCCGGCGATCGCCGCGGGTTCGGCGGCAATCGCTACCGCACGATAAAGCTGGGCACGCAGTCGTACGACGACGCGTTCGACGACTTCCCGGCGTTCCTGGGTCCGCGGCTGGAGCAGGCGTACCGGCTGCTTCGAGCCGACGGGTCGTTGTTCGTTCACCTCGACCCGCGCGAGGCGCACTACTGCAAGGTCATGCTCGATTCGATCTTCGGCCGGCAGTCCTTCATGAACGAGATCATCTGGGCGTACGACTACGGGGGTCGTTCCACCCGACGCTGGCCGGCCAAGCACGACACGATCCTGTGGTACGCCAAGGACCCTGACCACTACACCTACAACTACGACGCGATGGATCGGATTCCCTACATGGCGCCCGGACTGGTGGGGCCGGAAAAAGCGGCTCGCGGCAAGACGCCGACGGACGTGTGGTGGATGACGATCGTCAGCACGCAGGGCCGCGAGCGGACGGGGTATCCGACACAGAAGCCGCTGCGGCTCCTGGAACGGATCGTGAAGATCCACTCCCGGCCGGGCGACCGGCTGCTGGACTTCTTCGCCGGCAGCGGCACGCTCGGCGAGGCCGCTGCGAGGCACGGGCGGGACGCGGTGCTCATCGACAGCAACCCCGAGGCGATCGCGGTGATGACCCGGCGCCTGGACAAGGGGGCGGAGTTGTTCTCGGACGCCGCCACGGTTCTGGTCCACGGCACGATCCGGGCATGAACCCGGCCCCGTTTCCGGTCGATGTCACGACCGGAGATGATCACCCCCGCAGGAGGCATCCGGGTGTTCGACGGTCTGGCCGCACTGGCCGGCGTGTCGTTTCGCGCGAACACGTCGCGGACCGCGATCGCCCCGGTTGATCGGATCGAGCTCTCACCGGAGGCACGCGCTGCCGGCCGGCTCACCGAGCAGGAGCAGCAGGAAGTCGATGAGCTTCGCACGCGCGACCGCGAGGTTCGCATGCACGAGCAGGCCCACAAGGCCGCCGCGGGTCCGCACGGCGGGCCGATCTCCTTCCGCTTCACGACCGGTCCGGACGGACGGCGGTACGTCGTGGAGGGCGAGGTCTCGATCGACGTCTCGTCCGTCGAGAATGATCCCGACGCGACCGTTCGCAAGATGCAGCAGGTCCGTGCCGCGGCGCTGGCGCCGGCGGACCCCTCCGCCGCGGATCGGCAGGTCGCCGCCAGGGCGCAACAGGTCGAACGGGAAGCGCGGACCGAGCAGGTGCAGCAGGAGAAGGACGAATCGGCCGAGCCCGGCGCGATGATCGACGTTCTTGCGTGAGCGGAATCGCGTGTCTTCGATCGTCGCTCCACGGGCGGCCTCGTCCGCCTGCGGCGGACTCGGTCGACCGTGCCACCCTCAGATTCTCGGATTCCTGCTTGTACGTCCGGAGCAAGATCCGGGTGGCACGGTCGAGCTTGCTCGCCCGTGTCTTCGAACGTCGAACCACGGGCGACTTCGCCCGCCTGCGGCGGACTCGGTCGACCGTGCCACCCAGCTACGCCGCCCGGGCGAGCCCCGCACCGGTCGGTTCGGCGTAACCCAGTTCGGCCAGCAGGTATCCCGCGACGGCGTCGAACCGGAACGCGGTCTCGTCGTCGAACCGATACCGCCAGTCGCCGACGGTGCTCGCGTGGAGCCGCGCGTGTTCGACGCACGAGCGCAGGATGCCGGGCGTCACGGCGATGCCGGCGAATTCCAGGAGCCGCGTGACCTCGTTGGCGGTGTCGCGGTAAAGCTCCTCGTAGCGCAGCTCCAGGTACTCGCCGTCAAAGGTCGCCGCCGACCACCGGACCTGTTCGATGAAATCGATCCAGCGGCCCGCGAAGGTCTCGGCGTACTCGGCCAACGTCGGGACTCTCTTGCCGGTACCGGGTCGCCGGAGCTTCTCCCACGACGAGACCGCGGCATCCCGGCCGTCCCGGATGACGTGGACGATCTTCGGCCGCCCGGTCACGGCGTGCCCGTCGAGCAGACCCTGCACCCAGGTCGCGCCGGATTCCGGGTATCCGGCGATGAAGCATTGGGGCCGCGTGCCGATCATCGACGCGCTGTATCGGACCGTTCATCGCCGCCCTGAAGAGGCAACGAACGAAAAGCGCGGCACCCGCGGAAGCCGCGGCGATACTGGAGCATCATCGTGGCGAGCCTGGCCAGCAGGAACAGGACGACGCAGCCGACCAGCACGCCTGTCATGCTGAAGATGGCCTGGACGGTAACGGCGCTGGCAGCCGCCCCGGCGGCGATGGCTCTCGGTAGCGGTGTGACCGACAGGATCATGATGCCGAGAAAGACCGGCAGTACCCAGCGGAGTACGCGACCCATCCGGTTCGTCCGCCGGGTGAGCTGCTGGTCCGGGATCCGTGTCGCGAGACTGGCGAGGCAACGCAACAGGGCCGTGATCCAGACCGTGACGCTGATCGCCGCCAGCATCAGCAGGGCGGATCGGGCCGTCACGTGGACGGTGTAGGACAGGGGCAACATGCCGACGGCGCTCGCGAGGCAAATGAACCCGATCGGTGCCGGCAGTCCCCAGCGGGCGAGGTTGCGCGCCGAATGTGCGGGCTCCGTGCCGCTTTCGCCGGGGTTGGGCGCCGTGACAAGCAACGCGCCGACCCAGCAGAGCGCCGTACCGACGATGAAGACCCCCGCCAGGCCGGCGAAGGTACTCCTGGCCAGGACCCCCTCGAAAAAGATGTCCTGCGGGGCCAGGATGGCGGAGAGTGCTGCCGTGAGCGGCAGAAAGCAGAACCCCAGCAAGGCCGTGTACAGCCCCCAGGTAATCAGTGACTGGCCGAGTGTGAGCCGGGCCAGCCAGCGCGGGTCGGCCGCCGCCAGTCGTGGTCCACCCAGCGATTGCTCGATCGGTGTACTGCACTCGGGGCACGGGCCGTCCACCGGCAGGGTGCGCACGTCGTAACCGCACCCGACGCAGAAGATCGGCTGGGAAGAAAGAGACCGGGAGTCTTTTTCGCGGGTGGAACCGCTCGGTTCCGACCCAGGCGCGTTGCCGCGAAAAAGACTCCCGGTCTCTTTCTTCCCCCCCGGCACTACGCGAGGCTCCGCAACCAGCCGTCGAGGCGGCGGCATCCTTCCTCGATGTGTTCGTTGGAGCAGGCGAAGCTGAGCCGGACGTGGCGGTTGCCGCACTCGCCGAAATCGGCGCCCGGCACCACGGCGACGCCGGCTTCCTCGAGCAGCGCCGTCGCGAAGCTCACCGAATCGTCGATCACGCGGCCCGCCGGGGTCCGCTTGCCGTAGTGAGCGCCGACCTCGGGAAAGACGTAGAACGCGCCGGTCGGCCGGGGGCAGGAGATTCCCGGCATGGCGACCAGCAACCTGTGCATGAGCACGGAGCGCTGGGCGAACGTCGCCCTCATGGCCTCGACGGCCGCGCCGCCGTTGGTCAGCGCCTCGACGACCGCCGCGTAGCAGAAGGACGTGATGTTGCTGGTCATCTGGCCCTGCAGCTTGACGATGGACTTCGCCAGCGACGGGTCGCCGCCGGGCGCGCACACGTAGCCGATCCGCCAGCCCGTCATCGCGTACGCCTTGCTCAGCCCGTTGATCGTGACGACCCGTTCGGCGATCGAGTCCAGCGACGCCGGCGAGAGGTGATCGATCCCGCCGTAGATGAGCTTCTCGTAGATCTCGTCGGAGATGACCGAGACGTGGTCATGCCCCCGAAGGACCTCGGCAAGCTCGCGCAGCTCATCGGGCGTGTACATCGTGCCGCAGGGGTTGGAGGGGCTGTTGATGATGACCGCCGCCGTGCGATCGGTGATCGCCCCGGCCAGTTGAGCGGCGGTGATCTTGAAGTCGTTGTCGATCGCTGCCGGCACCTCGACGACGGAGCCTCCGGCGAGCTCGATCATCGGCCGGTAGCTCACCCACGCCGGCGTGAGGACGATGACTTCCTGATCCCCGCCGGCGTCGAGCAGACACTGGAACACCATGAACAGCGCGTGCTTGCCGCCGGCGGTGATGACAATGTCGTCCGGCCCGCAGGCGATTCCGTTCTCGTCACGAAGCTTGTCGGCGATCGCCTGGCGAGCCTCCGGCGGGCCGGGCACCGGTGTGTAGTGCGTCTCGCCGCGCGAGAGCGCATCGATCGCCGCCTGCTTGATGTTCTGAGGCGTGTCGAAGTCCGGCTCGCCGGCGCCGAAGGCGATCACGTCGCGACCCTCGGCGTGCAGCCTCCTGACCGCGGCGTTCACCGCCAGGGTGGCCGACGGTTTCAGGTTGCGAACGCGCCGCGACAACTGCATGAACTGAACGCCGGGCTCGTGGGTCTGCATGAGTTGGAAGCATATCGCCGGCGGATCGATTGCGGACATGTCGTCGGGGCCGATTCCAGTTATCCTGCACGCTTCCGGACGACTGGAGCCACTGACATGACGACCGGCCCGAAGATCCTCGCCTTTTCCGGAAGCCTGCGCAAAGGCTCCTACAACCAGCAGGTCGTGACGATCGCGGCGGGCGGCGCCAGGGCCGCCGGTGCCGAGGTGACCGTCCTGAACCTGCGCGAGATTCCGCTGCCTGTCTACGACGCCGATCTCGAAGCCGGTGAAGGCCTGCCGGACAACGTCCGGACCCTCAAGGGGCTCATGAGGTCCCACGACGGTTTTCTCATCGGTTCGCCGGAGAACAACAGCACGCTCTCGGCCGCCCTCAAGAACGCCATCGACTGGGCGTCCAGACCGGACGGCGACGAGCCGACGCTCGCCTGTTTCAAGGACAAGACCGCGGTGATCATGGCCGCGTCTCCCGGCGGCCTGGGCGGGCTCCGGGGGCTCGGTCACCTGCGGTCGATCCTGAGCAGTATCGGTGTGCTCGTGCTGCCGGACCAGAAGGCGATTCCCAGGGTTCACGAGGCGCTCGCCGCCGACGGGACGTTGTCCGATCCCGGACTGCAGCAGGCGATCGAAGCGCTCGGCGCCAAGCTGGCCGAGGTGCTCGCCAAGCTGCACGCCTGAATGTCGCCCGCTCAGCGACGGCGGATGAATCCGCCGTTGCGTACCAGAGCGAGTGTCGGCCCGGAGGGCCGTACGGAGCGCTCAAAAGACGGGTACCATTGACTCCCATGCATTACGACTCACTAAGACCGATCATCAACGACCTCGAGGCGCGGATCACAACCATCCGCGACTCTCTTTGACTACGACAACAAGGTCCTCAGGCGAGATGCGCTCCAGGAGAAGATGAACGCCGCGGACTTCTGGAACGACCGGGCCGCGGCCCAGCGCGTCATCAACGAGTACCAGCAGTTCAAGGCGCAGACCGAGGAGATCGGCGACGTCATCGAGAAGTTCGATGACGCCAAGATCGCCTACGAACTCGCCCAGGACGGCGACGACCGGGAGCTGCTCGCCGAGGCGGACGAGCAGTTGTTCCGGCTCACCGAACACATGGGCACGGTCGAGACGCAGTCGCTGCTGTCGGGCGAGCACGACCACCGCGCCTGCTTCGTCGCCATCCAGGCCGGCGACGGCGGCACGGAGGCCAACGACTGGGCGTCCATGCTCGAGCGCATGTATCTCTACTTCTGGGAGAAGCGGCGCTGGAAGGTCAAGGAGATCAACCGGGTCACCGGGACCGAGGTCGGCATCAGCGAGGTCGTCTACCACGTCAAGGGGACGTATGCCTACGGCACCATGAGCTGCGAGCGGGGCACGCACCGGCTGGCCCGGGTCAGTCCGTTCAACGCCCAGGGCAAGCGGCAGACCAGCTTTGCCACCGTGGACGTGATCCCGGAGTTCGAGGAGAGCGAGGTCACCATCGACGACAAGGACATCGAGCTGACGGCGTTCGCGCGATCGTCGGGCCCCGGCGGTCAGAACGTCAACAAGGTGGCGTCGGCGGTGCGCATCGTGCACAAGCCGACGGGCATCCAGATCACGGCGTCGACGTTCCGCGAGCAACAACAGAACCGGCGGCAGGCCATGAACATCCTGATGGCGAAGCTCAAGCAGATCGAGGAGGAGAAACGCCAGGCCGAGCTGGACGAGGCGACCGGCGGCAAGGTCGACCGCGGCTGGGGCACCCAGATCCGCAGCTATGTCATCTACGACAACCGCGCCAAGGATCACCGCACCGGTTTTGAAGTCGGCAACCCCCAGACGGTCCTCGACGGCAACCTCGATGGCTTCATCGACGCGGAGCTCAAGCGACGCCGCGCCGAACGGGAGAAGTCCTCGGCAGCCGCGACATGAGGCCCCGGCGTGCAATCGCCCTGAGCCGACTCGGAGCTCGCAGCCCGAATGACTTCTTCAACGGGCTGCCAGGCCCGACGTATGGACGTGAACCGATTCAAACCCGGCCGGCGCCGTTCGGACACTGAGAATCCTCGTTCAGAGGGTACTCAATCAGGCTCGGTGCCAGGCACGAATTCCTGCAGGTCGATCGGATCCGCGAACTCGACGCCGTGCTCATGCGCCCGTCCACTGACGAAACGGCACCAGATGATCTTGCCGTGAACGGGTACGATCTGACCGTCCGTCGCGCGGAGTCCCACCGCGCACGCGGTTCCGGCGTAGATCATCTTTCCGTGGATCACCGAAACACCCGTTCGACTGAGGTTGCGGGGAGCCAGCAGGTAGCTGCGCTGGCCCAACGGCTCGGTCTCCAGCAGGACGGCGAGGCGGGACACGGGCTGGTAGGGCGCGCGCGGCGCGCCACGTCTCTACCGAGTCAACGTGACGGCGGCCGCCTCGTCCATCTGCTCGAGAAGTTCGACGGTCTTCCTGGCCGAGAGCCGCAGAATGTCCTGCACCGACTGGGCGTTGTCCGTTTTCGAGGTCAAGGCGTGTCCTTGAGTTCATGTTCAGTCTGAAGCAGATTCCTCGTGGCTCTACAGGTCTCTTCTCGGTGCTTTGTCCGATCGGATTCGTCCCGATCTTCGAAATGCCGTCAGGTCGGGAGATCCTGATCGAGCCCGTTGCGGTCAATGACAGCCCGGACGGCCCGGGCGAGTCCGATGACCTGCTTGCGCGGCCTTGGTCTTGGTCCTGGCCAGTATCTCGGTGATGCGCCGGCCGACGTGCCGCTCGTCGCGCCGGATGCCCGGAATCAGTGCCCGGCGCTCATCCGGGTCAGGTCCGGGGATTCAGTTCGGCTCGACTTCCTGCCAGCTTACGATCCGGAGGCTTCGCGCCTCCTCGACGATCGCGATGATCTCGGTTGCGCACAGCCCCCGGTCGTAGAGTCGCACGTCGTCCAGCGTGCCGTCGAAGTAGCGAGTGGAGCCCCCGGCCCCGATCTCGAAGGTGTCCGCGGACGGGGCGGACAAGCTCGCTTCCGCCCAGTTTCCCTCCTCGATGCCGTCGAGGTACAGCCGGATGGTCGCTCCGTCGTACGTCAGGGCGGCGTGGTACCACTTGCCCGCGGTCAGCACGGTCGTGCCCTGCTGGGTGTTCGTTGCACCGTCGTCCCAGTACACGGCGACGCGATCGTTGTTGATTCCGACCGCCAGCCGGGAAGAATTTGAACTGTCACGCTGCGTGACGAAGCGTTGGGTGACGAAGCTGTTCCCGATCGAGCCGGCATCGTCGGACTTGAACCACGCCATCATGGTGGTCGTATTCGTCTGATTGCCGGCCACGTTCGTGTCGACGTAGTCGTTCGTGCCGTCGAGGTCGAGGCCGTTATCGATCCGGCCCGTCGTCCATTCCGTGCCGCCCATGTTCGTGAGGTTGCCGTCGTTGCCGTACGCGCTCTCGTCGCCGGCGGAGAGACCGGAGGACTCATCGAGCTTCCACCAGCCGAGCTGCGATCCCTGGGCCAGGGCCAGGACACTCGCGGCGTTCAGCGCGGTGTCATAGATGTACACGTCGTCCATCCGGCCGCTGAAATATCGTCCCGACGCCCCGGCATTGTTGCCGAAGTACACGAACGAGCCGTTCGTGTCCATCGTGCCGGAGGCGGTGACGGCGTTGTCGAGTTGCCCGTCCACGTACAGCAGCAGCTGCGAGCCGTCGTAGACGCCCGCGACGTGATGCCAGTTCTCGTCGTTGACCGAGATGCTTCCCTGTACGACCGTGTTCGTCGACAGCCCGTTGACGGTGAACTGAACCGCATCGGTGCTTGCGTTGCGCTCCAGCCGCCACGCCGTGTCGCCCTTGGTGACGATCGCCTGCTCGGCAACGCCGAAGCTCGTCACGTTGACCCAGGCAGCCACGGTGACGGCGGTCGTGAAGTCGTAGTCCGACTCGGTGGGCAGCGAGACGTAGTCGGCGTCGCCGTCGTCGGAGATGCCGCCGACCCTGTTGTCGCCGTCCTCGTCGGCGTCCTCGGCGATCTCGCGGATGGCCATGTTGATGCCGGCTTCGGAGGCGTAGAAGAACTCGACGCTCTGTATCCGCCGGATGGTGAGATCGTGATCACGCGCCCCGCCGAGAACGATGGAGACGACGATCAGCTCGACGACAAGCAACAGCACCACCACGACGATCAGGACGATGCCCCTGCGGGGCGAACGGGGCAGGCGGCCGTGGCTTCGCGGACGACTTCGGGCATGTGCGTAACGACATCGGTCCATCGAAGGCTCCCGTTGGCCCTGCGCCATCCCTGTCGGTCGCCACGCCCTGCGAATTCAACCGCAGAGGCACTTTGATCGCCGACGGACGGGTGCAGGCAGCCGGTAGCCGTGTCGGCTGGACCGGAAGGACCTTCCGGTCGTGCCCCCGCCTGTGGAAAAAACGCGTCCCCGCGTGCTGGGGCGGGGACGCGTCAACAGGCGGTGACCGGGCCGGACGTTGGATCAGTCGAAGGGCTCGGTGATCGTCGACAGTGCCCCGGCGTCCGCCAGGAACAGGTCCGTCTGGAACCGGAAGTTGGAGCCGTTGGTCTGACGCTCGGCGTGGAAGATGTCCAGCGAGTATCTCTTTCCGTCGACCAGGTTGAGCCGGGTCATGTCGACGAACTGCTCCACCGGGCCGTGCGTGCCGCCGAGGTCGATCACGAGCCTGCCGTCGACGAAGACCCAGATGTCGTCGTCGCCGGTGAACTTGAAGATCTGTCCGGTGCCGGCATCGTAGGTGAAGCGGGTGTGCAACTCGGTCGTGAAGTGATAGTTGTGCTTGTCATTGGCGAGGGAGTTCCCGAAGACCTGGTCGTCGATCGGGAAGAAGCCATTCCTGCTCTTGAAGACGGCATCCTTCTTGTCGTCGAAGACGTAGGTGCCGTCGGCCTGGCGGATCAGTGTCAGCGTCACCGCCTTCGACAGGTTGACGCCGGGGATGTCCCGGTACCACTCGTCGAAGTTGGCGCTGGAGGTAAACGCGCTGAGAGAAGCCTTGGTGTCCCATTCGCCGGCCTTGTCACCGAGGGCGGGGTCATACATCACGAAGGCGATGGGCCGGCCGGCGGAGTCCCGCCACTGCTTCTTCACCTTGGTGCCCCAGGTGAAGACGGGGTTGCCGTCCGTGCCCAGGACCGGAGCGACGGCGCCCTGTGTGAGGCCACCGGCATGGAGAGCCTTGTTCCGTTCGAAATCGGCGTGGCCGCCCGGCTCGTCAGTGCCGTGGAAATCGCGAACGATGGCGGTCAGCGTGATCGAGTCGGGGGGCGTCTCCTGGGCCACGGCACTCGACACGAGGTCGAGGCAGTCCGGAGCCACGAAGGCCAGGGCGCCGGCCGTGGCCCAGCCAAGGTGTGTCAATGTCGATGACGTGCGTGCTGTATGCATGATGTCTTGCTGCTCCTGCGTCGTCCTTCTTCCCCTAGTCCGGATACACTCAAAACGTATGATTCAAGCTCGTCAATCCAAGCCGCCGGACAGGACAGCCACAGACGCCGAGCGGCCTGCCTGCTCTCAGCAGAATGGGCACACGCGACGGCATCGCCGGTCGGGAGGCCTGGGTAGGGCCGAATCGGGGGTATGAGCGTCCGATTACACTCGATGGCGGGCGCGTTCGTCGTCGGGCCCGGGCGTCATCGCTGTTCCGGGCGTGGGCGTCGTGGTGCCGCCTTGCAGTATGGTGTCGATCGGCAGGGCGCGCCAATCATGACCACCAGTGCGCATGCGATTATCCAGACCACGAATCGGGTTGTTGATGCTGCTCCTGGGGTGGTGCCCGGTGTCCAGGGTGGCCGCGCAGTCGGGCCTCGCCGATGAGGACCGGCCGACTCCGGAGTCCGTCGACGAGACTCGCCTGCGGCTGGATGAGATCATCGTCTCGGCGACCCGTACGCCCCAGACGCGATTCGACGTCCCTTTCGCAGTCGGCACGCTTTCGTCGAGGGATCTCTCCGAAGTGTTGATCCGCACGATGCCGACCTCAAGAGCGAGCTGTTCCTCGGCGGCAACTCCAGGCTCGTCTTCGCCTACCAGCGAGTTCGTCAGAACGACGTCCCGCGGACGCATCGAACCGTGTCGGCAAAGAGCTTTCGAGGCACGACCATCGGAAGCGACTTTCGTCGCGACCTGGAACAGCAACGCGACCTCGTCTACGGGAAATTCATCGCCGAGGACCTCGGCGGGCCCGTAGAGACACTTGCGGTCAGTATCTCCTGGCAGGTTCAGCAGGAGGATCGCGACCGCATCCGTGGCAACGGCGTTCGTGACCGAAGTCGCCATCGACCCGATGTCCTTTTCATACCGGCTGCCGGCACTCGATGCTCGACTCGATGACCCGAAAATTCGATTCAGACCGCACGATGCCGGTGTCACGGCGATCGGTGTGACCGAAGCCGTCGAGAGCGTCGTGCAGCGGACTGTTGACGAAGCGGCGAGCGAGCTCGCCCGGGACGGCGTTGAGGTGCCGATTGCAACGGCGTTCGCGCGGTCCGCGGATCCGTTGGACGCCGGCAGGTCGTCCGAAGGCGGCGTGGATCGCGGTATCGACGTGATCGATCTCCCGTCACCGCGTTATCCCACGCTCTCGATTCGGCGCGGCGAAGAGGGTGTCGTTCTTCTGAAGGTTGTCGTCGGCCCGGACGGACGGGTCCTGGGCGTCGACGTGCTGCGGGATCCGGGGTTCGGACTCCTGCGAGCAGCCACGGAGGGTGCAGTGCGACGGGCAACCTTCAGGCCGGCGTTGCGGAACGGTCGCCCGGTCAGGTCGACGATCGAGATACCGATACGCTTCGATCTGTGGTAGCGAGCGTCCTTGCCACGATGACCGTGGGACCCGTCAGCGACCGCACGTTTGACTCGGCTCGGGCCTTCATGGAGGATTCCCGGCCGGACTGACGGCCCGGTGATCTTCTCCGGTCCTCACGGGAGCACCCCATGCCCACCTCCAGAGCGTGTCTCGCCGAGTTCGTCGGCACCTTCGCCCTCATGTTCGTCGGCGGCGGCGCGATCATCGTCACCTCGGGCGAGAACCTCGTCGCGATCGCCCTCGCCCACGGGCTGATCCTCGCGGTGATGGTCTCGGCGACGATGCATATCTCCGGTGGCCAGATCAACCCGGCGATCTCCATCGCGCTGGGGCTGGCGGGCAGGCAGCCGTGGTCGCGTGCCGGCGCGTTCGTCGTCGCCCAGCTCACTGGTGCGACGGTGGCGGCGTTTCTTCTGAAACTCCTGATGTCGGGGGCCTATGACGTCGGCAACGTGGGTGCCACGCTGGGCGCGCTGACGCACAACGGATCCGGACATGCCGACGCAGTCCGCGCCGTCGCGCTCGAGGCGATCGCCACCTTCTTCCTGATGTTCGTGATCATGGGTACCGCCGTCGACCGGCGCGGCGTGGGCGGCTCGTCGGCGGTGGGCGGGTTCGCGATCGGCCTGACGGTGGCGGCGGCCATCCTGTGCATCGGTCCGCTGACAGGCGCATCGCTCAACCCCGCGCGCAGCCTGGGGCCCGCCATCGTCGCCGGGGCGTGGGACGCTCATTGGGTGTACTGGGTCGGGCCGATCGCGGGCGCCGCGCTGGCATCGCTGGCATACCGGTTTACATTCGCCGAGAAACGCGGCTGAGAAAGCGGCAACCCCCGCGGCGGCCGATGCCGCCACGGGGGTGCCTGTGGGGGGGGCGAGATTGAATCCGCTGCGGTCAGGTCCAACTACCCGGCAGGATGAGGAAGTCGGAGATGCCGACGACGCTGTCGCCGTCGAGATCGCCGGGCGTCTGCGCGCCCACGGGGGTGGTGGCGATCAGTACGAATAGGGCTGCTGTCTTCATGGATCGGGACTCGGGTATATCAACCAAAGAGCGGCCGCGGTGTGTCCGGATACGTCCCCGGCGGACAGCGCCGCAAAATAGGGCGGTTTCCCTATTCCGCCACCGGCGACGCGGCGACGCCGCTCACGACCCATGTCGTGCGAAGGTGTAGATCGGCGCAGCGTTGTCGGGGTCCGGCGGGCCGAGCGGTTCGGGGGCGGCGGGAGGCCAGAGAACCCAGTCACCATCGGAGACCGTGTGATGTGGCACCGTGCCCGAGACCGCTTGCGCGAGCTCTTCGAGCGGAAGCCAGACCATGGCACTCTCGGCGTGGGCTGGTGGTGGTGGTCTCCGGCCGTGGTCGTCGTCGCGGTCGGTGCCGACGACGTAGAGCACCGGCTCGCCCCCACGCAGTATGTACTTGATCGGCCCGCCGTCGAAGCGGTCCGGGGGCACGTCCGGCAGGAACAACGGCACGAGCGTCGCAAGCTCCGACGGCCACGCGCCGTGATGTCGCCGGTACAGGTGAAGCGCGATCACGACCAGCGCCGCGTCACGGCGCTGGGTGAGCATCTCGGCATTGATGCTCACCTTGCTCATTGCCGGCATGAGTAGCGCGATTGGAAGGAACTTGACCGT
The DNA here is from genome assembly GCA_022562915.1 of Planctomycetota bacterium. GTDB lineage: Bacteria > Planctomycetota > Phycisphaerae > Phycisphaerales > SM1A02 > JADFOJ01. The sequence continues at coordinate 13,631 of JADFOJ010000011.1, read as the reverse complement.
CTCGGTGAACGACGACTGGATCCGTTCGATCTCCACGTCGACCGACGACCTGCCGCGTTTCCACAGCGGCACGGTCGCGTCGGTCAGCACCATGGCCAGCAGCCGGTCGTACTTGTTCACGAGCTCGGCTCGCGACGCACCGAACGCGCCGACTACCGGGCCGGCTGCCATCATGACCGGATCGGTCGGTTTCACGGTGCCGCGCAGGAGCGTCCACAGCTTCAGCCCGTCCCACGTCAGGTGTCCGTCTCCCCGGCCGTTGTCGGTGTAGGAGTGCTGAACGAGATCGGCAAAGGAGACACGCTCGCCCTCCATCGACACGCGCATCGGCGCGCCGCCGGCCAGACCGCCGAGCCGGTGGGCCAGCGTGGTCAGTTGCTCGTCGCTGAAGAGATCGGGGTACTCGTGCAGCAGTTCACCGACCACGTCGATGCACCTGGTGAACATCGACAATGCCACGAGGTCGTTGAGGATGAAGCCGGACTCCAGCACCTGCCCGGACATTGAGAGCACGGTCTCGATATCCGCCAGTGCCGTGTCCGGTTCACCGCGGGCCGCTGCCCGGCGCGCGTCGTCGACCATGAGCATGGTCAGGCGGCGCATCTCGCCCAGGTGAGGCAGCAGGATGCCGAACATGATCTGGTTGTTTGCCGGCACGACGATGCCGGCCTGGCCCGGCCAGAGTTCCACGTCCCGGGCCGCGATGGCAAACCCAATCTCGTACCCCAGGACCGGCCGGGCGGCTCCGGCACGGATGTGTTCGAGCGCCACGTGACTGCCGGCAAGGTACTTCTCGACGACCTCCCACCCGGGCTCGCCCGGCCGCGGTGTACGCCGGTAGCTCAGTTCCGGCGGCCGCTTCAGCGCCAGGATTGCGGCCCGATACTCCGGCCACGCGCGATCCGCCGTCGGTGCGGCCAGTGTCGCGGCGTTGATCTGCGACAGGAAGTCCACGCTCGGGTTGGGGCTGCCGGCGAAGAAGCGGAGCGCGGCGATACCGTACAGCACGATCACGATGCCGAAGAGACCCCATGCTGCCTGCAACGAGCGGACCGTCGCCCGCCAGGCGAGCGGCCGGTTGCGGCGCTTGGCCCGGCGAATCAGTCGGGCTGCCAGCACGGGGTCGCCGAAGTCACGGGCCAGCTCGCCGGGCGACACGCCTTGGTCCAGCCCGTCACGGAAGTGACCGGCGAGCTCCTGGGCCACGGCGATCTTCTCGAGCCGGAACAATCGGGTGCGGCGGATCACGTCGCGGACGACTTGCGACAGCGATGCCGGAAGCTCCGCGGCCGCGATCACCGCGTCCAGGTCCAGCCGTCCCGTAAGCCGCCCGCGGACGAGGTCGCGCAGCGGTGTCAGACGCAGGCGCCGAAAACAGGTCCGTTCATTCGCCGGCTCCTCGCTCACCGCGCCGGCTCCATGCGCAGGGACACCGTTGCCGTGTCCGGCAGGACGCCGATCCGCGTCAGCGCGCCGACGAGCGCTTTCCACTGGTCGCGCTGGGTCGCCAGGCGCTTGCGACCGCGATCGGTCAGCGCGTAGTAGCGGCGTCGCCGGTTGGTCTCCGCTCGGCGCCACCGCGACGCGATCAGCTTCTTGGCCTCGAGGTTGTACAGCAGCGGGTAGAGGGTGGAGTGACCCATCGCCAGGACGCCGCCGGTGCGCGTGCCCAGTGCACTCGCCAGTTCATAGCCGTACATTTCGCCGGGTTCGAGCAGCCTCAGGACCGCCACCGGTCCCGCGCCGCGCATGAGCTCGCGTTCGACCCGCATGGGCGTGCCTCCTGGTTATGTCTGACATAGTATGTGACACAACTAGTACCGTCAAGGCGTGCCCGGCGTCAGGCTGACACGCCTGACATGGCGTGTGGCCGGCACACCCATGGAACAGGTAGGCGTCCGGCGCCACAGGTGGGCGTCTGGCGCCACAGGTGGGTGTCTGGCGCCACAGGTGGGTGTCTGGCGCCACAGGTGGGTGTCTGGCGCCACAGGTGGGTCGGCCTTCTCGTCGGCACGTTCCTATTTGTTGCGCCGTCGCACTAATTAGCACGAACGGGCAGTCGCTCGCGTTCGCCCCATCCTGGATCCGCACGCGCGCACCATCGCCGTTGTCGACAGGCTACCATCACCTCCGCCGAGACCTGCCGGGCCCGGAATGAGGTCTCGCCTTGGAAACCATCAAGCCGATAAAGGTCCTACCTTGGAACTGCCCCGACGTACTCGCGGAGATGAGCTCCTCAAGCCGGGCGAGTTGACCGCCACTCGCCTGCGACTGCGGAAGCTTGCGAAGAAGCACGACCTCGTCACGGTCATCGCGTGTGCGTTCGACCATCGCACGCGAATGCTGCCGTTCATCTACGCCGACACTCGCATGGCGCCCGCGGGCATCCGGGCGATCGGGTCGGCCCTGGCGGACGCCGGGTTCGAGAAAACGCGCCTGGTCCTTCAGCAGTGGAACCGGAACTTTCGCCCGTCGCGGATGCAGCTCGACGGCAGGGTCCCCGACATGTTCATGGTCTCGAGCATGGGCATGCACGAGGCGCCGTGCAGGGCAATGGTCCGCGACGCATCGCGGATCGATCCGAAGCACAGGCCGTTGATCATCGTCGGCGGCTCGCACGGCGTGTACGAGCCGTTCAAGGTCTTCAGCACGGATCCCGCGCAACCGGCCAGTCCCGACGTCGTGGTGACCGGCGAAGAGTACGTCTTTCTCAGCCTGCTCGAAGTCCTGCTCACCGTCCGCGCCGGCAACGAATCGATGCGGTCGGCGTTCGCTCGCGCTCGCGACAGTGGGGCCCTGGATGAAGTCCCCGGCCTGGTGTACCCGCTCAACGGCCGCAACGGCGTGGCCGAGGAGCTGGTGGACACCGGCATCCAGCCGCTGGTGGGTGATCTCGACGAGCTGCCGCACCCGATCCTGGGGTATCGGCTCCTGGAACCGCCCGGCCGGCGCGCCACGCTCGGCACCCACGCGCTGCCCGCAGACCGCGTTCGCAAGTACAGCCCGATCAGTTCGATCGTCATGACGTTCGGGTGCAAGTTCAACTGCCCGTATTGCCCGATCCCGGCGTACAACCAGCGGCAGTTCCGCACCAAGAGCCCCGAACGGATCGCGGACGAGATGCACCGGCTCAACAAGGAGTACGGTCACCGCTACTTCTTCGGGACCGACGACAACTTCTTCAACGATCATACACGGGCACTCGACATCATCGAGACGCTGGCCCGCGCCGAGCCCGGCGGCTCCAGGCTCGGCCGCAGGGTCCGCTGGGGCACGGAGGCGACGATCCACGACACCCTGAAGATGAAGGATCACCTGGACCTGGCGCATGAGGCGGGGTGCCGCGCGCTGTGGATCGGCGTCGAGGACATGACCGCCACGCTCATCAAGAAGGGCCAGTCCGTCGACAAGACCACCGAGGCGTTCCGGCGACTCCGGACCGCCGGCATCTGCCCGATGCCCATGATGATGCACCACGATGCGCAGCCGCTGTACACCCGCGGCAGCGACTACGGCCTGCTGAACCAGATCCGGCTCCTGAAGAAGGCCGGCGCGGTCTCCCTGCAGGTCCTGATGCTCGTGCCGTCGCCCGGCACGAAGCTGTACAACGGAACGTACACCTCCGGGCAGGTCTTCGACCGCGTCGGCGGCAGGCGGGTCGATCCGTACATGCACGACGGCAACTACATCATCGCCTCGCACCACAAGCACCCGTGGATGAAGCAGCTCAACCTGATGGCGGCATACCTGTACTTCTACAACGTGGGGTCGCTGCTGGCCTTGCTGCTTCGAAAGAAGACAAACGTCGGCGACAAGCCGGCATCGATGCAGTTGATCGGCATCATCGGCCTGGGCCACAATATCTACCGCACCTTCGGCTGGGCGTGTCGCCTGATGTTCCGAAAGATCGAACGCCTGCACGAGCAGCCTGCCAGCCTGATCCCGATGCGAAGTATCGGAGGCAGCCAGGCGGATCACGACCTGGCCGTCATCTCGCTGACCGTAGAACGATCTGCACCGAACGGTCAGACAGGCAACGGTTCGAAGAGGACTGCCGGGCAACGGGTGGAGCACGCGGCGAGCCATTGACGATCGGTTCGCTCGCCTATCGGCCCCGGTGACCTCTCGAAGCTGCTCGACCCACTGGCCGGGCTGCGCCGAGAACCCGCCGACTTCCCAGATTGCCCCACCGGCACTTGCGTCGAACCGGACCCACTTTGCTGAGAGCGGGCACGTCCTGCGCCGGGTCCGCTGCTCGTGCGCTTGCGGCTTGCCGGGACAGGCCACGAATCATAGGTTTCTTAAGCGAGGAGATGCGCAAGGCCCCAACGGGCCTGGACGGGAGAACACGTGCGAACATCTCCTTTGGCAGTCCGGAACCGATGCCTTCCGCTGCTCAGACGATTCCCGGGAAGAGGATTCTGACGTGATGCCCAAAACCAAAACGACCATCGCCACATACGGCCTGCTGAGCCTCGCAGGCATCCTCTCGTTTACGATGCCCGGTTCGCCCGGCATTGCCCAGAGTTGGGCGGTCCCGCCGGATGTGCTCAATCTTGGAGGTGTGCTTCGCGATTTCACGTCCGGTCATCCCGACTTCGGCACCTTCATTCCACCGCCGCAAAGAGGGCACTTCGCCGGGAATATCGCTCCCATGATCGGCTTCGACAGACGACCGATGTTCACTGGTAGTGGCCGAAAGGTGTTGAACCAGTGGTACGACGGTAGTGCGAATCCGATCAATCGTTATGCCGGCCCGATCAAATGGCCGCGGAACACGGGGGGCTGCCGGGCGGTCACTTCGATGTAGATGTCTACAGCTCGATCAGCACCAGCCCGGACATGCATGAGCACCAATACGACGACACGTTCAACGTCAACTACATCGACATCGTCAACGAACCGACCCTGCTCTTCGATACCATCGTCGGCAGCACCTATCCGAACAACCTGCGTCTCCAGTTCTTCAATACCCATAACGGCGGGCAAGGGATCTACACGTTTGAGGCCGGCGGTGTGCTGCAGACCGGCGGCACGTGGAACGGGCTCGACATCACGTTCGATCCTGCCACGCTCACCCAGCTGCGGATCAGCTTCGCCGCCCTGGCCTTTCTACAGAGCGTACCGTCGCCGTCTTTCCCGAAGAATGACACCGTCGACCGATATGATTCGTTCCACCTTCGCATGTACGACGTCATCACCGACGCGATGGTGTACGAAGTCAACGTCTACCACCACGACACGGGCGACGGACCGGATGAAGCAGAGGTTTTAGTAGACGCCTGCGGAGTGCCAACCGCCGACACTGCCGGCGTCCTTACTGGTCCAGGTTCCACCGGCATCACCGATGCCGGAACATTCGGTGAGTGGTTTCGCGACATTCTGGGCGGGAATATGGCAACGGTGCACACCATCTCGCTTCCGCGCAACGTTGATGGTGATTACGAATACCAGACCGACAGCTTCTTCCCCATCGATGATCAGTTGCTGGGCAATGAAGGCGATGCGCACAACAACTTCTTCACCTATACGATTGCGGCATCGTTCACGTACAACGCGTGTGGAAACCAGTTCTTCGAGTTCGCATGCCGCGATGATGCCTGGGTGTTTGTCGACGGCTGGTTGGTCATCGATTCCGGCGGCCAGGAGAATTCGATGCGGCAGTATGTGGCGCTGGATCGACTTGACCTTGTAGACGGACAGGTCTATGTGCTGGAGTTCTTCTACGCCCATCGCAGCGCCGCCGCCACCTCGCTCTTCCACATGAGGACGAATATCGAGCTGTTCACGGGTGACCTGACGGTGTCGGGGTTCTTCGACTAGCCTGGATTTCCACGGCCCGGGATTGGACTAACAACGCCTGAGGTCACCAGGCACCGGTCGCGAGTGCCAACCCCCTGTGGTTCCGGGGTTTGGTGCTCGAACACGGCTTCCGCGGGAGGGACTCCTGTTACCTGAATGGTGTGCCGTCATCGGCGTGGCTCCCGTGTTTGTCAGCGACATCGCGAGACGGGGAGCTGGAGCCTCAGCCGGCCGGATTTGCCCAGGCGACGGGCGAATCGGCTCCCCCACGGGTTGTGTGGCCAGGCCGTGCTTGACACGGGATATGGTATGTAGTACTGTAATGTCGTGCCTATCGGACAACCTAAGAGCCTAACGACGTGCCGCCGCTTCTTCCAGAGGCCCAGGCATCCCAAGCAGCGGATGTACGAAGCCCTGCGGTGCTACTTCGTGCAGGGGCAGACCTCCCGGAAGGTGGCCAAGGCCTTCGGGTACACCCCGGGCTCGTTTCGGGTGTTGTGCCATCAGTTTCGTCGAGACCCCGACCCGCAGTTCTTCGTCTCGCCGCGACCAGGCCCGCACCGTCAACCCAACAAGGACGCGGCGCGAGAGCTGATCGAGCAGATGCGCAAGCAGAACCACTCGGTCTATGAGATCAGCCACGCGTTGAAGCAACGGGGCGGGCGGCTGAGCCCGACGGCCGTCGGCGAGGTGCTCAAGGAGATGGGGTTTGCTGCCTTGCCTCGACGCCTCGATGAGGAGCGTCAGCCGGGCCCGCAGCCCACGGTCGAGCCGGTGGCCGATGCGCGCGCGTTGTCCTGGTCGCCGCGGAGCTTTCCCACGCGGTGCGGCGGTCTGTTCCTGTTCATGCCGGATCTGGTCGGCCTTGGCATCGATACGGTTGCCAGGAAGGCCAAGCTGCCGGGCTCACAGATGATCCCGGCCACCCATGCCCTGCGTGCCGCGCTGGCGCTGAAGCTGTGGTCGATCGAACGCAAGAGCCACGTGATGGCGTTGGTGGCCGACGAGGGGCTGGCTTTGTTCTGCGGGCTGAACCGGATGCCCAGGAAGAGCTATCTGTCGGAATACTCCTGCCGTGTCAATCACGCCACGACGACCAAGGTGCTGGCGGCCTGGCATGGCCAGCTCCATGGCTCCGACATGCTCCCGGGGCGGTCCTTCGATCTGGACTTTCATTCGGTGCCCTACTACGGCGAGCACCCGGTGGTTGAACGGCACTACGTTTCGGCGCGAAGCCGCCGTCAGCCCAGCGTGCTGGTGTTCCTGGCTCAGGACGCCGATGGGCGGGCGTTCTGCTACTCCAATGCAGACCTCCGCAAAGGTGAGGAAGCGGACGAGGTCTTGGCGTTCATCGCCTTCTGGAAGAAGGTCCGCGGCGAAGCGCCGCGGCACCTGGTCTTCGACTCCCGCCTCACCACCTACAAGAACCTGGCTCGTCTGGACGAGCAGGGAATCACGTTCATCACGTTGCGTCGTCGATCACCTCGTATCCTCAAGGAGGTCCAGCAGCTGCCGGCTTCGGCGTGGCGCCGGGTGAGACTCGACGTCCCCACGCGCAAGTACCGCACGCCGCGTGTCTACGAGCAGAAGGTACGACTCGAGGGACGGACCTTCCGGCAGTTGTATATCCTCGACCTCGGCCACGAGGAGCCAACCATCCTCCTGACCAACGAACGGCGCACGGCGGCCAGGATCATCACCCGTTACGCCCAGCGGATGCTCATCGAGAACGCGATCTCCGACTCGGTTCGCTTCTTTCATATGGATGCGTTGTCGTCGGCCGTGGGATTGAAGGTCGATTTCGACATGGCCCTGCTGGTCATCGCCAGCGGCCTCTACCGCTTGCTGGCCGGCCGGATGCGCGGCTATGCCGACAGCCAGGCCCGCCAGATCTTCCGCGACTTGATCGACATGCCGGCGGACGTCACCATTACGGACCGCGAGGTGGTCGTCCGGTTTCACCGGCGGGCCCACCTGCCGATCGTGGCGGCCTCGGGGCTCCTCGACAAGCCGGTCAAGGTGCCCTGGTTCAAAGGGCGGCTGCTTCGGATGACGATGTAGCGATCGTGGAGACAGATCGATCGAACTGTTAGCCCAATCCCGGGCCGTGGAAATCCAGGCTAGGACACTATCTCGGCGTGCCTTCGGGGGCCGGAGGCCGCAGATGGCCGGCAGGCCCTTGGATCCGGTTGATGTGCCGCCCAGGCAGGCCTCCTGCCGGCGACCTGCGGTTGGTACGATGCAACTGCGCACGCGCGGCCGCGGTGGCCGTTCAGCGCGCCCGGCGGCCCCACGCCGATCTTCCGTGAGAACGGGTCATGACGCTCGTCGTCCCGAAGGCAATGGCCCGGAGCATGAAGGCCCACGGCTGCGAGGGCTATCCGGAGGAGGTCTGCGGCGTGCTGCTGGGACGGATTCGACGCCCCCGAGGCATGACGGTGCGCGAGCTGGTGGCGGTCCATCGCGCCGGCAACCTGGCGCAGGACCGCTCCTCGGACCGCTACCTGCTGGACCCCGTCGATTACCTCAATGCCGAGGACGAGGCGCGGAACCTCGGCCTGGAGGTCATAGGTGTCTACCATACTCACCCGGACCACCCCTGCGCGCCGTCGGAGACCGATCGGCAGCAGGCGGAGCAAATCTGGGGAGAGCTGGAGAGTTGGTCCTACGTGATCATGGAGGTCACCGCCGACGGCGTCAGCTCGTGGCGTTCGTGGGTCCTGCGGGGCGGGCGGTTCAGCGAGGAGGAAATCCAGTCATGACATGCACAGTGCGAATCCCCACGCCATTGCGGCACCTGGCCGGCGGGCGGGACGCCGTCGAGGTCGCAGACGGTACCGTGGCCGACGTGCTGGACCACCTTGATCGGGAGTGCGACGGCATCCACGATCGGATCCGCGATGACGGAGGGTCGGTTCGCCGTTTCGTCAACGTGTTCGTCGATGGAGACGACATCCGCACCCTGGAGGGCTTGAGCACCGTGGTCCGCGAGGGCGCCGTCGTGAGCATCGTGCCCGCCATCGCCGGCGGCGCACCTGACTGGCGGGCGTGCCTGGAGGAGCTCAAGAGTACCGTGCCGCAGGTCACGGTGGCCGAGGTCCGTTCGATGCGCGAGCGCGGCGAGGACTTCGTGTTGATCGATGTCCGCGAGGCCGAGGAGAACCGGCGAGGGCGTATTCCCGGCGGGCAGCACATCTCGCGCGGTTTCCTGGAGATGAAGATCGAGGAGGCGGTGCCGGACCACGGCGCGAAGATCGTCGTACATTGCGCCGGTGGTGTGCGGTCGCTGCTGGCGGCCCAGAGCCTCCGGCGGCTCGGCTACGCCGATGTCTCCTCCATGGCCGGCGGCTTCGAGCAATGGCAACGAGACGGGCTGCCGGTCGAGGTGCCGGCGGGACTCGACGAGGCAGATATGGATCGCTACCAGCGGCACATCTCGATCCCCGAGGTGGGCGTCCAGGGGCAGGTGAAGCTGCTGGAATCGCGGGTCCTGCTCATTGGCGCCGGTGGGCTCGGCTGCCCTGCGGGCTATTACCTGGCCGCGGCGGGGGTCGGGACCATCGGCATCGTCGATGGGGACGTCGTCGATCTCACCAACCTCCAGCGCCAGATCCTCCACACCGCCGACCGGGTGGGGATGGCGAAGACCGAGTCCGCCCGCCGAACTCTCGTGGCCTTGAACCCGGGTATCGAGGTGGTGCCGATCCATCAGCGCCTTACGAGCGCGAACGTCGGGGAGATCTTCGACGGGTGGGACCTGGTCGTGGACGGCTCGGACAACTTCCCGACGCGGTACCTCGTGAACGACGCCTGCGTGAAGTTCGGGATCCCCTGCGTCCACGGCAGCGTCTACCGCTTCGAGGGCCAGGTCACGGTGTTCAAGACGCCCGAGGGGCCATGCTACCGCTGCCTCTACCCCGAGCCGCCGCCACCGGGGATGGCGCCATCCTGCGCGGATGCCGGTGTCCTCGGCGTGCTGCCCGGTGTGATCGGCCTGCTGGAGGCCGTCGAGGCGGTGAAGCTGATCCTGGGCCTCGGCGACACGCTCGTGGGGCGACTGCTCCAGTACGATGCGCTTCGAGCCGAGTTCCGGGAACTCAGGATCCGGCGCGATCCGAACTGCGCCTACTGTGCGGAGGGGGTGGAGTTCCCCGGCTTCATCGACTATGAGCACTTCTGCGCGTCATCGCACTCCACCGTCTCCGTCTGAGGACGGCGCGTGACGACGCCCGACCGCTACCGGCCGTTCCTGGAGGCGCATCCGGTGCTCTCCCTGATCGGCCGCACGCCGCTGGTGCGCGTGGAGGTGGCGGGGATTCCCGAGGGCGTGGAGATTCTTGCCAAGGCCGAGTGGATGAACCCGGGCGCCTCGGTCAAGGATCGGCCGGTCATGGCCATGATCCTGGAGGCCGTGCTCTCGGGAGAGCTCCAGCCCGGCAGGACGATCCTGGACTCCTCCAGCGGAAACGCGGGGATCGCGTACGCCATGGTCGGCGCGGCGCTGGGCTATGCCGTCGAGATCGTCGTGCCGGGCAACGCCTCGGTCGAACGGACGAAGCGGATGCTCGCGCACGGGGCGACGGTCGTCGAGACGGATCCGGTGGAGGGCTACGACGCGGCGCTGGGCGAGGCCCACCGGCGGGCAGCAGCGGAGCCCGATCGCTACTGGATGTGCGACCAGTATGCCAACGAGCACAACTGGCGTGCGCACTACCAGGCGACGGCAGCGGAGATCCTGGAGCAGACCGGTGGCCGGCTGACCCACTTCGTGGCCGGCATCGGGACCGGCGGCACGATCACCGGTGCCGGGCGGCGGCTGAAGGAGCACGACCCGCACATCGAGGTCGTCTGCGTCGTGCCCGAGCGCTTCCCCGGGATCGAGGGGCTCAAGCCGCTCGGCGAGCCCCAGGACATCGTCCCGGCGATCCTCGACGAGACGGTGATCAACCGGCGCGTTGAGGTGACGACCGACGACGCCGCCCTGGGCTGCGCGGAGCTGGCGAAGACCGGCCTCTTTGTCGGCCAGTCCTCGGGTGCGTATCTCCACGCGGCGCTGCAGGTCGCACAGGACGCCCCGGCCGGCTCGCGGATCGTCACGATCTTCTCTGACCTGGGTGAGCGCTACTTCTCGACGGGGCTGTGGGGGTCGTGACGGGCCGGCCGCGCCGCAAATACTGTCCGGAACCCGGCAGCACCGTTATCCTCGGCCGTTGCATCGGGCATCGGCGAATCGAAAGGGGAGGGTTGCCATGACGGGAAACTCGAACCACCACCGGATCCTCATCATCGGCGGAGGGTCCGCTGGAATCTCCGTGGCCGCGCGGCTGCGTCGCGCCGGCCAGGAAGATCTCGCCGTCATCGAGCCCTCCGACAAGCACTAATACCAGCCTCTCTGGACACTGGTGGGCGGAGGCTGCGCCCCCGCCCACGAGAGCGTGCGCGACGAGGCGAAGGTCATGCCCAGGGGTGTGCGGTGGATCAAGGATCGGGCGATCGGCATCGATCCAGACAAGCGGGAAGTCACACTCGGTTCGGGCGTCACGGTGTCCTACGATTTTCTCGTGGTCTGCCCCGGGATCCAGTTGGACTGGGACGCGATCCCCGGACTCACCGACACCCTGGGCAACAGCGGCGTCTCGAGCAACTACCGGTTCGACCTCGCGCCCAGGACCTGGGAGTTCCTGAAGGATTTCCGGGGCGGCACCGCGGTGTTCACTCACCCTCCGGGAGCGATCAAGTGCCCCGGAGCTCCCCAGAAGATCGCCTACCTGGCCGCTCACTGGTGGCAGCAACAAGGCGTCCTCGACGACATCCACGTGGTCCTCGTACTGCCCACCGCGACAATGTTCTCGGTCCCCGAGTTCTCCAGGGTTCTCGAGCAGGTGGTCGACCGGTACGGCATCGACGTGCGCTTTCGGCACGACTTCGTCGAGATCGATCCCCAGGCCAGGGAAGCCATCTTCGTCAACAGGAACAACGGCGGCAGCGAGCGCGTCGCTGTCGCCTACGACGTCCTGCACGCCGTGCCGCCGCAGAGCGCTCCGGATTGGATCAAGAAAAGCCCCCTGGTCACGGACGAATCAGGCGGGTACGTGGCTGTCGACAAGCACACCCTTCAGCACGTGCGCTGGCCCGACGTGTTCGCCCTCGGCGACGCGGGCAACACGCCGAACTCCAAGACAGGCGCGGCGATCCGGAAGCAGGCCCCCGTCGTGGTCAAGAACCTTCTGGCGGCCATGAAAGGCCGCGATCCTTCGCAGAAGTATGACGGCTACGCGTCCTGCCCGCTTACGACCGCTCGGAACAAGATGCTGCTGGCGGAGTTCGACTACACACTGAAGCCCCGCCCCAGCTTCCCGCTGATCAACCTCCAGAAGGAGCGCCGCGACATGTGGTACTTGAAGCGGTGGGGGCTGCCGTTCTTGTACTGGAACCTCATGCTGAGAGGACGGGCCTGAGCACCGCCGGCGACGCAGAGTTGCCAGGCCGCCAGGGCCCAGCAGACCGATCACGGCGGGAGCCGGGACTACGTTGAAGCCGATCGAGGTGTTCAGGTACACAGGGCCGTCGGTCGTCGCACCGACACGGTCCGCCATCCCCTGGCTCGGGCCGTTTCAGGCGTTCCGGGGATTGCTGTGGGCGGGACTGGCACTGCTGGTGATACACATGATGCGCGGCAGGTGGTGGGAGAAGGGCCTGGCCACCGGATTGCTCTTCGCGGTGCTGATGAACGCCCAGTTGCTGCTTCCCAATCTCCACATGCCCGCGTCAGTCCGCATGGTCCACCTCGTGGAGACCGCGTCATCAAATTTCATCCTGGGCTGGTGGCTTGCCTGGCTGTTTCGCGCCCTCTCGCGCGCCGAACCGGTCCACTAGCCGCCGTCCTCTGTATCGCCCTGCTCGAGATCTTCGAACTGCTCGAGCTCCTCTCTCCAGATGTGCGGCCGGTTCTGGATCAGTCTTACGCGGCGCGGCTTGTGGAACCGATAGGGGCAGCACGGTGCGTGGAACGCGCGGCGCCACTGCTTCTTGGAGGGGTTCTGCACGACGCCGTCGCTGCCGCACCACAGGCACATCACGCCGAGCCAACGGTCCTCCCGATACGTCGTGAACACGACCCAGTCGTGACGCAGCGGGTCCACCGACGGCCGGCACGGGGCGTCGGCCCTGATGCTCCCAAGCACTGAACGGAGAGTGTGGGCGTATGCTGCGTTGAGGTCCTCCACGTGCTGCCCTCCGTATCGGCGGTTCGCGTCGCAGCGCATGGCGACTGCAACGGACACTACTTGCCGCCGGACGCGATCCGTGGAGGACGCGCGGAATCGCCGTGCCGTGAAGAGCCACCGTCCGCCTCATGCTCTGAGGGCGTACGTCGAATCCCACACGTGAGGGAGGCGGTTCCATGAGCATCGGTCGCACGGCAACACGATGGGCGCCCGTCGCGATCCCCGGCAACTGCCGACGCAACTCACCGAAGCGGTGGGGGGCATCGCCCAGCGCCCACGTCACGGGCATCGTCCATTTGCGGAACGCAATCGGTTCACTGTCGAGCCGCGCGAGATGGAATTCTCTTTCAGGAGCACACGCATGACCACGACCACCGCAGATGGTCAAGCCGGCGACCTTCTTCGATCCCGACGGCAACTCGCTGATGTTCTTCCAGAACCTCTCCGACGAGATGCCCTGACACAGCGGCGGGCGCGTCCGCGACCTCGCCGGTGCTTCAGTCCGGCTTCTCCGCCCGGCCGGTGGGCAGGACGACCGGGGGTTGGGGATCGAGCGGTGTGAGATCGCGGCCCGCCAGGCCGGGGTGATCCGGTGCGAGCTTC
>JADFOJ010000137.1 GCA_022562915.1 Planctomycetota bacterium | reverse complement strand
CACGCCGCGCGCCTTCGGCCGCGGCCGACCCATGCCCATCGCGATGAAATGGGAGCCCGAGGCACGGAGCGCGTCACAGGCACTGGGACAACAACACAAGAGAACCCGGCGTTCCTGAATCCTGGGGTCGTGCTCCCTCTGGGTGGCACGGTCGAGCTTGCTCGCCCGTGTCTTTGGACATCGCTCCACGGGCGAGGTCGCTCCGCTCCCTCGACCGTGCCACCCCTATATCATTACAATCCCGGCATGGCGATTCGGAAGTTGCCGGCGCTCGTCGTGAACCAGATCGCCGCCGGTGAGGTCGTCGAGCGACCGGCCAGCGTCGTCAAGGAGCTTGTCGAGAACGCGATCGACGCGGGCGCCACTCGCATCGCGGTCACGATCGAGCACGGGGGCCGCGATCTCATCAGGGTCACCGACAACGGTCGGGGCATCGCTTTTGGGGATCTGCCGTTGGCCGTGGCCGCCCATGCCACGAGCAAGATCGAGTCCTCGGCGGACCTGGAGGCCGTGACCACGCTTGGCTTCCGTGGCGAGGCGCTGGCCTCGATCGCGTCGATCAGCCGGATGAGCCTCGTCTCACGCGCCGCGGGCACCGACGAGGCCGGCCGTCTCGACATCGAGGGCCAACACCGCGGCGAGCCCCGGCCTGCATCGGGGCCGCCGGGCACGACCGTCACGGTCCGGGACCTGTTCTTCAACACGCCCGCCCGGCGCAAGTTCATTCGGGCCGACGCCACGGAGACGGCCCGCGTTACCCAGGCCGTCGAGGCACTGGCGTTGGCGCACGCCCAGGTCGGGGTGAGCCTCGCCTGCGACGGCCGCGTTGCGCTGGAGCTGCCGCCGGACGCCGGGACCCACCGTCGCGTTCTCGACGTCCTGGGAGCCGAGCTCGAACCGGAACTGCTGGCGTTCTCACTGAGCGAGCGGGGGTTGGTGATCAGCGGCATGGCCGGGCGACCGGGGATCGCCAGGACCACGGCGCGGCACCAGACGGTCCTGGTCAACGGCCGGCCCGTCTCGGACCGGTCGATCACCCACGCCATCCGGGAGGCGTATCGCGGGCTCATCGAGCCCGGTCGTTACCCGACGATCGTGCTGTTCCTGGAGATCGACCCGCAACAGGTGGACGTCAACGTGCATCCGACCAAGGCCGAGGTCCGGTTCCGCACGCCGTCGATGGTCCACGGGGCCGTGCTCTCGGCGATCCGGCGGAGGCTGCGTGAAGCGGACCTCACACCGAGCTTCGAGTTGCAGCGCGCGACGGCGTCACCGGGCGGCGGGCCCGCGTCCGGCGGCGGGCCCGCGTTCGGCAGCGGGTCCTGGTCCTGGTCCGGCCCCGGACGATCGATCACGGAGTTCCTGGCGGTCGGCGAGGAGCGCCGCGGTGAGAGTTCCATGGAGATCGAGGTCCTGCCGGTGATTAAACATGTCGGCGAGGTGCTCCAGGTGCACTCCAGCTACCTCGTCACCCAGGACGAACAGGGGCTGATCATCGTCGATCAGCACGCGCTGCACGAGCGCGTCATGTTCGAGACGCTCCTGGAGGCGGTGAGCAAGGGCAACCTCGAGTCCCAGAGGCTCCTGATGCCGGCGATCGTCGAGGTCGATGCCGCCCGGCTCGACCTGCTCGAGCCGCTGGGCCCGTTGTTCGTGCGGATCGGGATCGAGGCCGAGCCCGCCGGGCCCGCGGCCATCGCCATCCACGCCTTCTCGTCCTTTCTCTTCGACCGCGGCGTGGAGCCGTCGGAGTTTCTCCTGGAGCTTCTCGACCGGACGGCCCGCGAAGGGGTCAACGACGATCCCGAGGCCGCCCTGCACGAGACGCTGGACATGATGTCCTGCAAGGCGGCGATCAAGGCCGGGGATCGGCTCAGCGATCGGGAGATCGCCGAGCTTCTCGCGCAGCGCGAGCGCGTGGAGCGGTCGAGCAACTGTCCCCACGGCCGCCCGACGACGCTCCGCTTGACCATTCGCGACCTCGAAAAACAGTTCGGCCGCCGATGAGGCACACGATCAGGTCGAAGATGATCGTGCTGATCGCGGTGCCGACGCTGGTGATCTACGTCGCGGTCATCGGGCTCATGATGGTCCACCTGCGCAGCGAGGCCCGGGCAGACGTCGAGCAGGAGATGACCCGCCTTGCCGGCAACTTCGCCGACCGCTTCGACGGTGAGTTTCGCCTGGCCGCGGCGGTCGCCACCGCGACCGCGCGGTTCATCGAGACCGTTCCGGACCTCTCGGAGCGGCAACTGTACGAGCAGCTTCGGGCGAACGTCCGGCAGAACCCCGTCGTCTACGGCGCGGCCGTGGCGTTCGAGCCGGGCACCTTCAAGACCGGTCTCGCGCTGGTGTGCCCGTACGTCTACCGCGGGCCGACGGGCCTGGAGTCCATGGACATCACCCGCGACGTGTTCGACTGGTACGCCGACGAGAAATGGCAGTGGTGGCACGAGCCCAAACGAACCGGCGAGGGCAGCTGGACCGACCCGTACTTCGACGAAGGCGCGGGCAACGTCCTGATGGTGACGTGGTCGACGCCGTTCTCTCGCGACGGCCGGTTCAGGGGCGTCTCGACCGTGGACATCATGCTCTCCACGCTCCAGGCAAGCATCGGCGCCGGCATCGTCAGCGATCGTGACTTTGCCATCCTCACGGCGAGCGGCCAGTACGTCTACAGCACGCTTCAGGCGGAGATCATGGACCGGACCGTTTTCGAGGTCGCCGATGAGCTGGGCCGGCCGGACTTCGCCGACGCGGCCCGCCGGATCCTCTCCGGCGGATCGGGGGTGGTGGTTCTCGACGGCTGGCAGGAACTGCAAGGCACGCAGTGGGTCTTCTACGCGCCGATCGAGTCAACCGGCTGGGTGCTGGCGGCGGTCGTCCCGCAACGCGAAGCGCTGGCGGGCGTGCGCCGACGAATGACCCAGGCGGCGATCGCCCTCGCCGCGACGCTGGCGATGATCCTCGCCGGCATCTGGTTCGTGTCGGGCCGGATAAGCCGGCCGATCGCGATGCTTCGGGCCAACGTGCAGAAGATCGCCGGCGGCGACCTCGAAGCCCGCGTGGAGGAGATCACCAGCACCGACGAGATCGGCGACCTCGCCGAGAGCTTCAACCGGATGACCGCCGAACTCAAGAGCCAGGTCCGGCGGCTCGGTCGCGCCGAGGCCGCCAGCCGCGACGCGGTGATCTTCGCCATGGCCAAGCTCGCCGAGTCGCGTGACACCGACACCGGCAAGCACCTGGAGCGGATCTGCCGGTACGTGGAGATCCTCGGACGCCACATGGCCGAGAACACTCCCGAGATCGACGATGACTGGGTGGACATCGTCACGATCACCGCGGCGCTGCACGACATCGGCAAGGTCGGCATTCCCGACGCGGTCCTGTGCAAGCCGGGGCGTCTCACCGACGATGAGCGCACCATCATCCAGAAGCACCCCCTGATCGGCGGCGACACGTTGCTGGCGCTGAAACGTCGCGTCGAGCAGGACTCGTTCCTCGTCACCGCGACTGAGATCGCCTTCGCCCACCACGAGAAGTGGGACGGCAGCGGCTATCCCTTCGGTCTGGCCGGGGAGAATATCGCCCTGGCGGCCCGCATCGTCGCCGTGGCCGACGTCTACGACGCCCTGACCTGTCAACGGGTCTACAAGAAGGCGATGTCGCACGAGCAGGCGAGGACGATCATTGTCGAAGGCTCCGGCAGCCACTTCGATCCCGCCGTCGTCGAGGCGTTCGTCGCGACCGAAGACATGATCCGGGCGGCGGCGGCGGAGTTGG
>JADFOJ010000136.1 GCA_022562915.1 Planctomycetota bacterium | reverse complement strand
AGTCCGTGATGCCGACCGCGCCGTCGCCGTCGAAGTCCGCCGGGCACAACGCGAGAAACGTGAAGTCGGTCACGATCACCTCGACCTCCCGGCCGTCACTCGGCGCAATGCCCTGGAACAACCACAGGTTGATATGGACCCGCGGCTCCTCCGGCCGGGCATTGTCCGGCCCCGCATAGAGCCACGTCTCGATGACGTCGCCGGCCTGCGGCTCGTCGGCGTGACCGTGCCAACTCCGGAAGAGAACCTCGTCGTGTCGCCACTCGAACGCGTGCGTGGTCGGGCTCAGCGGCCCGTCCGTCACGAGCGGGAATTGATGCCGGTTGCCGTCGCGCGTGTGCGGCTGCACGACAAACTGCGCCGGCGGGTTCAACGGGTCGCCGAAGCGGCCGAACTCGATGTCGATCTCGTTGGGGGCGTTCCACCAGTTGTCCGGCCGCCAGCACGGCTGGTACTCCCACAGAAACAGCCCGAAGATGACCTTCGGGTCGAAGTCGTCGAGGGCCGCCTCGACCTTGAAGCGATACTCGCCGAAGCCGAGCGAGTCGACAAGCGTGAGCTCGGCCGCGAACCACTGACCGCCAACGTGGGTGATCCGCAGGTGCAGCCGGCCGCGGGAATCGACCCACACGTTGGCGGAGCTGTCGCTGAAGTTGTTCGGGCCGGGTCCGAAGACTCCCGGTCCCTTGACCCGCCAGAGACGGCCGGCGAAGAACACGGTGGTTCCGCCGGGGAAATCGACCCATTGCAGGTCGTCCCATCCGCGTGGCTCAACCCGGTGTATGTCCACCAGGTCGAACACCGCGGTCCCGCTCTCCTGCGCCGGGCTCTGCAGGAAACCCACCAGGTACCTGCCGGCACCGGTCCCGGCCGGGGCGGCCCCCGTCTCGAACTCGTACCGCAGCAGGCAGTCCGTCGGGCTCGACGCATCCAGGAGAGTCCATGATTCGAACTCGATGAGCGCTCCGGCGGCGTCACGCCACTCGACGTTGACGATCGCGCTCGCCTGGCCGACGATCGGGCTGGATGCCCGGTGCATCGCGTGGGCCGTGATACGAAAGCGGTCTCCCGCCGCGGCCTCGAACGGCTGCCAACAGGCGGAGATATCCCACCCGCCGGTGCCGGGACCGGACACGGTCACCGACTGCCGACCGTGCACGGCAACGTCGATCGCGACGCCGACCCGGCCGAAGTTGCACCACCCGGCAAGCACCTGCCCCGGCTCGGCGCCGGGCAACTCGAAGCTGGGGTTCTCCACGAGGCACCACGGGTCGCACGGCCCGGCACCGCCCTGCGGCGCGACAAGCAGCACAGCAACGTTCGAAAGTAAACCTGTCAGCGTGAACACCACCGAAGTGTAGCGCCGCTGCGCTCTAGCCGCGGCTCCGCCCACCTGTTCCTTGAGTGCGCCGCGTGTTCCCCAGGCGCGCCGCCTGTTCCTTGTCCACGGGCGCGCGCGTCCACTGCGGCAGGTCCATCACCGCGCGGCAGTTCGCAAGCGCCGCCGCGGCGAGCGTCGTGGCGATCAAGGGATCGTCTTCCTTCATGAAGCTGTAGGGGTTCCGCCAGCTTCCGTCGGGCAGTTGCCGTCGGAGCAGTTCGTCGGCCAGCAGCGGCGCCCAGCTCAGGGGCGTACCTTCGCGCTCGACGGTCGTAACGCCAAGCAGACGAAAGGCGTGCGAGACGGACCAGCACCAGTAGTACAAGGCGGCGTTGCGGTCCGGCGCAAGGGCCGGCTCGAAGATGCCCGGGTTCGTCCGGGCCGAGAAGTTTCGCTCCAGCCAGCCCCGGGCCGCCAGGACGCGCGGGTGGTCGTGCGCGAGCCCGCAGCGAACCAGTGCCCTCACTCCGTCGGCGGTGGGACTGCCGTAGGAGTGGTACCGCAATGTGCCGTTTCTGTCCGTTCCGGCCACGCCGGCCTTGTTCTGGACGCGGTTGGCGGTCGTGAAGAAGAACCCGCCGTCGTCGTAGGCGGGCTCGCTCTGCGCGGCGTCGGCAGAAAAGTTCTGGCAACGCTCGACGAAGATCAGTGCGTCGCGGATGGCCGGGTCTTCCGGCGGTACGCCCGCCAGGCGCAGCGCCCCCACCGCGACGAGCGTGGAGGAGATGTCGGCTTCGAAGGGCAACGTGCCCGTACCGGGCTTGCGCGGCGGGCGCACGGAATAGCCCCAGCCGCCGTACGAGACGTCGGCTGGAGTCCAGCCGAGCCGGTCGTTGACCTGGAAACCGCCCAGATAGTCAAGCCAGGCGTCGCGTGCCGTACGCGTCTCCTTGTCGATCGATCCGGCCGAGTCGAGCACCATCCGGTTCAACACGATCGCGGCCAGCGCCGCGGAGTAGACGGGATAGTCCAGCGGCGCCTGCCCGGCGATCGATCCGTCTTCGGCGACCAGGCCGCGCAGGTACGCCGCGGCCCGCGCGCACGCGGCGATTCGTTCGGGGCTCTGCGGCCCCATGAGCACTGTCTTGAGAACCGGCGGCGTGAGGCTCACGCCGTCGGTAAACGCCCCGTAGGTCTCGCTTCGCCAGGCGCCGTCGTCGGACTGCCGACTCAAGAGGTACTCCGCGGCGAGATCCAGCGCGTCGTCGATCCCGACGCGCCGAACCTCGCCCCGGCGCTCGCAGGCGGCGACCAGGACCACCAGGCAGCAGAGCCCGAAAATGACTCCCGGTCTATTTTTCTTTTCGGTCACTGAGGGCCTCGGGCGGGACCGGGGTGCGATCGACCATCAGGACCATCAACGCCGTCGCCGTGCAGAAGGTCCGCCCGGTGATGCAGTGATGGCCGGTCCAGGTGCCGTCACCGTTCTGGATGCGGTTGAGGTTCCTGGTCATCTTCGCATCCCATTTCTTCCAGACTTCGCCGCCCTTGACCACGAGGCTTTCACCGATATTCATGTGGCTCAGGAACTCCTCGCCCCCGTTGGAACCGAACCCGGCGACGAACTGCGGGTCGTTGAGCCTGGCAATGACGACCTTCTGCGCGACCTCGAACGCGACCTCGGCGGCGTCGAAGCGGTCCAGTTCCTTCTTCGCCCGGTCCCGCTGCTCGAGGGTCGGCGCGCTCCCGGCGAGCCGGACGACCTCGGCCCGGCGCTCGCGGTTGGAGTTTACCGAGTCCTGGAGGACGCCGAGGTTCTTCGCGCCGGCGTACAGCGCGACGCCGGCCGCACCGGCCCCGCCGACCGCTCGGCCGGCATTCACCTCGGCGAGGACGTTGCTCTGGACCATGGCGAGCGCCTCGAGCCTGACATCCATGCCCGCCTGCAGGGCACGGTTCAGGCCCTTCGCGGCCATCGCGTTGGCGAGCGCCGGCGCCCAGCCGCCGCCGCCCCACATCCCGTCGGACTGCTGGTTCTCCTGGATCTTGTGGAGAACCTTGTTCAGCGCCGCGGCGAGACGGTTCTCGCTCTCCTGGCCCGGCATGTGGCCTGCGGCTTCGGTCAGGACCAGCGAGGCGAGGAACGTGTCGATGTTCGGCCCGAGCTTGGCCTGGAGCCGCGTACGGTTGACGTCCGTGATCGAGATCGAGTCGGTGTCCGACGCTTCGACCTTCGTCATGATGAAGCCGAGGCCCTTGAAGATGGCGCCGGCGTAGGGACCCTCCGAGGGCGTGCTGCCGGAGCGGATCAGCGCCAACGTCGCGGAGCTGGTGTCGCCGACGTTGGGCGTGCCCGACAGCCCGCCGCCCATGGTGCGCGATTCCTCGCCCTGGGCCCATCCGCCGTTATCGTGCTGGTGCTCGACGAGCCACGTCAGGCCGCGGCGGACGTTCTCCGACAGCGGCTTGGGATCCACGGCAGTCACCGAGCACGATCGTTTGCTCGTGCCGTCGCCGGCCGGCCGACCC
>JADFOJ010000079.1 GCA_022562915.1 Planctomycetota bacterium | reverse complement strand
GGAGGAAGGTCGAGAACGCGCGCGCCCGGCAGCGTCGCGCCGCCGCCGGGCGCGTCGCGCGACGCCGCCGCGCGGCTCATCGCGGTGCGACCCGTCTGCGCGCACACCTCCAGGACGGCCACCGCCGCCGTGGGATGCTCCGACGCCAGCAGGTCCCTCACGCGGGCGACCACGGCGGCCGCGACCGCCCGTACGACATGGCCCTCCAGCCGCGGCTCCCCCTCCAGGGCTCGCGCCGGGTGGCCGGCAGCAGCCACCGCGACGAGAGCGACCAGCAGTGTGGTCGCGGTCATCCCGGCAGTGCGAAAGGTCGGAGCTGGACGGCTGTCGGATGGCATGGCTTGATAAGTATCGTCCCCTCACCGGTCCGGGACAAGTCCGGGCTACGATAGCGCCATGGAGGCCGCCAGGGAACTTCGGTTCAAGGTCTCGGGCATGCACTGTGCCGCCTGCGCCGCGACCGTGCAGCGGGCGATCGAGGCGCGGCCAGGCGTGAGCTCGGCAGCGGTCAGCGTGACCGACGGCACCGCGACCGTGACGGGAATCGACCTGGAGGCCGAGACCCTGGTGCGGGCGGTGCGGGACCGCGGCTTCGACGCCGAGCCCGTCACGGATACCGTTGCTCCCGCCGACCTGCGCAGCGACATCGAGATTCGACAGGCCCGGCAGGAGCGCCAGTGGCGGCTCCGCGCGGTCGTCGCGCTGGGGCTGTGGGCGCCGATGGCCGTGCTGCACTGGCTCGTCCACGAGCCGTGGGTTGACTGGGTACTGCTTTGCGGCGCGACCGTTGTCCTGGCCACGGCGGGTTCGGGCTTCTACCGGTCGGCCGCCGCGGCCGCCCGCCGCCGGAGCACCAACATGGACACGCTCATCGCGCTCGGCGCGACGACGGCGTATGTCTTCTCGGTGGTGGTGCTCGCCGCGGGCGTGCTGGGCACCACGGGTCTCGCCGCCGAACAGCCGCTGTACTTTTCCGAGGCGGCGGCGCTGCTGGGGCTCATCAGTCTGGGCCACTGGCTGGAGGCGCGGGCCACGGCCAAGGCGGGCTCGGCGGTGCGCGAGCTGCTGGAGCTCCAGCCGGAACACGCCGAGGTCGTCGGCCCGGACGGCACCGTCACGACCATTGCCAGCAGCGAGATCGAGCCCGGCGCCAGGTTGCTGATTCGCCCAGGCGCCCGGGTCGCCGTCGACGGCGACGTCGTCGAGGGCAGCAGCGAGATCGACGAATCGCTGGTCACCGGCGAATCGATGCCGGTGCTCCGGCAGGTGGGCGACCATGTCGTCGCCGGCTCCATGAACACGACGGGGCGTCTCATCGTCACCGCGACGGTGGACGGCCGGCACACCACCGTGGCACGCATCGCCGAGATCGTCCAGCGCGCCCAGGCGAGCAAGGCGGACATTCAGCGACTCGCCGACCGCGTGTGCGCGGTGTTCGTTCCGGCGGTCCTGGTCATCGCGGTGGCGACCTTCGCCGGGTGGTGGCTCGCCGGCGACTTGCCCAGGGGCGTCATCGCGACGGTCACGGTGCTCATCATCTCCTGCCCGTGCGCCCTGGGTCTTGCCACGCCCATGGCGGTCATGGTCGGCGCCGGTGCGGCCAGCCGGCGCGGCATTCTCATCAAGTCGGCGGTCGCATTCGAGCAGGCCGGCGTGGCCGCCCACGTCATCTTCGACAAGACGGGCACGCTCACGACCGGTGCGCCGGCGATCACCGATGTGCAGGCGACCGGCTCGTTGACGTCCGGGGAACTCCTGCAACTCGCCGCCGCGGTCGAGGCGCCCAGCGAGCACCCGGTCGGCCGGGCGATCGTCGCGGAGGCCGCCAAGCGCGGCCTGGCGGTGGCGGCGGTCAGCGATTTCACGGCGATCCCCGGTCACGGCGTGCGCGGCACGGTCGACGGACGGCTCATCGAGGTCGGCCGCGGCAACGGCGACGCGACCTGCACCGTCCTGCTCGACGGGCTCCGGATCGGGTCGTTGACCGTCAGCGATCGGCTCCGCGACGACGCGGCCCGGGCCGTACAGCGTCTGCGGGCCATGGGCCTTTCCGTCACCATGCTGACCGGCGACCGGCCCGCCGTGGCGGCCGCCATCGGTCGCGAGCTCGGCCTGGCCGACAAAGACATCGTGGCCGGGGCAACGCCCGAATCCAAGACGGCGTTCGTCTCGAATCGGCCGGAGAAGACCGTCATGGTCGGCGACGGCATCAACGACGCCGCGGCGCTCGCCGCGGCGGATCTCGGTATCGCGATGGCCTCCGGGACGAACGTTGCCATCGAATCGGCGGACGTGGTCATTCCCGGCCGGCACGTCACGGCGGTGCCGGACACGATTCTGCTGGCCCGAAGCACGCTGGCCACGATACGCCAGAACCTCTTCTTCGCGTTCATCTACAACGTGGTGGCGATTCCGGTCGCGGCGCTGGGCTTGCTCGGCACCACCGGGCCGCTGGTGGCCGCGGCGGCGATGGGTCTCAGCGACCTGACCGTCATCGGCAACGCCCTGCGGCTCAAACGCCGTCTGAAGCACCTCGGGGACGAGCGATGAAGCCGCCGGGGCGTCTGCGCGGCGATGAATGGGACTACCGGACCGCACAGCACCTTCTCAACCGCGCCGGGTTCGGCGGCACGCCGGCCGAGGTTCGCGGGCTCACCGACATGGGACTCGACGGGGCGGTTGACTACATCGTCGACTTCGACGGGATCGAGACCGAGCCGGTCAGGGCGGACGCGTTCGATCCGGACATCATGTTCCCGCTGTCCCGGGATGATCGCTCCAGACAGCGCGACGCACGAGCGATGAGGCGACCCTGTCGGAATTTCGCCGCCGCCGCCAGGAGGCCCAGCACGCCGATCGGCGGCAGATGCGCGACATCCAGCACTGGTGGCTGGCCCGCATGATCGAGACGCCGCGCCCGCTCCAGGAGAAGATGACGCTCTTCTGGCACGGTCACTTCGCCACCAGCTATCGCGGCATCCAGGACAGCTACCACATGTTTCAGCAGAACCGGTTGTTCCGGAGCCATGCGGTGGGCAACGTCAAGGCACTGTCCCACGGGATCATCCGCGATCCCGCGATGCTGCGGTATCTCAACAACGACCGCACCCGCAACGCGTTGACAGGCTCGTCGAGTTCGTCGAGGCGCGCGGCGGCCGCATGGACAACGCGATGCTCGTCGCCCTGCTGGCGCTGATTACCGCGATGCCGGAGTACCAGCTCACGTAGGAGACTCGCCGATGAACCAGCGAACCTATACACGCCGGGTCTTCCTCCAGCAGGGAATGTCGTTCGCCTCGATGGTGACGACGGCGCCGTTGTTCATCCAGCGGTCGGCACTGGGCATGGTGCAGCCGGCCGGGGCTGCAACGAGCAGCCGGCCCGGTGTTCCCGAGGACCGCGTCCTGGTGGTGCTGCAGTTCGGCGGGGGCAACGACGGGCTGAACACCGTCGTCCCGTACGGCCGCGATGCCTACTACACGTCGCGGCCGAGCCTGAGCATCCCCGCGCCGGGGCGAGGGACCGCCCAGCGGCCGGCCGCGTTGCCCCTGGACGGCGCCGACGGCATCGGACTTCACCCCGCGTTCGCCGGATTCAAGGACCTCATGGACGAGGGCGCGGCGTGCATCGTCCAGGGCGTCGGCTATCCCAACCCCAATCGCTCGCACTTCACCTCCATGGACATCTGGCACACCGCCGATTCGAATGCATCGGGGTACGGGTGGATCGGCAAGTACTTCGATTGCACGTGCACGGGCACCCCCGGACCCCAGAGCGCCATCGCCATCGGCCGGACGGCCCCGCTGGCCTTGCGCGGCGCGCAGCAATCACCGGTGACCTTCGACACCCCCGGACTGTTTCGCTGGACGGGCGAGGACCTGCACCCGGCCCTCGACGATCCGTACCGGAAGATCAATCGGGCCGGCGCGCTCGACGCGGTGAACCCCCTCAGCCAGCAGGCGTTCCTCATGCGCACCGCGCTGGACGCGCAGGAGTCCTCGGACCACATCCGTGCCGCGGTTGCGAAACGACCCCTGGTACAGTACCCGCGCACCCGGATTGCCCGGCAGCTTCGCATGGTGGGGTCCATGATCCGCGCCGAGATGCCGACGCGCGTGTACTACGTCTCGCTCGGCGGCTTCGACACGCACGCGGCCCAGTCCGGACCGCAGGCGAACCTGCTGCGACAGGCCGGCGACGCTCTGAACGCCTTTTACCGGGACCTCACCGCACAGGGGGCCGCAGGCCGGGTGCTGACGATGGTCTTCTCCGAGTTCGGGCGCCGCGTCCGTCAAAATGCCTCCGGCGGCACCGACCACGGGACCGCGGCCCCGATGTACTTCGTCGGCGACATGGTGAAACCGGGGTTGCTCGGCCGGCATCCGTCGCTGACCGACCTCGACAACGGCGACCTGGTCTACAACGTCGACTTCCGCAGCGTGTATGCCGCCGTTCTCGAAGACTGGATGGGGGCGCCCTCGCAGCAGATCCTCGGCCGCGCGTACCGCAGGTTCAGTCTCTTCAAGCCGCGTGCTTGAGCCAGGTCGGCTTGGAGGCGAGGAGTTCTCGTGCGTCCGCCTCGGTCAGCGGCTTGGAGAAGTAGAAGCCCTGGGCGAAGTCGCAGTTGAGCGCCAGCAACTTCTGGAGGTGCTGCTCGGTCTCGACGCCCTCGACGATGACCTGCATGTTGAGCGTGTGCGCCAGCGCCACCACGGTCTGCACCACGTCGGCGTACTCGTTCTCGAGGCTCTTGGTGCCCAGGAAGGCCCGGTCGATCTTGAGCACGTCCAGCGGGAAACGGTGCAGGTAGTTCAAGGATGAGTATCCCGTTCCGAAGTCATCCATGTGTATCTCGACACCGAGCTCCTTGAGCTGCTTGAGCACCTCGGCGATCGAGTCGGGATTGTCCATGATCACGCTCTCGGTGATCTCGATATTCAGGCTGGATCCGTCGAGCGAGAACTCGCGCAGAGTCTTCCGCACGTCGTCCACGAACCCCCGCTCGGCCACCTGGCGTTTCGAGACGTTGATGCTCATGGTCACCGCTGCGTCAATGACTCCATCGTCGCGCCATTCCTTGAGTTGCCTGCACGCGCGGTGCAGTATCCAATGGCCCAGCTTGACGATCACACCCGTCTCCTCGGCGTGAGCGATGAACTCGACCGGATCGACCATGCCGCGATCCGGATGCTCCCAGCGCGCCAGCGCTTCACAGCCGCATATCCCGCCCGTCGAAAGCGAAATGATCGGCTGGAAGTGAATGTCAAAGTCCTCGTTGTCCACCGCGCGCTTGAGATCGTTGTGAAACTGGAGCCGGGACTTCGCCTCGGCGTGCATCTGCGTGTTGAAGACCTCGTGCCGTGCCTTGCCGGCTGCCTTGGCGTAGTACATGGCGGTGTCGGCGTCGCGTAGAAGATAGTCGGCTTTGTCGCATCCCGGTTCATTGAATGCGATCCCGATGCTCGCGGTGGTGAAGACCTCGTGCCCCTGCAGGCGAAAGGGCTCGGCGAGCGAGAGCTGGACGCGCTCGGCCACGACGCTGGCGTCCTCGCGTTCGGCGATGCCGTCGAGCAGCACGACGAACTCGTCGCCGCCGATCCTGGCCACGGTGTTGCTGTCGACGCAGGAGAGCGTGTCGGTCCCGCGCAGGCACTCCTGCAGGCGTTCGGCGATCGCCACCAGCAGTTGATCTCCCACGAAGTGGCCGAGGCTGTCGTTGACCTCCTTGAACCGGTCGACGTCGAGAAAGAGCACGGCGAACTTGTACTCCGGGTGCCGCCGCGCGCGCTCCATGCACCGTTCGAGGCGATCGAGCAGCAGATCGCGGTTGCACAGCCCGGTGAGCTTGTCGTGGAACGCCGCGTGGCGGAGCTGGTCCTCCGCATGCCGGCGAACGACCATCTCGCGCTCGAGGTTCGCCTTCTGCTGCTCAACCTCCGCCGTCCGCTCCCGGACCCTGGTCTTGAGCGTGTCCACGAACGAAGCCAGCACGCGTGCCAGTGTGTCGAGCTCGTCGGTGCTGTCCTGTTCCAGTCCGCGGAACGTCCCTTCGTTCTCCATGGCCCGCATGGCGGCACGGGCCAGGGTCTGCACGGGGTGAATGAGCCGCCTCGTCGTCCAGTGACGCACCCGGTCGATGACGGCGAGGTAGAGGATGCAGATCACGCCGACGATGAGCATCATGTAACGGCGGCGCATCGACAGCTCGAGGTCGAGCGACCCGGCCGTGTCCAGCGCGATCATGCGCATCGTCTCCAGGCGCGTCACGTAGTTGCTCACGCCTTCCCGGAACTGCGAGAGCTCGGCGGCGGCCGGCTCGCCGGCCGTGCCGCGCTCGGCGAGCCGCCGTTCCTGCCTGGTCAATGTCTGCAGGACGACCATCGCTTCGTCGACCTGCGCCGTGACCGGCAGCAGGCCGTTGTTGCGCAACCTCGCCAGCGTGATGGTCGATCGTTGCAGATCGCGTTCAAGAGCCCGGTACGCATCGCGGGAAGACCCGATCGTCAGCGACTCGACCGTCGCCGCGAGTTCGCGCCCGTTGGCGACGACCGTCTCGACATGCGAGTACTGCTCCGCGGACCTGCCCGCGGCACGGGCGGCCCGCTCGATGCTGCCGAGCATCAGGCCGACACTGACCGCCAGGCCGATCGCTCCGGCGATCGCCAGGAAGAGAATGATCGAGACGTGATGGTGGATGCGCATGGGATCAGATGGAACACGTCCGCACAGCGACTCAATGGCTGGAGAGCCGATAACCTCCCGCCTGGCGCGGGTGCATCCTTCATCGTGAACATCGGCACGTTCCGCTGCGCACTTGCCGGTCCCGGCGCCCGCCAGGCCCCTTTCCGGCAGTGAGGCCGTGCCGATAACGGTCAGACCCTCCCAGACCGCACAGACGGTCCGGACCCGCGCCGGAAGCGTGTTGCCATGGGCTCCGGCCCACCCTAGCCTGATGTCTGAGAGCGAAAGGCGAGGGGTTTGCATGGTTCGTCGGCACGCTGGTTTGACGAAGGTTTCCATGGCCGCATGGCTTGCGGGGCTGGTGGGGCTGGTACTCGTCGCCGGCGTCATCGTGTCGCTCGGCCGCGCGCCTGGCGACCGCGCCGCACCCGCTGGGGCGCCCGTCACAGCCCCCGCCGCGCCCGTCGCCGCGCCCGTCGCCGCGCCCGTCCCGGAGGCACTGCCCGTCGTGGACCTCGACCGGAACACCGCCGCGACCCTTCTGATGGCGATCCGGCAGCTCGAGAGCGATCGCGATCCGAAGTGCCATTCCACCGCGTGCCGCTTCGAGAACTTCCTCTACGGGACGCCGCTGACCGCCGAGGGCCGCGATCGCAAGGTCGACCTCCAGAAGGCACTGGTCCTGCGTCTCTGGACCGAGGCGACGGGGGCGGCGATCAAAGCAGGCGAAAAGACCATCTCTCGCCGGCGCCTGGAGCCGGTGATCGATCGCGTCGTCACGACCACCGACGCCGACGACGGCACGATCACGGCCCGGTTCGCCGGCGCCGAGCCGATCGAGATCTCGCCGGTGCGGGCGCGGCAGTTCGCCTCGATCGCCTACTCGCTTCGGGCGATCTTTTCCGTTCAGCAGGATGCGTTCCTGCGGGGAACGCCGCTGGCGCCGCTGAACGACGACGGCGCCGACGCACTTCGGCGGCTGCTCGACACCGTCACACTCTGCGTCCTGAAGGTCGCCGATCGGGAGGCGCGGCTCAGCGGCGCCCCCGCCGTGACCGGCGAGCTCATCGCCGATGCCTGGCTGAGGCTCGTGCCGCAACCGGCCGACCCGCCGCACGCGCCGCGGGTCTCCGGGGAACCTCCGGTCGCGGCGAAGAACGTCGCGCAACGGGCTCGCGACGTGCTGTTCTCACTCATCGACAACAAGATCGCGGCGTACCGCGCCTACAACGACGTCGACGCCGCCACGGTCATCCGCCGGCTCGTGGACAACATCCAGACCTACTACGCGCAGTTCCGGATCCCCGCAGCGGGCGGGCCGCAGTTGACCAGGCTCATGCAGGCCTACCGCGGACGGCTGCTGAGGTTCACCCGGGAGATCGTCTTGGAGTCACAGCGTCTCGCCCGGCAGCGCGGTGACGACCTCATCCGCGGCGCGGACGCCACCGCCGTGACCCGTCGATTCCTCCCGCGCCGAATCGATGATTTCGAGGACCTTCACTACTTCGACCGTCTCGAGCCCGGTGAGCGCATCACGCTGGAGTCCTACGACTGCGACTCCTTCCGCGACACGGCCATGCACTGGCTCATGCTCAAGAACGCGTACCGCGACGATCCGGAACTCGTCATGCTCCCGGATCCGTTCGCGGCCGAGATCATCACCGAGGCAGTCTCCGAATACGGCGTGCTGCTGTTCCGGGTCGCCGGCATGGCCGCCAACCGGGAGGACCGTCCGCGCCTGGTGCTCCAGCCGCGACACATCGACGCGGCCGGCGACGAGATCGCCGCCCGGGCGGCGGCGCACGACGGCGCCGCCGCGGCACCCCCGCCGACGGCCGGCATCGTGTCGGCCCACGGTGCGCACTCCCCCGAGGCGAATTCCCTGTTCTTCACCGACGTGACCGCTTCCGCCGGCGTGCGGTTCGAGCACCGATCGACGCGGTGGATCGGCCGCTTCCGGCGAAGCGCGAAGATGCCGCCCACGTTCTCCGGCGGCGGGGTGGCGTCCGAAGACGTCGACGGCGACGGCCATGTGGACCTGCTGTTCGTCGGCGGGGCCGGCAACGCACTGCTGCTGGGCGACGGCGACGGGCGGTTCACCGACGTCACCGAGCGCGCCGGGCTGGACTTTCTACGGCCCGACGGGACCCACGGCGAGGCGCGGCAACCGCTCATCTGCGATCTGGACAACGACGGCCGGCAGGACATCCTGATCACCTACGCCAACGACGATCACCGGCTCTACCGCAACCTCGGCGGCATGACCTTCCAGGACGTGACCGAGTTCGCGGGCCTCGGCGGCGCGGGGCTGATCTGCGGCCCCACCACCATCTTCGACTTCGACGGGGACGGCCTGCTGGACATCTACATCACCTACTTCGGCGACTACCTCAACGGCGCCCTGCCCAACGTCGAGCGCAGCAGCCGCAATGCGCTGCCCAACCGGCTCTTCCGCAACCTCGGCTCCATGCGCTTCGAGGACGTCTCCGCCGGCAGCGGCACGGACGACACCGGCTGGGCGCAGGGCGTGTCGCACACGGATTTCGACGGGGACGGGCTCCAGGACATCGTCCTCGCCAACGACTTCGGCCGCAACGCGCTGCTCCGCAATCTCGGCGGCGGGCGGTTCGAGGACATCGCCGCCGAGCTGGGGGTCACCGCCTCGTACCACTCGATGAACGTCGGGATCACCGACCTGAACCGCGACGGCTTCCCGGACGTGTACATCTCCAACATCGCGACGATGGTGAAGGACGACAAGTACGCCTTCCCCGACGCCGCCACGGCGCAGCACTTCACCGCCAACGCGATGGCGACGTTGCTCTTCAAGGAATCCAACATCCTGTACATGTCCAGGGCGGACGACGGCGCCCTGGCGGGATACGAGCCGTCGAACGACGTCGAGCGGGGCGCGACCTCCACCGGCTGGGCGTGGGATGCGGAGTTCTTCGACTTCGACCTCGACGGCGACGACGACCTCTACGTCGTCAACGGCGCCAACGACTACTTCCTGTACTGGTCCATCATGTCGCTGAACGACGGCGCCGAGATCCGCTACGTCCGCCAGGGCTGGGGCAACGAGCCCAACGTGTTCTTCGTCAACGAAGACGGCCGTCTGAGAAACCGCTCCGAAGCGAGCGGCGCGGACTTCGAGGGCAACTCCCGGAGCACCGCCTACCTGGACTTCGACGGCGACGGCGACCTCGACATCGCCGTCAACAACTTCCACGGCCGGGCCGTCCTGCTTCGCAACAACGCCGAGACGCGGGGGAACAACTGGGTCGGCGTCACGCTCATCGGGGACCCGGCCCGCGGCGTCAACCGCGACGCGATCGGCGCGCGCCTCATCGGGACCGGCGACACCGGTCTCTACCTGTTTCGCGAGGTCCGCGGCGGCTCCGGCTACATGTCGATGAACCCCAAACGACAGCACTTCGGGCTCGGTACAGCCAGGAGCATTAACCTGGAGATCACCTGGCCCGACGGCATGACGCAGGTCCTTGAGAAGCTGCCCGCCAACCGCAACTACGTCGTCCGCCAGGGCGGGCCCGCCATCCCCATCTCGGTGGAATGATCAACGCGGCGGCGGCACCGCAGATCCTCTCAGGGATCGGCAGGTTTCTCCGCGTCAGGCGGCCGTGGGCGCAGCGCTTCGAGCCCACGACGCAGTTCGCGGCGGGCCCGGCTCCGGCGGCGGTCGATGGAGCCGATGTCGGGGATGGGACGATCCGCCAGACCCTCGATCTCCGGGCTCGTCAGCGGTAGCAGTTGCGACGCGTCGGCCCGCGCCTGGGACAGCATTGCAAGATCCAGGACGCCGGCCAATGGTGCACACGACGACCTGTATGCGTCGAAGTCCGCGTCATCCGCGTGGCGCCTGGTGTCTATGACGGCCGCGAGGTACAGCAGCAGCCTCGCGTCGAAGTTCCTGACGGTCTGCGTGAGCTTCGCGTACCGCTCGGCGGGCGACGCCACATCGACGAAGACGATCGAGTCGTTGAAGTACCGGGCGACATCCGCGCGGGCCTGGACGGTCGCGGCGGCGTAGCCGAACGGATCCGTTCGCCGGAGCCGGTGCCCCAGGCTGGACAGCTCGGCGTGCTGCTCGGCGGTGAGCAACTCGCTCTGGACGGCATGCACGGTGAGCGGCACCAGGCGGTTGAACGCCTCGTGGTTCGTCAACACCGTCGTGAACATCGGATCGCTCTCGAAGTGCTTGACCATCGACCAGGCGATCCGCAGGCGGTCCATCAGGGCGTCGCGATCGCCGGCGTCCCGGCGGTGCCGGCTGTCGGCGATGATCAGCCGAAGCAGATCCCGAAGCCCGACGGCATACCGGGGCGCGAGCGCCGGCGCCGCGGCAGGGTCGCGGATCACGGTGAAGTCACACCGGCTCATCTCCGACGCATCGCGCAGCAGTGTGCGAACGTCGTCGCACTCGTCGAGCAGCGAGACGATCTCCGGCCTGACCGGTCGCCCCGGTGCCGGCGAGGCACTGCGGAGCGCGGCAAGATGGGCCTCGGGCTTGCGGTGCAGTGCCTCGGCGGCCCGCAGGTACCAGAACGCCGCGTTGGCGTGCTCGCGGACGCCGTGCTCGCCGGCCACCAGGCTCTTGAGGGTCTCCATCCGCCGGGCCAGGCGCCGCTCGACGGCGAGCTTGCGATCGAACACCTTATTCATCTTCGGCGCGAAGCGTCCGGCGATCTGACCGAACTCGCCGTCGGCGAGCCTCTGCGTGAGCGCCTCGAGGTCCTGGGGACCGCGGTCGGGATCGGCCTCGACAAGGATCTCCACGACCTCGTCGATGTACTCTCCATAGAGATCGAAGTGCTCGCGCACCTCCTCGACCGTCATCACCGAGTTCTCCGCGGGCTCTCTCTCGTCAAAATCGCCGAGCATGTCGAGATCGACAAAGCCGTCTGCATCGACCTGGTTCTCGATCGTGCTCACGACAAGGTCGAACTCCATGATCGTGGCGTCGACGTAGTTGAACGGGTCGATCGACGGCATCGATTCGGCCGCCCTGAGCGCCACCGCGGCTTCGGCCGGGCCGAGCGCGCCGCGGTCGAGCATCGTCTGCAGCGCCTGGTCGCCGGCCTTCCACACGATCTGGCCGACCAGCGAACTGATCACGATCCGGTCCTCCCCCATGTGACTGCCCATCCGGTACATGCTGGCGATCCGGTCCGCGGCGGCCCCGGCGTCGCCGTCGTGCAGCTTCACGAGGGCGTCGGCCTGCATCACCCTGGCCAGTGTGCGCATCCGCGTCAGGTGCGGCAGCATCAGGTCGAAGCCCTGGGAGTAGTCAAGCTGGTAGTCGCTGTACTTCTGTCGCGCGCCGCGCCGCGCGTGGCCCATGGCCCGGTCGAACCGCGCGAGGATCCGGCGAAGCTCCACCGGCGGCACGCCCGCCGAGTGGGCGCGATACCGGTTCACCAACTCCCACTCCTCGTCGGTCACGCTCGGAAAGTTCTCGAGCGCCCGGCCATACCACGTCGCACCGTTACGGTTGTCGGGCGGCTCGGCCCGAAGCGCCGGCAGCACGGCCAGGACCATCAGCACGGCGAATACACGATGCATCATTGCCCACATGATAGTCGTTCACCGGTGCATAAAGGATGGTCTGACGCCGCAGTAGACATGGTTGCCATGCCCGCTGGGCAATTGGGTTGACACCGGCACCCGAGAAACACGGAGAATGTTCTTGCCATCGGGCAGGCAGCGTGTCATCGTGGATGGCTCTTTGAAGAGCTCACCATGCGTTGCCTGTTGATCAACGACAAGGCTGTTCTCATCTGTGCGGGCGTGCTGCTCACCATGGTGCCTGCGGGCACGAGCCAAGCGTCGTTCGCCATCGGAGCCGGCTGGGACCTCTTCGAGACGACAACGCCGACGACGTTCATGGGCTTTGAATTCACAGGCGTGCCGCTGGGGAGCTTCAGCTTCGGGCTCGGGCCGACCGGCCGGGACACTGGAACGGCCGACACCATCATCGAGCGGCTGGAGGCGGCCTCGGTTCCGGGCGCGGGCATGTCAGACACCGTTGACATTGAACTCGTGGCCCTGCATCTGGTGAGCGTCGAGCCGATCGATCTCGGCGGTGGGCTCGACTTCTACTTCATCACACTGCAGCAGGACCTGGCCAGCCTGGGTCAGATGATCATCGAGTTCGTCGATGAGCTGGGTGGGTTGTTCAGCTCCCTGATCGACCTGGCCTTCGATGTGCGAATCGGGTCGCTTGACGGAGCGATCATCTTCTCGGATATCCTCCAGATCACCACCTCCGACGTTCCGTGGGATCACGTTGCACCGTCCGGCGCTCTCCAACTCGACGGCATCAACCGGAATCTCAACGGCGTGGACACGAGCGCCGACTTCTGGCCCGATCCCTTCACCCTGGGGGGTCCGAACGGTCTCTTTCATTCCGTGCACTCCGCGACCCCGGCGCCACCCGGCCTCGCGGTCCTGGCCCTGGCGGCGCTGGCCGCGCGACGCAGGCATCGTTCCGCGCCGAATGCGCACGTCGAACCTGTGACCTCGCGGGTGTGATCCGGCTCAAGTAACCCCGCTGAAGAGGCAGAAAGTGCCTGATTCTGTAGGCATTCTAGCGTCTTCGAAAAGGCTCGCAAGTGCGCGCAACCGACTGCGTTCCGGAGCGTGTGAACGCGGTCCAAGTATTGCCTTCCGGTCCACGGCCGGCTTGTCGCAATTGACGGCCGACCGTCACGTCATTGTCCAGCACTCCCTCGAAGTCCGGGATCAGCATCTCATACCGGTAAGGTCGATCAACGGCTGCTCGATTCCTTCCTATCCCTGCGTCGGTATACCGCGCGGAAGACGGAACGAAGTTCTGGATTACCACGGAACCCGACCGGTCAGCTATGACAGTACTGCTGGCGGAAGACTACTCGTCACCGGGATGGCCCAAGGGAGGTTCGTCCGGAGCGACTCGCCGAGCATCAATAATCTCACCATGACGCGAGCGCCCGTCTGTGCTAAGCTGTCCCTGCAGACGGAACGAGGAGTGCAACAGCTGCGCGCGAGCAGAGGCATTACGGCGTTTGGCCTGGTCCTGAGCATCTCGATCGGCATCGTGCTGGGGACCGGCGGGTTCACGTTCTACTACGCCGAGGGCGGGAGCTATCTCTCCAACGACCCGGCCGCCTGCATCAACTGTCACATCATGAACGAGCACTTCAGCGGCTGGCAGCAGTCGGCTCATCATCACGTCGCCGTCTGCAACGACTGCCACGCACCACATGATCTCATCGGCAAGTACGCCACCAAGGCAGACGCCGGGTTCCGGCACTCCAAGGCCTTCACCTTCAACACTGCGGCCGAACCGCTGCGGATGATCGAGCGCAGCCGCCGCGTCGTGAACGACAACTGCATCGAGTGTCACCGGCCGATGCTGGATGAACTGCTGGCGGCCGCCTCGCACTTCGACGAATCGATGGACTGCCTGCACTGCCACCGCGGCATCGGCCACGGCTTGGCGCGATGACCGTCTGACCCGCCTGCCCCGCTTCGCAAGGAGCTCGACCATGACCGAGACGCCAGGCAGCACAAAGACCTTCCGCCGACGCCGCGCCCTGCTCGGCTACCTGTCCGTCATCGCCGTCACCGCGGTGGCGACCGCGCTGATCGTGTCGCTGCTGGCCAACATCGCGAAACGCAAGGCCGAAGGCGAGCGCGTGGCGTTCAGCGTCGTGGATCTCGACGAGACCATCGACGACCCCGCGGTGTGGGGCAGGAACTTTCCGCGCCAGTACGACGGCTACCTCAGAACGGTGGACATCGAGCGGACCCGCCACGGGGGCAGCGAGGCGTTCCAGAAGATCGACGAGTTCCCGGTCTGGCGCGACCTCTTCGCCGGATACGCCTTCGGCATCGACTATCGCGAGGAACGCGGCCACGCCTACATGCTGTCCGATCAGCGCGAGACCGAGCGTGTCAAGGTGGTAAGACAGCCGGGTGCCTGCCTGCACTGTCACGCCTCGATCATCCCGGCGTATCGCAAGGCCGGGCTTGAGCGCGGCGCCCCCGGCGAGCTGACCGATCCCTTCGACAGCGACACCGCCCGGCAGCAGCTCATGAAGGGATTCGAGGCGGTGTGCGCGATGACGTACGACGATGCGACCACGCTCGTCGAGCACCCGGTCTCCTGCGTGGACTGCCATGATCCCGTTTCGATGCGCCTGCGCGTCACGCGACCGGGGTTCCTCAACGGGATCCAGGCCCTGGCCGAATCAAACGATCCGGTCCCGCACTTTCCCAGCATCGAGCGCTGGCGTGTCGGCGACCGCAGCGAACCCTACGACCCCAACGCCATGGCCTCCCGGCACGAGATGCGGTCCATGTCGTGCGGCCAGTGTCACGTGGAGTACTACTTCAAGGGCAGCGGCAAGCTGCTCGTCTATCCATGGCACAATGGTCTCAAGATGGAGCAGCTTGAAGAGTACTACGAAACGGCGGGCACCGACGGCGCGCCCTTCAAGGACTGGACGCATACGCTCACCGGCGCCCCGATGCTCAAGGCGCAGCACCCGGAGTTCGAGTTGTGGAGCCAGGGCATCCACGCACGCGCCGGCGTCTCCTGCGCCGACTGCCACATGCCCTACATGCGCGAAGGCGCCATCAAGATCACCGACCATCACATCAGGAGCCCCCTCCTGAACGCCGCGCGGGCGTGCGGCACCTGTCACGGCGCCAGCGAGACGGAGATGATTGCGCGAGCCCAGGTCATCCAGGACCGCACCGCCAACCTGATGAAACGGGGCGAGGATGCGACGTTCGACCTGCTGTCGGCCATCGTCGACGCCGTGAAAGGCGGCGCGACCGACGCCCGGCTCGCCGACGCCCGCCGGATGCACCGCCGCGCCCAGTGGCGGCTGGACTTCATCGCCGCTGAGAACTCGATGGGCTTCCACGCGGACCAGGAAGCCGCGCGCATCCTCGGCGAAGCGATCGACTACGCCCGGCAGGGCGAAGTCATGATGGCCCACCTCAACGCGGCACGGGGCATTGACCTGCCCCCGTGAAACCGATCCAGCTTCGGCGTGGTTCTTCTGAAGCGAACCGGCGAGACGAAGCAGGGAAATTACATTTGGCGGTACGATGACCGATTCTATTTCTTCGTGTCTAAGAAAAATCGATCAGACTTTTTGAAATCGCCTGAATTCTACGCTCTCTACTCCGGCAGTTAGATAGACACATTGGATGGAAGCAATTCTCTCTGACGGGAAAACACACGCTTCCCGGAAGCTTCGCAGATAAAATGAGTCTGGAAGCTCATTAACTTCCATCTTCTTTTTGTGTCGGTTTGCGTGAATACCGCGCAAACTTTTTTCGACCTGTCTGCGGAACAGAGAAACCGTAAGTATAGTCTCGCCTGAGGCGCAGCATGCCTTGTGAGGCATACCTGATCTCGGTTTGTGTGTCAGCCGGTTCGACTCGCTGTTGCTGCTGCACCGGATTTAAGAATTTTTCATAGTAAGCAGCCTCGGCAGACTTCGGCCAATAAGCCAGGATATCCAAAATGAATTCCTCAGCTTTGTTTCGTCGTGCCACGTCTCGTTCTTTTCGAGATGTGTCTGGAAACAGTGACTTAGTATTGGAATCCGTCGCTCCCCAGTCTCCAAGGTAAAGCCCTGAGAGCATCCAACGGGCTCGCAACCCTGCAGCCGAGAAAACTGAGTCGGCCCTCTTGGTCAACTGTTTGTAGAGTTCAATAGCTTTTCCGGGATTTTCATCCACGAAGAGTGAGTAGTCTGCCTCAATTTCTAATCTCAAATTTTCGTCATCTTCAAGCCGGTTTCGCGCCTCATAGGCCTGCGTCAAACAAATCTTGGCAGCCGGATGATTTTCTAAATTGAATTCACAACTTGCCAATAGAGACAACGTAAATGGATTTTTGGAGTCGGCTTTGAGAGAGTCCAACAAACGGTCTTTTGCATTTTTGGATAATTTCTTCCCCTGCGGGTCATTGGCGGAAAATTCCGTCGCGTTTTCAAGAAGCTGATAACCCTGGATCAACAATTCGAATGCCCTGTCAGAGTTTGCAAGAGATCTCTGTAGGGAATTGATCGATTCCTTGGTTCCCAGGATGGCAGCAAACGCCGCCGCCTTTGTGTTGTTGCTGCGTCCCAATGAAGACATGGTTTCGAGCAGGTTTCTGATGCAGTGCTGATCCAATTGTTCCCCCTGACCTGAGGCAGGTTTGGTCTTTGTCACGAATTGTCCCTGGCTGTCGTAGACTGTCAGCACGATTTGGGCATGATCATCCTGCTGCGCTTGATAGTCTCCGCCAATGAGAAAATCGACACCTAATTTTTGAGCAACTGATTGAATGATGGAGATTTCAGAACTGTTCTCATATCGCAGGGTGGCCCATTCTTTTTTTACGGCCCGAAGTCTGACGACCTCCAGCCCATCTGTTTGATCCAAACGAACGATCATACCGGCAGCCCGGTCAACCGCAGGATGTTCCGAGAAAGTCATTTCGGCTGCCGGTAACAGAGGTAGAAATGCGACTCGAATGTGATGTTGGGGAAATTTTCGATTCTCGACGTCTTCCGAGGTCATATGCTTAAGTTCCAGAAATCGCTTTGGTTTCCCCGCGATATCCTCTTGTAACGTATTGACGGTTTCGCTATCGGAAGTATTGAGAAATCGACCTCCGGTGGATTGGGAAAGCTCCTTGAAAAATCTCACGAGTTCGGGCCGGGCATTTTCAGCGGTCCGAAGCAGTTCCGGATCTTGTTTATCCGCAAACCCGGAGCTGCACACGATGGAAAATATTTTAATCTGCTT
>JADFOJ010000078.1 GCA_022562915.1 Planctomycetota bacterium | reverse complement strand
TCGTACGGCTGGTCGTAGGCCTCCAGGACGTTCTCCATCGCGCACACGAACTCGGCATTCGCGTGAGGCGGAATGCACCACATCTTCTTCTGCCACGGCTTCAGCTCGTTTTTTGAAGCGTCTGCCGCACGGTCTCATGCGAGATCGAATCCACGATCTCCAACGCCACCATCTGGCCGGCGAGCAGCCGAGCGTCCAACGCGATCGGCCCTCCGGTGGCGCCGAGCAACACAGCGCGACAAGCTTCGCCTCTTGGCGACCGTCCGAAGCTCAGCTATGACATCGACCTTCGCGGATCATCGCCACAAGAATCGAGCCTGACGGTGCACTAGTGCGCCACGGGTTTTTCGGCTTCCTTGAAGAGCTGGTACAGCGTCTCCGCCGATGTTGCCGTGTACGCGGCGTGGCGGAAGCTCGGGTCGGACATGATCCGGCTGATCTTGCCGAGCGCCTGGATGTGGTCGGCCGTGCGCGTCGGTGGAGAGGCGAGCAGCACCACCAGCTCGACGGGGTGGTTGTCCAGCGACTCGAAATCGATCGGTTCGGTGGGGCGCCCGATCGCTATCACCAGGTCTTCGGAGCAGTCGCTCCTGCCATGCGGAATGGCGAGCCCGTCGCCGATGCCGGTTGACCGCTGCTGTTCGCGCTCCCAGACAATGCGCTTCAGCGTGTCGGGATCGGTGATGAGCCCGGAGTCATTCAGCAGGTCCACGAGCTCGTCAATGACCGCCTTCTTCTCCGTGGAGACCAACGGGACCTTGACTGCCTTGGGCGAGAGTATGTCCGTGATGTTCATGACGACTCGTCGACTGTCGGCGGGGGCGTCCGTCCGGCGCACGAATCCGCAATAGTAGCAAGCCCCGCTGCTCAAGGAAGCTGCAGGATGGCGAAGTATCCACCGTCGCGGTACCCGGACACGGGGTCGCCCGGTCGGCCCGCAGGCAGCAGGTGTCTCTGGTACTGGACACGGGCCTTGTGCCACTTGACGAGCCGCCGGACCTGCTCGGTGTTCTCCTGGGGCTCGATGCTGCACGTGCAGTACAGGATCCGACCCTGCGGGGTCGTGAGCCGCACCGCGTCGACCAGGATCTGCCGCTGGAGGTCCCACAACTCCGTGAGGATCTCATCGGTGCAGCGATACCTCGCTTCCACCCGACGGGCCAGCACACCGGTGTTGGAGCATGGCACGTCGACGATCACCAGGTCGGCCTGCCCGGCGTGATCGATCAGTCCGGCCGGCTCGACCACCCGCACCCGGTCGTGGCCGGCGAAGTCATCGCGCAGCACGGCCAGTTTCTGCGGGTTGGCATCGCTGGCGATGATCAGGGCCTGGGGATGGATGGCCGTGAGTTGACGGGTCTGCGTTCCCTTGCCCGCGCACAGCTCGACGATCAGGTTCGGAACCTGTTCCGCGGTGGCAGTCACTGCCGCGGCGGAGCCCGGGTCCTGCACGCGGAGTGTCGGGTATTCGGCGAGCAGGGGTACGAGCGCAGCCCGGTCCCCGGTGAACACGGCGAACCCCGGCTCGTCGTGCGGTTCGCAGAGGGGCGGCCCGGGCAGCGGGTCGGCGCCGGACACGATGATCGGCGGGCGAATGAGACCGTGCTCGGCGAGGCGAGCGGCCTGCTCGAAGCCGTAGCGCTCGACCCACCTCGCCAGCAACTCCGGCGGGTGCGATGTCTGCTGGGCGAGTCGCTTCAGCGGATCCTCGTCGAAGACCCCCTCGCACAGCCGGAGTACCCGGCCATCGTGCAGTGGAAGTTCGTTGCGGGAGAAAACAGACCGGGTCTCTTTTTCTTCGCCCGCGGCGGGCAAAGAAAAAGAGACCCGGTCTGTTTTCTCCCGCAGCCGGGCGACCCGGCGCAGCACCGCATTGACCATGCCGGCCGCCCTGGGCTGTCGCGGCTTGGTCCAGTTGACGGCCTCGTTGATCGCGGCGTGATCGGGGATTCGCTCCATGAGCAGCAGTTGGGCGGCCCCGACCAGCAGCGGTGCCTGCACCGACGGGTGCAGCCGGTCCCAGGGACGATTGAGCTTCGCTCTGAGCACGGCGACGAGCGTGAGCCACCTGCGTGCCACCGCCTGGTCGATCGCATGCGCCAGGGCGGTGTCGCGCGTGTCGAGGCCGTCGGTGCGAAGCGCCTCCGGGAACAGTCGCGGGAACTGCTTTGCGCGGCCGGCAATCCGCGCGGTGACGAGATCCCTGGCGGTGGTCGAACGCTGTGGGGCCGTTTCGGGCATGCCCGGATCATACGGGCCGCACCGGCGCATGACCGGTGGACGTACCGGACCGTCGCGGCGATGATTAGGGCCGGACGCCCCCGCCATGGCCACGGACGAACCACTACTACAGGCGATGATCGTCACCCGCGGCGAGATGACGACCCCGGAGGTCCGCCCCCTCGCCGGTGGGCAGGTGGCCGTGTTCTCCGCCCGCAGCCCCGGCAAGGAGACGGACAACGAGGACGCGGCGGCGGTCATTCCGGCCGGACGCGGCGCGGTGATCCTCGCGGTGGCCGACGGCGTGGGTGGCCACAGGGCGGGCGCCGAGGCGGCCGAGCTGGCGATGCAGGCCCTTCTGGACAGCGTCACCGGCTCGACGCCCGGGACCGGGCTCCTCCGGACCGCCATCCTGGACGGCCTGGAGCGGGCGAACGACGCGATCAGGGCGCTGGGCATCGGGGCGGCCACCACGATGGCCGCCGTCGAACTCGACGGCTCGACCATCCGGCCCTACCACGTGGGCGATTCGACGATCCTGGTCGTCGGCCAGCGCGGCCGGATCAAGTTGCTGACGGTCGCCCATTCGCCGGTGGGATACGCCGTCGAGGCGGGCCTGCTCGATCACCGGGAGGCGATCCATCACCAGGACCGCCACATCGTGTCGAACATCGTCGGCTCGCCGGAGATGCGGATCGAGGTGGGGCGTACCTTGAAGCTTCAGCCGCGCGACACCGTGCTGCTTGGCAGCGACGGTCTCTTCGACAACCTCCACCTGGCGGAGATCGTCGACCTGATCAGGAAGGGCCCGCTGGCCTCGGCGGCCGGGACGCTGGCGGAGCAGTGCCGCCGCCGGATGCAGGATCCGCAGCCGGAGCACCCGTCCCATCCGGATGACCTGACGTTCCTGATCTATCGATGTTGTCCGGATGGCCGTTGAACGAGGCGCCGACGCCCCGATACCATGTGAACCGCGATGAGGACTTCCGAGAAGGCCATCACGTCGTTCAGCCTCCGGCCCGGCCGGACCATCGGCGGCAAGTACGTCGTCGATGTCAAGCTCGGCAGCGGTTGGGAGGGCGAGGTGTACAAGGTCGTGGAGTCGCGAACCGGGATCCATCGCACCGCCAAGCTGTTTTATCCGAAGCGCAACATCGGTGACCGGGCCGTGCGGTTTTACGCCAAGAAACTCGATCGGCTGCGGCGCTGCCCCATCGTCATCCAGTACCACCACTCCGAGTCACTGCAATACCGCGGCGTACCGATCACCTGCCTGATCAGTGAGTTCGTGGACGGGGAGCTGCTGAGCGACTTCGTCGCCCGCCAGCCCGGCGCCCGGCTTCGCCCGTTCGAGGCGCTGCATCTTACCTATGCGCTGGCGCGGGGCCTGGAGGAGATCCACAAGGTGCGCGAGTACCACGGCGACCTGCACGACAGCAACGTGCTCGTCAACCGGATCGGGATCACTTTCGACGTGAAGATCGTGGACTTCTTTCACTGGGGTGCGCCGACCGCGGCGCACATCGGCCACGACGTCGCCGATCTCGTGCGGCTGCTCTACGACGCCGTGGGCGGTGCCGCGTGGTACGCCTCCCAGCCGCCGGAGATCAAGTCCATCTGCCGGGGGCTGCGGCGCGACCTCATCCGGCGTGCCTTTCCCACCGCGCGGCATCTTCGCGAACATCTGGAGACCTTCTCGTGGGTTTCGTGAGCGACCACACCCCGACCGTGCGAGGACACTTTCATGACGCCTGAAGAAGTAATGCCGTCCGGGTACGACGAAGAAGAACGTTACTTCCACGACAAGGACGTCGAGTTGCTCAAGAAAAAGCGCGACGAGCTGAACCGGGCCCGCACCGAGCGGGCCACCGAGGCCGCCAGGAGCGAGCATTGGATGAAATGCCCCAAGTGCGGCGCCGACATGCAGGAGATCGAGATGGACGGCATCCTCGTCGACAAGTGCAGCGAGTGCGAAGGGATCTATTTCGACCGGGGCGAGCTGGAGCTCATGATCGAGGCGCACAAGGGCGGCTTCGGTCGCCTCAGGAAGCTGTTCGGCTGAACCGGGTCCGCCTCAGACCTTGACGAAGTGATCGATGTGCGGGATGAACAGTCTCAGGTCGATCTCCAGGCCGTTGTCCCCGATCTTCTTGAACATGGTCGAGGGTGCCGGATCGTTGAGCACGTTGGGGTGCTCCCTGGCGATCTCCAGCAGCACCCTCTCGGCCAGTTCGGTGTCCGAGCCGTGCTCGATCACGACCGGGAAGACCAGGCGCAGGATCTGGTCCGACAGCGTCCAGTTCACGACGGTGTCGGTCACGAAGATCTTGTTCGGTATCACCAGCTCCTTCCGGTCCCAGTCCACCAGCACCTGCCAGGCGGCGGTGAGCTTGTCCAGTTGGGCGATGCGGCGCACCCATCGCTCGCGCCGCAGTGGAATCAAGTCGCTCCTGGCGTCGTAGTTCTCGCGCTCCTGTTTTGCGAGATCGATCAACTGCTCCACCGCACGCTGATCGGCCTGCAGCTTCGTGGATCGGGCCGCCGTCAATGCCGGCGACTCGTCCGCCAGCGGTAACGCCCCCAACCGCCCGATGACCTCGTCGAGATCCTGCTGGGAGGCGGCGCTCTGCTGGAGGATCTCCGTCCTTCGCGTGGCACGGTGCTCGAGCTCCGTCTCGATCTCCCGCAACCGGTCGCGGGCGGAGTTGAGGTCGATCTCTGCGGCAGCGAGCGCTTCTTCCAGCATGCTCAACGTCGCGTCCGGCGGGACCGATGGCATCAGCTCGGTCAGCGGCTCTGCGAGCCGGGCCTTGACCGCCTCGAGCTCGACGGGCGCCTCGGCTTCCTCCTCGTCGAACTCCCGGCCGAGCTGCGCCGACTGCTCGGCCGCCTGCAGCGACGCCAGGGCGCCGTGATACAGTTGCAGCCGCGTCGTGTCCTCGTCGCCCAGCGCGCCGGCCTGCTGGAGCTGCTCGAGTTCGGTGATGTGCGCCTGGACCGCCTCGATGGTCAGTGCGCCGGGGTCGACCTGTCCGGCCACGGCGGCATTGTCCTGTGCGCGGCCGCCGGCGGGCACCGCGAGACCGCACATGGCCACGGCAAGGATGGCGAGACGAGCGGATCGAGCTCGGTTCATGGAGAACGCTCCCGGACCGTGGCGGTGGTCCGCCCATGGACGGGTGGAATCGTCGGGCGCACCGGCCGATATGAGGATAGACGCGCCGGGCGCGGCGGATGAAGAGACCGATAACGATCGAACCGATCTCGAAGGGACGGGCGAAGGGCTGTGAACGGCAGGTACATGTTGCTCGCGGCGGTCGGACTGGTGCTCGCTGTGGCCGCGGCGCTGGTTGATCGCGGTACGCCACAGTGGTTCCCGGTCGATGTCATGTCGGCGCTGCCGGACTCGGTGATCGCGGTGGCCCCGTTGACGTCGAGGGTCATGGCGGCGTTCGTCGTGTTGTGCGTGATCCTGGGCTTCCGGCGCCGGTCAACGAGCCCGCGACGGGCCCGGGCCGTGCCGATCACCTTCACGCTCGCTGCGCCGCCGGAGCCCAGGGGACTAGCCGTGTTGCCGCAGATGCCCGCCCCGTACATGGTGCTTCCCTACGCAGGCGTCGACCGTTTCACGGGACGGCTCAGCGAACGGAAGGCCCTCTCCGAGTGGCTGCGCAAGAAGCAGACTGCCGCCGTGCGGGTACTGGTCTCACCCGGCGGAATGGGCAAGTCCGCGCTGGCGTGGACGTGGATGAAGCGGGACGTGCTCGATGAGCCGGTGCCCGGGCTTGACGACGACCCGCCGGAGGTCCGCGCCGCATGCCGCATCGCGCCGCGGACCAGGCCCGCCGGCGTCCTGTGGTGGTCGTTCGATCGCCCCGGCGCGTCGT
This sequence comes from Planctomycetota bacterium, assembly GCA_022562915.1. Lineage (GTDB taxonomy): Bacteria > Planctomycetota > Phycisphaerae > Phycisphaerales > SM1A02 > JADFOJ01. Next base: position 11,587 of record JADFOJ010000078.1, on the reverse strand, counting down.
TCAGTGTCTTTCTCGACGAAGCCATCTCGTACCTGAGCGCCGGGGAGGTCGGGACCAGGACGTATCTCTCGTCGCGCTCGCAGAAAGTGGACAACCTGCTGAGCCTCCTCCGGGAGGGGCGGCACCTGCTGATCCTCGACGGCCTGGAGCGTGAACTGCGGGCCTTCTCCGGCCTCGGCGCGGCGTACCACGGCGCGGAGTACCTGGAGGACGAGTCCGGCGACCACCTGCTCTGCGCGGACCTGCATGCCGCCGAGTTCATGCGGCGGCTGGCGGTGCAGCCGATCGAGAGCCGCGTGCTGATCACGACCCGGTTGACTCCCGCCGAGCTGGGCGACCCGTCGCCAGACCGGCTCGTGGTGACCGAACTGGGCGGCCTGGAACCCGCCGACGCGGTCGCACTCCTGGAGCGCTGCGGCCTGGAGGGCACGCCTGCGGAACTCGAAGCCGCGTGTGCCGATCGCGGGTTCCAGCCGCTGGCCATTCGGCTCGCGGCGGGCATGATCACGAAGGGCAGGGACTCCGGAAAAGTTCGCTCCGCGCGGCGAGCCGGCGTGCCGCGATCCGACGGCGGCGAACGTCATCCGCGGATCATCGATGCGGCGCTGGCCGGGCTGGATCCCAGGACGGAGGCGATGCTCAGCCACCTCGCCGCGATCCGGGGTCCGGTCACCGCCGAGCAGGCGGCGATGTTCGATCCGTATCGCGACGGGGCGCCGATCTCCGTCATGCTCGACGAGCTCGTCGTGCGCGGTGTGATCATGCACGACACCGTCTCGGGCCGCTACGACATCCACCGGATTATCCGCGGCGCGACGTATCGCCGGCTGGCCGATCCCGTCCGGGTCCACGCGCACCTCGCGAAGTACTTCGAACAGGCGAAGCTCCCCGTGCAGATCACGCGGATCGAGGAACTCCAGCCGCTCGTCGAGCAGTACCACCACCTGGTCAGGGCGCGACGCTTCCAGGAGGCGTATGCGCTGCTCACCGGCCGCCTCATGAAGCATCTCCGCGACCGTTTCGCCGACCAGCAGCTTCTCATGCAGATTCTGCGAGGTCTCTTCGAGGGTGCCACGCCGAAGCTCGCCGACCGGCTCGATTGCGCATGGGCGGTGGATTCGCTCGCCAAGGCATGCAGCTATTCCGGCGAGACGCGCCGCGCCGTGGCGATGTGCGAGGCGAACATTGCCAGCTTCGAATCGGCCGGGAGCGAGCAGGAGCTGGCCATGGTGCTGGAGACGCTCGCCGGCGTCCAGACGAGGCTGGGGTCCCTGAAGACCGCCGAGCAGAGTCTCCGCCGTCTCGTGGAACTGGCCCGGTCGCTGGACGACGAAGACCTTCAGGCGGTCGCGCGCAATCGGCTCGGCCTGCTGCTGGCACACCGCGGCATGTTCGACGAAGCCGGCACGGAGCTCAACGCGGCGTTCGAGCTGGTCAAGGACTCGTCGGACCGCCAGATCCAGAGCGTCTCCTTCTCGTACTACACGCAGCGGGCGCTGCTCATGGGCGATTCCGGCGCAGCCCTCGATGCGGCGAAGAAATCCCGGGCGTTCGTCGAGGAGGCCGCCAGGCGGGCGGAGCCGAACGAGCACGACTACGTCCGTTCCGGCTGGCTGCTGGGTGCGGCGCACGTCGCCATGATCACGAAGACCAGGAAGGATTCCGGCGACACGGCCGGCCATCTCGACGATGCGGAGCGATACCTGCGCGACGCGCTGTCGCGGTGCCGGCGAAACGACCTGGTCGGCTTCGAGCCCGACCTGCTGCTGACGTGGGCCCGCTGGCACCGGCTCGCCGGCAAACAGGAGCAGGCGTCCCGGATTGCCCGCGACGCGCTGGCGATCGCCGATCGCTGCGACTATCGCCTCAAGAAGGCCGAGGCCCACAACTTCCTCGCGCGGCTCGCGGTGGAAGACGGCGAGACCAGGACGGCGCAGGGATCGGCCGAGATCGCCTGGAACTGCGCCGACTGCGACGGCCGGGAGTGGTGCTACAAGCCCGCCCGCGATGAAGCCGAGGCCATGCTCGTCGAGCTCGGGGTCATGCCGGCGCCGGCGCCGGAGCCGGAGCCGGAGCCGGCCGGCGACGACGAGATCTCGCGGGCGGCGTGAGCGGGCGTCGTACCACGGCCGAAGGAGTTCGCCAGGAGGCGAACTCCTTCAACCGTGCCACACAGAGCCGCTGCGCAGCGTGACACAGTTGACGATCGCCGCGCCGGGTGGCACGGTCGAGCGAGTCCGCCTGCGGCGGACGAGTTCGCCCGTGGGCGGGCATGCCCCGTACCACCCATATTTCGATTACGATCGCCCGATGCCTGCGGCGACCAGCCGGCGATCCGAACGAGACGCGTTGTACGAGCGATACCGCGCCCGTATCCGCACGAGCCCGCATCTGGACCGCACGCTCGTCAGCTTCCAGGCGAACCGCAACATGCCCGGTTTCGGGTGGCTGAAGTACAAGGAAGCGTTCTCCGCGCCGCTCGCTGCCGACGTGATACAGCGGTACACGTCGCCCGGCGACGTCGTGCTCGACCCGTTTGCCGGCATCGGGACCACGATCTTCGCGGCCCGCCGCCTCGGGCGGCGGTCGATCGGGATCGAATTGCTTCCGGTGGGCATGTCGGTGATGGAGGCGCGACTCTCCGCCGAGGCTGTGAACGCCGCCACGTTTCGGCGCCGCATCGAGGCAATAGCTGGAGAGAACTGGCAGCAACACTTCGACGCTGCACACGAGCTGGCGCATATCACGATCACGCGCGGCGCGTTTCCGCCGGCGACGGAGAGGGCCATCGCCGGCTACCGGGCGTACTGCGCGCGCCGTGTACGGGACCCGCACGTGCGGCGGCTGTTTCATCTGGCGGGCCTGTCGATCCTGGAGTCGATCAGTTATACCCGCAAGGATGGCCAGTACTTGCGGTGGGACCGCCGCGCCAAGCGGCCGCGAGTGGGTTCCAGGTTCACCAAGAGACGTATCGAGCCATTCTCGGAGGCGATCGACCGGCAGTTGGCGCGGATCGGTGCGGATCTGGGCGACGTGTCCGGGGGGCCGGAGCCGGACCTGCGGTGCGGGTCCTGTCTCGACGTGCTGCCGCGCCTCGACGAGGCCGGCGTCGACCTGGTCCTGACGTCGCCGCCGTACTGCAACCGCTACGACTACACGCGGACCTACGCCCTGGAGCTGGTCTATCTCGGCCTCGGTGACGGTGACGTCAAGCGACTGCGCCAAACCATGCTGTCGTGCACGGTGGAGAACGCCGCCAAGGTGCAGCAGCTCCGTAGGGCGTACGCCGCGGCGGGTCGAGACGATGTCTGCGCGCGTATCGTCGGCGTCTTCGAGCGACAGCGCGCCCTCGGCGAGGTCCTGGCGTTGCTGCGCGACCGGGGCCGGGCGGGCCTGCTGAACAACGCCAACGTCCCGCGCATGGTCGAGAACTACTTCTTCGAGATGTGCTTCGTGGTTGCCGAGCTCTCTCGCGTCCTTCGTCCCGGCGGCCGGCTGGTGATGGTCAACGACAACGTGCGTTACGCCGGCGAGGAGGTGCCGGTGGACCTCATCCTGTCCGACTTCGCGCGGCGGCTGGGCCTGGTCGTCGAGCGCATCTGGACGCTGGCGAGGGGCAAGGGCAACAGCAGCCAGCAGATGGGCGCCCACGGCCGCCGGGAGCTGCGCAAGTGCGTGTACGTGTGGAAGAAGAAGAACTGAGGCGCTGCACGTGACCGAGGAGGACCAACCGTACCGGAGCTACGCCGGCCGGATTCCGTTCGAGGAAAACCGCAGCAGCGCCGTCGCGCCGCCGATTGCCGTCATGATCACGCTGGATCAAACGCGTCCGGAAGGTCGATCCCTGACCTCTTCAATGGCGTCGATCGAGGTTCAGGCAGGTGATACAGCCGGCCAGGGCGCCGGCGACACCTGCTCCGATCATCGCGCCCCAGCCGGCCGCCACGAACCCGAGCAACCCGCCTGCGATTCCAGACGCGGCGATAATGACAATGTAGCGGGGTTTGATCGCTCGCGCGTTACCCATAATCGAAACTCACCACGGGACGCACCCGTTTGTGCTCGCCGTCTGCCAGCAGTTGTAGGCGGTCTGGCAGATCGCCGCAACTCCACCCGCGCACGCGATGATACAGGAGAGACAAAACAGGATGCCGGGACTGGCACAGATTCCCGTGCACACCACATAGCATGCGGGCGCCGCCGCGAAGCACGCGAGCGTGTACGTCTCGCACAGAAGCACGAGGCCCACGCAGCTCCAGTACCCGGCAAGATCCAACTGATCGTTGCGGGCGGCGGCGGTTTCCTGGGCCTCTCCCACGTAGTCGATGAAGACGTCGAAGTCGAACGCGGTGAGTATGGCCGAGACGCCGTCGTCCGTGATCCGCAACGGTGTCAGCACCCGGATGACATCGAGATCACCTTCCACCGTCCCGTTTACGCAGTCGCGCCGCAGGACTGCTCGGCGGCGGCCCGGAGCTCGTGGGCCTTGTCCGTCTTTTCCCAGCTGAAGGTGCCTTCGCCGCCTTCGCCGGGGGTCCGGCCGAAATGGCCGTGGACCGCGGTCACATGGTAGATCGGGCGTCTCAGGTCGAGGGTCCTGATGATGCCGCCGGGTGTCAGGTCGAAATGCTTCGTGATCAGTTCGACGATCCTGACCTCGTCGATCCGTGCCGTGCCGGCGCAGTCCACGTTGATCGACGTCGGCTCCGCCCGGCCGATCGCGTAGCTGAGCTGCACCTCGCAGATGTCCGCGAGTTCCGCGGCGACGATGTTCTTGGCGATGTACCGGGCCATGTAGGCGGCGGAACGGTCGACCTTGGAGGGATCCTTGCCGGAGAACGCGCCGCCGCCGTGGCGCCCGCGGCCGCCGTAGGTGTCGACGATGATCTTGCGCCCCGTCAGGCCGCAATCCGCCACGGGTCCGCCCAGCTCGAACTTTCCCGTGGGATTGACGTGAACGACGATGTCGTCGTTCCACCACTCGCCCAGCACCGGCTTGAGAATGTGCTTGATGACCGCGTTGGCGAGCTCTCGCTGGCGGTCGTTCCATTCCGGGCCGTGCTGCGTGGAGAGGACGATCGTGTGGATGCGCACCGGGCGGTCGCCCGCGTACTCGACGGTCACCTGGCTCTTGGCGTCGGGGCGGAGGTTCGGGATCGCGCCGCTGCGGCGGACCTCCGCCTGGCGGAAGACCAGCCGGTGGGCGAGATCGATGGGCAGCGGCATGAACGAAGGCGTCTCGCGACAGGCGAAACCGAACATCATGCCCTGGTCACCGGCGCCCTGCGCCTTGCCGGAGGCCGGGTCTTCGTCGACGCCCCGGGCGATGTCCGGGCTCTGCTGATCGAGTGACACGAGCACGGCACAGCTCCGGCCGTCGAACCCCAGCGACCCGTGGTCGTAGCCGGCGCGGGCCACCGTCTCGCGAACGATCTCGGCGATGTCGACGTATCCCTCGCACTTCACCTCGCCCGCGACGATGACCATCCCGGTCGTGACCAACGTCTCGCAGGCGACCCGCGACCCGGCGTCCACGGCCAGCATGGCATCGAGCACGGCGTCTGATATCTGGTCCGCGAGCTTGTCGGGATGACCCATCGACACGGACTCGGATGTGAACAGGTATTGACGAGATGACATGGGCAATCCCTTGCAGAGTGCTCGGCTCGCCAGGCGGCGCTGCATTGGCGGAGGGTGAACGAGCAGGCTCCGGCCTGCTCGACGCGAACTCTAGCGTCCGGTCGTGCGGGCGGCAACCCCGTTATCGGCGAGCGGCCTGATGCCCTCTTCGGACTCGCCGTGACGGGCGGTTCGGCGGTGGATATCCGCGATTTTCGGTTCCCATTCCGCCGGTCATGGCGTACCCTTTTGAGAGAGTCCGAGAAAGGCGGGAAAGAAGGATGCCGCACGCGGGAAGAATTCGTGTCATCGTTGCAGCGATGTTGCTGGCGGCGGTGCGTCCGGTGACCGCGGCACCGGCCGCCGGCGTGCCGAGGATTGCCGACGAGGTCGGTGGGTACGCCTCCACGCACGTGGTGATCCGCGCCCGTCCAGGGGTTGCCATCACGGCTCCGGGCAGTCGCGCGTTCGCCGCGGCGATGCAGGACTGGCACGTGTCGGCGATCACGCCGGTCTTCGGAGGCTTTGCACACCCGGAGCTGGCCCGGCAGTTGGGCCTCGATCGCTACTACCGTCTCGCGACGCCGCCGGGCACGGACACGCCGGCATTGGCCGCGGAACTGCGACGTTTCGCGGGCCTCGTTGAATCCGTCGAACTGGACGGGGTCGGCACGACGGCGACGATCCCCAACGACCCGGACTTCGATCTGCAATGGGGGATGCTCAACAGCGGTGACCTCGGGCTGGCCGGCGCCGACATCAACATCACGCCGGGCTGGGACATCACCACCGGTGATCCGGGGCTGGTTCTCGCGGTGCTCGACGCCGGCATGGATCCGCACATTGAATTGCTCGACCGGCTGATCCCGGGCATCAACGTCGCGGCCGACCCCGACAACGGCGACACCAGCGACGTGTGCATCTCGCACGGCACGCACGTGGCGGGCATCGCCGCCGCCGGCGCCGACAACGAGCAGGGCGTGGCCGGCGTCGACTGGCAGTGCCGGATCATGCCGGTTCGCGTGCTCAACGGCTGCACCGGTCTGGAGTCGCACCTGGCGGAAGGGATCGTCTGGGCGGCGGACAACGGCGCCGACGTGATCAACATGAGCCTGCAGTTCTCGACCGGCTCTGCCGTCCTGCACGACGCCGTGCTGTATGCCCACGGTCTCGACGTGGCGATGATCGCGGCGTCCGGCAACTCGTCCCTGCAGGAAGTGAGCTTCCCCGCCCGCTGGCCGGAGACGATCGCCGTCGGCGCGATCGACAGCAACGGCGACCGCTGGGGAAACTCCAACCGGGGCCCCAACCTCGACGTCATGGCGCCGGGAGTCAGCGTGTGGTCGCTCAACAACACGGCGCAGTATCAATCCCTGACCGGGACGTCGATGGCCACGCCTCACGTCGCCGGTGTCGTGACCCTCATGAAGGCGCTCGCTCCGTGGCTGACGCCCGACGAACTCCGGCAGATCCTCCGGGACACCGCCGTGGACATGCAGCTTCCCGGTTTCGACGAGGCCACCGGCTACGGCCGCGTGGACGCGCTCGCCGCGCTGACCGAGGCGCTCGCCAACCCGGCGGACCTCGATGGTGACGGCACCGTGGGGATCACCGACTTCCTCCTGCTGCTGGAGGCATGGGGCCCGTGCCCGGGCGCCCCGGACCCGTGCCCGGCGGATCTCGACGGCGACGGCACCGTCGGCATCACCGATTTTCTCGACCTGCTGGCCAACTGGGGTTGACCTCGCCGCCCGAACTGCGTTTTGGCAGGGCCGGGCAAAGCGTCCCGTAGCATCGGGCGCATCATGAAAACTCAACAGTGGCTGCTCACGATCGTTTTCGCCGGCATGCTCGTCACCGACGCGCGGGCCCAGGTTGCGATCACGGAGTTCCTGAACAACCCCGATGGCGCCGACCAGGGCAGGGAGTGGCTGGAACTGTACAACTTCGGACCGGTCGATCTCTGCCTGGCGGGCTGGACCGTCGCCGACGAAGGCATCGACCTGTTCACGCTGCCCGAAGCGACCATCGTCACCGGCGGGTATGTCGTGCTGGTCTCCGGAGGCGTGCCGGGCTTCGGCGGCGTGGATGCGGCCACGGCCAAGGCGATCTTCGAGACAGAGTGGCTGGGCGGCCGGGAGAGTCCCGCCGTCATCGGCATGCAGGGACTGGTCCTGGCCAACGCCGCCGACGAGATCGTCCTGCGCGATTCCGGTGGGGCCGTCATATGGAGCCTCGCGTGGAGCGACGACGAGACGTCGCCCTTCGCGACGTTCCTGACCGAGACCACCCTGTATGCGGTCCGCGTCTTCGGCAGCAGTGAGGAGCCCGGCGTCGTGCGCAACGGCGATGACAACGGCGTGCCGGGCTTCGCCGGCTACGAGCAGAACGACGTTGCCGCCGATTCCTTTGCCCGCGCGTCCACGATCGAACTGCTGGTGGCGCTGTTCGGTGAGGACTTCGCCAATGTCCTGGTGCCGAGCGTGGCAAGCCCGCTGGCCGGTGGCTACCAGCCGGTTCCGGTCGGCGATCTCGACGGCGACACCGTGGTCGGAATCCAGGACTTTCTCCTGCTCCTGGCGGCATGGGGAACGTGCGGGACCCCGTGCGCGGCGTGTCCGGCGGATCTCGACGGTGACGATATCGTCGGTTCCAACGACTTCCTGGCGTTGCTCGCCGGCTGGGGGTAGTGCCGCTTCCACTCAGAGACTTTCGCGCTGGACGCACGGGTGGATGGAAGCGGCACAGAGCAGGTGAGCAGTAGAGCAGTAGAGCAGTAGAGCAATGTCGGGAAGGATCTTTCGATCCGCGTTGGTGACCGGTTTGCGCGGGCTCACCTGCGGTCTACTGCTCTCTCGCTCAGGGGAACCAATTCGGGCGGAGCGCCCGTTTGCGGCCTTAACTCGCGCGAAGGTAAAGATCTGGATGGGACCGGGTGAGCCGATGGCGTCAACGGGCACGATGACGAACACGTTGGTTCGCCTGATCGTCGTGCGCGACTCGGTGCCCAGTGGTCGCTTCGTCGCGGCCCCGCTCTGTGCCCGCCGGGATACCACATCGCGTACCGTGACGTAGTCCCCGGGTCCGGGGTTACGAACCGCTCGGGTTGTGGTACACCCGGGTCATGGGCACCGCCGGACGTATCGCCTGGATCGGCACCGGGGTCATGGGCGAGCCCATGGCCGGGCACCTGCTGGCCGCCGGTGTCGGTGTCGTCGTGCACACGCGCACGCGGGAGCGAGCCGAGGGGCTCCTCAGGCGCGGCGCGACCTGGGCGGACAGCCCCGCCGAGGCCGCCGACGGCGCCGAGATAGTCTTCTCGATGGTGGGCTATCCTCGGGACGTCGAAGCGGTTCACCTGGGCGCCGACGGAACGCTCGCCGCCGCGACGCCGCCGTCGTACATCGTGGACATGACCACCAGTCGCCCCAGCCTTGCCGAGCGCCTGGCTGACCGGGCCCGTGCGGTGGGCGTCGGAAGCGTCGACGCGCCGGTCAGTGGCGGTGACGTCGGCGCGCGGGAGGCGACGCTCTCCATCATGGTCGGGGGGGCGGAATCCGACGTCGAGGCCGTGCGACCGCTGCTGGAGATGCTGGGAGGCCGGGTCGTTCGCCAGGGCGGTCCCGGCGCCGGCCAGCACACCAAGATGGTGAACCAGATCCTGATCGCATCCACCATGGTCGGCGTCTGCGAAGGCCTGTTGTACGCCGCCCGCGCGGGGCTCGACCCCGCCACGGTCATCGGCTCGGTGGGCACCGGCGCCGCCGGCTCGTGGTCCATCAATACGCTCGGCCCCCGGATCGTCCGGCGGGACTTCGAGCCGGGTTTCTTCGTCGAGCACTTCATCAAGGACCTGGCGATCGCCCTGGACGAGGCGGACCGCATGGGGCTCACCCTGCAGGGGCTGACGCTGGCGCGGCAACTGTACGAGCAGGTCCGGCTCCTGGACGGGGGCCGCGGCGGCCGCATGGGGACGCAGGCGCTGATGCTCGCCCTGGAGCGACTCAACGACGCCGGTCATGGTTAGAGTCCTACACTCTGATGGCAGGTCTCGACTGGGAGTACATCAATGGCCGTCCGAATGGAACTGTCCCGGATCTTCATCCGCGAGATGACGGACATGCAGATCATCGAGCTCACCGAGGTTGATGGTGATCGGACGTTCCCCATCGTCATCGGGCTTCCGGAAGCGTTCGCCATCGAACGGCGGCTCAAGGGCATCGACATTCCGCGGCCCCAGACGCACGACCTGCTCGCGTCGGTGATCGGACACCTCGGCGGCGAGCTCAAGCGGATCATCGTGACCGATCTCGTGGACGGGACCTTCTACGCGAAGCTCGTCGTCGAGCAGGATGGTCACGATGTCGAGATCGACTCGCGCCCCTCCGACGCGATCGCGCTGGGCGTTGCCGAGAGCGTTCCCATCTACGTGGCGGAGTGCGTGCTCGCCCAGACCGAGGCCGATGCAGCCTCGGAATTCGATATGGAGTCCGACGACGAACTCGACTTCGAGTAGCGGGTTCTTTCGTCACGAAGCGAGGTGGTCGTGTCCGTCGAGGCGGTGCGAGACGTCAACCCGTTACCGCAGCGCTACCTGACGGCCGGGACCGGTATCGGCGGCACGATCAAGACCCGCCCGGAGGACTTCCTGGTCGAGGAAGTCCCGCTGTACGACCCATGCGGCACCGGCGAGCACCTGTACCTGGGCATCCAGAAGACCGGCGTGTCGCACATGGAATTGATCAGCCACCTGCGGCGGCATTTCGACGTGCCGCGCCGCGCGATCGGCTTTGCCGGCATGAAGGACAAGGCCGCGGTCACGCAGCAGACCATCTCGATCTACCTGCCGGAAGGTCGCTGGATGCCCGGTCCCGTCCAGCATGAGCGGATCGATGTCCTGTGGACGAGCCGGCACACCAACAAGATTCGCCTGGGACACCTCGCCGGCAACCGCTTCTCGATCCGGATCCGGGATGTGGACCCCGTCAAGGTGACCGTGATTCCGGCGATGCTCGCCCGGCTGCACGACGTCTGCCTCCCCAACTACTTCGGGTCGCAGCGTTTCGGCTACCGGCGCAACAACCATCTGCTGGGGCTGCTGCTGCTGAGGCAGGACTTCGACGGCATGGCGGCGGAACTGCTCGGCAGCACCGGGTCGGCGTTTCCCGAGTACCAGTTGCAGCGCCGCGAGCTCTTCGACGAGGGCCGATTCGAGGCCGCGGCGGCGATGTGGACACCGGCCGACCGCAACGAGTTGACGGTGTGCAAGGCGTTTGCCGGCGGCCGAAGCGGCGGGAGCGCCGTCAGGGCAGTGGGGCGGACGGCGCTCACGTTCTGGATCAGCGCGCTGCAGTCGGCCGTGTTCAATCGCGTGCTCGACCGGCGACTTCTCGACGAGACGCTCGACCACCTCGTCGAGGGCGATCTCGCGTGGAAGCATGACAACGGCGCCGTGTTCCGGGTCACCGCCGCCGAGCTGAGCAGGCCGGAACTGTCGCAGCGAGTGGCAGCGCGGGACGTGTCGCCGTCGGGGCCGCTCTGGGGTGCGGGCATGACCTCCGCCGAAGGCGCGGTCGGCGTGATCGAACGCGACGCGTTGCATTCACTCGGCGTGTCGTGCGACGAACTGGAGAGCGGGCTCGTCCGGTTCAAGGGTGCGCGACGGCCGCTGCGCGTGCCGGTGCACAACGCGGTCACGGATGCCGGCGCCGACGAGCACGGCCCGTACATCCGCGTCGCCTTCGACCTGCCGCCGGGCGCCTACGCCACCGTGCTGCTGCGGGAGATCATGAAGACACCCGAGTCCGAGAGCTCGCAGCCCGAATGACTTTTTCAACGGGCTGCTAGTGCTCTGTCACGGTCGAATATTGGGGTTGGGGCGCGAGATCGTTTCGTCTGGCAAGGCGACGCGACGAAGGCATATCCAAAGATACGGCGAGGAGCGGCAACGCCGCCAGACGGAATGAGG
>JADFOJ010000077.1 GCA_022562915.1 Planctomycetota bacterium | reverse complement strand
TCGTCTTGTGGCCGTCGTTTTTTCGCTGCCGGTCGATCTGGCCGATTCCTGGGGCGATCACGGCCGGCCCACTGAACTGGAACACAAACTTGGGAGAGTTCATCCCGGTCGCCTGGTCATCCACGCCGAACCTCTCCGGCCTGCCCAGTGTGTATTCGAGTAACAGCCGTGCTGCCGCCACATCGCCGTCGCGAGCCTTGTCGAGCATCGATTTCACGACGGCGGCGAGATCCGCGGGCCGGATTGTCGCCAAGAGCTTCGACCGAAGGCGGGCGATCCGCTTTGCGTGTGGATTGCCTGTCGCAGCCTTGTTGCCGGGTAGGAACCGTCCCGCCGCGTCATGATCACCGTTAGCCGCCGTTGTTGACGGATGATTCACACATGATTCTATCCGGGGGATACCGACAACGACCTACAGTGGACTTGTCGGACTTGGCTCCGGTGAAGCGTGCCACCGGTCCAACGGTGAGTTTTTCCTGCCCAACCCCCTACAGGTTCTTGAGGGATAAGCCACCACCAAAAAAGCAATACCGAGCAGGTCGGGAGAAACCGCAAAAACCTAAAAACCAAAAACACCTACCACCGCCGTCAGGGTGTGAGAGAGTGGGACTCCGCTGTGAAGACATCAGCAGGCGGCGTGTCCCGGGCGGGAAGGGTGGTTCGCGCCGTCCTCTCTTCGTCGGCGGTCGCGCTCCCAGCCTCGCCAGTCCCGCCAGCCATTGGCCCTGGTCGGCTCAACTTCCCACTCAGCCGGCGACGACCGGCTCTAGGCCGCGGCGTGGCCATGCCGCCACCCCCCGGATCGGTCCGGCCTCGAAGTGGGCCGGAGGCCGCCGCTGGTGCCGCGACGCGTCGGACGGCTTCCGATGGACCGCTGACGCGCCCGGCGGTGAGGCCCAGCGAGCAGCGATCCCTCCGAATCATGCGTGGGCTTCGTGCCGAAGGACGCTACGCGAGATCTGTGACAACTTTGCTAGGCGCAGTCGCTTGCACCTCGTTGGAAACAGTCCCTGCCGGCGGGACCCTTGGTCCTGCCGGTGCCGCCTGCCCCTTCGTCGATCTGCGCGTCAGTTTGCGCGTCAGTTTGAACGGGTAGACGGCGAGAAGTCGACGGGTAGCCGGTGGGTAGATGGCGGCTGGTGCTACCGAGAATGTCGTTTGCATCGCAGGAACGCCGCTCTTGAACGCACTGAAAATGCGGGTGTCGGCGGTTCAAGTCCGCCCCTCGCCATTCGGATACGCGCCGGTTCCTACCGGCGTTGCCGTCGCAGCGTGCCGAGCGCGTCGGCGGCCGGGTGGGTGGGGTCGAGCTTCGCGGCCTGCTCGTAGTGGGCGATCGCCTCGTCGATGCGCCCGAGTCGCTCCAGCGCCAGCGCGACGTTGTAGTGCGCGTCCACGTGGCGCGGATCCAGGCGTAACGCATGGCGGTACTCGCGGACGGCGGCGTCCAGGTCCCCGTGGTTCATGAGCGCGGTGGCGAGGTTGTACCGCGGCCCGGCCTGCTCCGGCGCCGCCGCGGCCGCCCGCGCGAAGATCACCAGCGCCTCGTCGACGTCGCCACGGCGGTGTAGCGCCGAACCGAGCCACGCGAGGACCGTCGTGTCCTCGGGGGCGTGCACGAGCGCCCGGGCCAGGTGGTCGATCGCCCGGTTCAGCTCGTCACGCTTCAGCTCGTCACGCTCCAGCAGCAGGGTCGCCAGCCGGACGTGCGCCTCGACCAGTTTCTCCTGCAGCCGCGTCGCCTGGGCCAGGTGGTGCATCGCCAGTTGCGGCCGACCGATGGCCGCATACGACGTGCCGAGGTACATCTGCACGCGTGGATCGTCCGGCTGCGTCTCGGCCACGATCCGGAGGTTCTCGATGGCCCCGGCGAAGTCGCCCGCGCGGATCAGCGCAACGCCACGGTCGGCGTAGTGCTGCGGGCTCACACCCATCGCCTTCACCTCGGCCCCGATCGGATCGGCGATGGTCGAGGTGCGCACCAGGCCGCGTGACCGTTCGGCGGCGCTGACGGCGGCATCGCGATCTCCGGAGCGGCGGTACGCCTGGGAAAGAACGGCCCAGGTGGCGCGGTCCTCGGGGGCGAACCTCGCGGCCTCCCGCAGGTGTGCGACCGCGCGGGCCGGCTCGTCCATGGCCAGCAGTGCCTGGCCGAGGCCGCGGTGGGCGACCGCGAGCGCCGGCTCGACGGCCAGCGCCTGCTCGAACGCGGCCGCCGCCTCGCGGGCCCGGCCGTTGCCGAGGCGCAGGCGGCCCTGGCGCACGTAGGTCGGGGCGTAGTCGGGGCGAAGCCCGGCGGCATCGGCGAACAGGGCGTCCACCTCCTCCCACGGCGCGGCCTGCTTCTGCCGCACCCTGGCCAGCAGGTAAGGCCAACGATGCCGTTCAGGCGCCAGCGAGCGCGCGTGGCGGTAGCAACTGGCCGCCTCGGCATAGAGCTGGTGCGCGTGGCACACCTCCCCCAGGCGGCCCCACGCCTCGGCCGACGCCGGGTGCTGCGTCACCAGACGGTGCGTCTCGCGCAGGCGGGCCGCCACGCGCGGCTGCATGGCGGTGGTGTCCGGCAGGTCGATGATCTCCGGGACCTGTTGCGGCCGGTGGAACATGCGCGCAAGAGCCGCCACGACGACCACGCTCGCCGCGACCGCGAGAATCCGTCTCACCCGGCGGGTCACGGCTTGACCTTTCCCGTCCCGCGAATGAGCTCGACCATGCGGTCCACCTCCGATCCGGGGAACGTCTCGTCCAGGCCGTCCGGCCAGCGAACGTCGATCCGGTCCACGCGCCGGGCGGGTCCCAGGCCGAAGTGCACGCGCGGGTCGACGCTCGAGAGATAGCTGCTCGCGCGCCGCGACGTCCTCACGAACCTGCGGTCGCCGCAGTGCAGCGTGATGCGCGCGCCGAGGGCGACGCGGTTCAGCCGGGGGTCGACGCCCCGGACCCCCAACCAGTGACCGAGCCGGGGCGTGTCGTTGCGGTACAGCCGCGCGGGACCCTGCACGTTGCCGATCAGCAGGTCGATGTCGCCGTCGGAATCGATGTCGCCGACGGCGAGGCCGCGCGTCACTTCGATCGGATCGCACACCGCGGATGGCCCCGGCCCCGCGGGCGAGAAACTCCCGGTGCCGTCATTGAGGTAGACGAGGTTCGGCTCGGCCAGCAGGTCCCAGGGGGGCTCGACCCATGCGCCCGGCAACGGTTGAAGGCGGTTGACGCGGCCGTTGACGACGACGAGGTCCTCGTCGCCGTCCAGATCGAGGTCGAACGCCGCCACGCCGAAGCCTGTGTACGGCATGCTGCCGGCCGCAAGCCCGGTCTCGCCCGTCACGTCGGCGAAACCCACATCGGGGCCGAGGTTGCGGTAGTGCGTGTTGGTCTCGAAGCTCAAGTGCGTGACGAACAGGTCCACGAGCGTGTCGTTGTCGAGGTCCGCCGCCACCACGCCCATGCCCGCCTCGGTCTCGCCGTGCAGGTTGTAGGCGGCGCCGAGGGAGACCGCCATCTCGCGAAAACCGCCGTCGGTCCCGTTGATCCAGAGGAAGTTCGGATAGGCATCGTTGGCGATGTAGAGATCGACCCACCCGTCGTCGTTGAAGTCCTCGCACACGATGCCGAGCCCCGCGGCCGCACGGCCGGCGATCCCGGTCGCCACGCTGACGTCGGTGAAGGTGCCGTCGCCGTTGTTGCGCAGGAGCACGTCGGGGACCGGCGCAAAGACCTTGGGGCCGCAGAACTCCGGTTTCCCGGCGGCGCTGAAGCACCGTCGCGACGGGTCGAAGTCCACGTACTGCGTCACGTACAAGTCGAGGAAGCCGTCGCGGTCGTAGTCGACGAAGGCGGCCGAGCACGACCATCCCGGCACGTCAATGCCGGCCGCCAGGGTGATGTCCGTGAACGTGCCGTCGCCGCGATTGCGGTACAGCGCGTCGGGCCCGTAGTTGGTCACGTAGACGTCCACGTGACCGTCGTTGTCGATGTCCCCGACGGCCACGCCCATCCCGTTGCCGGGGTCGCCGAGACCGCTCTCGGCGGTGACGTCAACGAACGTACCGTCGGCCTCCTGGCGATACAGCCGGTTGATCGGCGGGGGACGGTCCGCGGTGACAAGGCCGCCGTTGACGAGGTAAAGGTCGAGGTCGCCGTCGCCGTCGTAGTCCAGAAGCGCCACGCCCGCGCCCATGATCTCCGGCAGCGCGAGCCCGCCGGTCGCGCCGCTCTCATGGACGAAGTCAAGGCCGACCTCCGCGCTGACGTCCGTGAACCAGTCGACGGCCTCCGGCTCCGGGCCGTCCGTGCACGCACACGGCAGCGCCAGGTACCCCGCGATGGCAAAACCCCGCCAGACCTCCATAGCGGTCATTGTCCCGCAGTCCCTCTGCGAAGGCAACAGGAACCCGAGCGACGCCGGCTCGTATAGACGGAACCATGAGACTGCGAGGCAACACAACGGCGGCGGGCCTGTGCATGTGGGCGTTGCTCGCGGGATCCGCGGCAGCGGCACCGCAGCCGGAAGGGCATCGCCGCATGGTCAAGCTCCTGGCCGATATCGTCGAGCGGACCAACGAGCAGAACATCTGGCTGGGGGACAAACGGGCACGGGCCGGTCGGGCACGCCTGGAGGGCCTTGCCCCTGATGCGCCGGCGACGTCCCGGTGGTTCGCGAACCTCGACCTCGGCGTGGCGGAGCTCGTCCTCGGCAACGAGTTGCAGGCGATCGAGTACCTCGAGGCCGCCCGTCGCCTGCTGGATCGAATCGGCGAGCAGGCGCCGGCGAACATCGTCGAGTTCACGCTCTTCGAGCTTGGCACGGCGCACATGCGGTTCGGGGAGACGCAGAACTGCTGCCTGCGGAATGCGCCGGAGAGCTGCATCATCCCCATCCGCGGTGCGGGGCTGCACACGGACGAGCGTGGTTCGCGGCGGGCCATCGAGATCTTCACCGAACTGCTCGGCACGGCGCCGGCGGGCTCGTCGATGCACCTCAAGGCCCGCTGGCTGCTCAACATCGCGTACATGACGCTGGGGGAGTACCCCGATGCCGTCCCCGCCGAGTACCGGGTCCCGCCGGAGGTCTTCGAGTCCGCCGAGCCGTTTCCGCGGTTCGAGAACGTCGCGACGCGCCTGGGCCTCAACAGCTTCAACTTGTACGGCAGCGCCGTCATCGACGACTTCGACAACGACGGCTACCTGGACATCTTCACGACCACGTTCGACATCCGCGACCGGATCCACTTCTTTCACAACCAGCGAGACGGCACGTTCCGGGACCGCACCGACGACGCGGGGCTCACCGGGCTGTACGGCGGCATCAACACCGTCCAGGCGGACTACAACAACGACGGCTTCGTGGACCTCTATGTCCTGCGTGGAGCGTGGATGCTGGCGGAGGGCCGGCACCCCAACTCGCTGCTCCGCAACAACGGGGACGGGACCTTCACCGACGTCACGTTCGAGGCCGGGCTCGGGGAGACTCACTACCCGACGCAGACGGCGGCGTGGGCGGACTACGACAACGACGGCGACGTGGACCTGTACGTGGGCAACGAGCACACCGACGAGATCCGCGCGCCGTGCCAGCTCTTTCGCAACAACGGCGACGGGACCTTCACCGACGTCGCGGAGGCCGCAGGAGTCCGGAACTTCCGCTTCGTGAAGGGGGTCATCTGGGGCGACTTCGACGGCGACGGCCGGCCCGACCTGTACACCTCGACGATCGGCGGCCCCAATCGTCTGTACCGCAACAACGGCAACGGGTCGTTCACCGACGTCGCGCCTCTGCTCGGTGTCGCGGGGCCGATCGACTCGTTCCCGGTGTGGTTCTGGGATTTCGACAACGACGGCGTGCTCGACCTGTTCGTGCCGAGCTATCGCGGCGAGAAGAACGACATCGTGCCCGTGATCGCCGGCTACCTGGACCTCCCGGTCGAGGTGGAACTGCCCGCGCTCTATCGAGGCGACGGCCGGGGAGGGTTCGAGAACGTCGCGCAGCGATGCGGCCTCACGCAGTTCCTCCTGCCCATGGGCGCCAACTTCGGCGACCTCGACAACGACGGCTGGCTCGACATCTACCTGGGCACGGGCTACCCCGACTACGAGGCGCTGACGCCCAACGTGATGTACCGCAATCGATCCGGCCGATCGTTCGTGGACGTGACGTTCGCCGGCGGTTTCGGCCACCTTCAGAAGGGGCACTCCGTCGCGTTCGCCGACCTGGACAACGACGGTGACCAGGACATCTTCGAGCAGATGGGCGGGATCTATCCCGGTGACCGATTCGCCGACGCCCTGTACGAGAACCCCGGCTTCGGCAACCACTGGATCACCGTTCACCTGGTCGGCGTGACATCGAACCGCTCGGCGATCGGAGCGCGGATCCGGGTGGACGTGGTCGAGGACGGGCACCGCCGGTCGATCTACAAGCACGTCAACAGCGGCGGCAGCTTCGGAGCCTCCCCGCTGCGGCAGACGATCGGGCTGGGCCGCGCCGTGCGGATCGAGCGACTGGAGGTCTTCTGGCCGACGACCGGCCGCACGCAGGTCTTCGAGAACGTGGCCCCGGACCGCTTCCTGCGGATCGTCGAGGACCGGGACGCGATCGAGGTGATCGAGCTTCGATCCGTGCGCCTGGGCGGGTAGCGTTACTTCGACTGTGCTATCTCGATCGACGCGACGGTGACATCGTCGTCGAGAACGGTCTTGCCGGCGAACTCTTCGAGCCGCTGGAACAGCGCGGCGACGTCTTCCTTGGCGGAGGCCGTCGTGGCGAGGACTTCCCGGACGCGTTCCTTCTCGAACGGCTCGCCGCCGGGGTCCACCTGCTCGATCAGGCCGTCGCTGTAGAGAATGATCCGGTCGACGTCGCCGAGGTCCAGCGTCGCCGATTCATAGGCGTACTCCGGATCGATTCCGACCAGCAGGCCGCCGGGCTTGCCGGCGTGCACCGGTCCCTTGTCGCGATACGTGATGTACCAGTGACCGTGACCGCCGTCGACGTAGCACAGCGAGCGATCGGCTTCGTCGTAGACCGCGACCCACAGCGACACGAACATGTGTGCGGGCGAACACTCCGCGACGTACCGGTTGACGTCGTGGATCGCCTGCGCGGGGTCGTTGTACCGGGCCAGCGACGCGCGCAGGTGGGCCAGCACGGCCGTCATCAGGATCGCTGCGGTCGCACCCTGGCCCGTCACGTCGCCGAAGCAGAGCCCCACCCGACCGTCGTCCAGCGGGAAGATGTCGAAGAGGTCTCCGGCCACGTACCGGCCCGGGAAGCTCTGCATGGCGTACGCCAGGGCGCCGACCGCTCCCTCGCCCTTCGGACACAGGAATGCCTGCGCCTGCCGGGCGCCCTGGAGGTCCTGCTCCATCTGCCGTTGCCGCCGCTGCAGGTCCGCCCGCTTGAGGTTCGACAGCGCCAGGCTCGCCATCTTGGAGATCGCGTGACAAAAGCCCGCCGCGTCCGGGTAGCCCGCCTGCTCGTTGGCCCGCGAATCCAGGTAGATGTACCCGACCACCGAGGCATCGAGCACGATCGGGGCGCAGAGGGCACCGGTGATGCCGAGTCGTTCGATGCTCTGTCCCAGCTCCTCGCCGCCCCGCCGCGAGAGCCGCGCGATGTGGCCCGAAGCCGCCTCGCGCAGCAGCGATCTGGAGAAGCTGAACTCCGCGGTCCCGGCAACCTTGGTGTCGCGCGACACGAGCACCTCGACCTGGTCCGACGAGCCGGTGGGGCGGATCATCGCCGCCCGCGGAAACCCCGTGCCCGCCAGCACGACATCGACCACGGCCTCTCCCAGCGCAGCCTCGTCCGCCGACTGGTTGATCGCCACCGCGCCGTCGATGAGCACCTCCAGGCGATGCTGCGCGAGCGATCCCATCTCGCGGTTCGAGACGCGCTCGACGATCGTGTCCGAACCGAGGTGCTTCTCGGTGATCGCCATCGTGCTCACCTTGGAACCGCCGAAGTCGATCCGGAACGTGTACGGACCGACGCGGATGAAATCGCCCTGCGCCGCGACCGCAGGCTGCTCGGCGTCCAGCCGCACGCCGTTGAGATAGGTGCCGTGGCGGCCGCCGTGATCGACGACGAACCACCGCCCGTCGCGTTTCACAATGGAGGCATGTCGCCGGGAGATGCTGGGATCCTCGAAGCAGACCTGGCAGCCGCGGGCGCGACCCAGCACGAACGGCCCGTTTCCGTCGCTCACCGGCGTCCCGACCTCGGCGGCGGCACGGTCGTCCATCGGCTCAAGACGAATGTCCGGCGCCTGATACTCCTGTGACATGTCGTGGCGGCCTCCCATATCATTGCGCTCCGGGGCGCTCTATATATATGCTACGGTACCGCGATGCGGACAATCGCCGGGGGAACCCATGGCCGACCCGACACCCCCTGATCAGCACGACGAGGAAACGCTCGCGTCCTCCCCGGATGCCGGAAGACCGGCCGCGACGGTCGAGTCATCCGAGCATGCTCCGGCGCGGATCCCGGAGCAGATCGGCCACTATCGCATCAAGCGGATCATCGCCGCCGGGGGCATGGGTGTGGTCTACGAAGCGATCCAGGAGCATCCCCGCCGGACCGTCGCCCTGAAGATCGTCAAGCAGGGTATCGCGTCACGGTCGGCGCTGCGCCGGTTCGAGTACGAGAGCCAGATCCTCGCCCGCCTGCGGCATCCCGGCATCGCCCAGATCTACGAGGCGGGCATGCACGACGACGGCTCCGGCGGCGTCCCCTTCTTCGCGATGGAGTACATCGCCGCGGCCAAAGACCTCATCGACTACGCCCGCTCCAAGGACCTCCCGACGCGGAAGCGGCTGGAGCTGTTCGACAAGGTCTGCGACGCCGTTCACCACGGCCACCAGAAGGGCATCATCCATCGGGACCTGAAGCCCGCCAATATTCTGGTGGACACCTCCGGGCAGCCCAAGATCATCGACTTCGGCGTCGCCAGGGCTACCGACTCGGACCTGGCCATGCCCACCCTGCAGACCGACGTCGGCCAGCTCGTGGGCACCGTGCAGTACATGAGCCCCGAACAGATCGAGGCCGACCCGCACGACATCGACACCCGGTCGGACGTCTACGCGCTGGGGGTCGTCCTCTACAAGCTCCTGACGGACACGCTGCCGTACGACGTCTCCGGGACGGTGATCTACGAGGCGACCCGGATGGTCCGCGAGCAGCAGCCCAAGAAGCTCGGCACGATCCGCCGGGAGCTCCGCGGCGACATCGAGACGATCGTCACCCACGCCCTGGAGAAGGATCGGGACCGCCGATACCAGTCCTGCATCGAGCTTGCCTCGGACATCCGCCGCTACCTGGCAAGCCGGCCCATCCATGCGCGGCCGCCGAGCATGGCCTACACGTTCAGGACCTTCGTCAAGCGCAACAAGGTGGTCGTCGCCGCGATCGCGGCGGTGTTCGTCGCGCTGGTCTCGGGGATCGTCGGCACGACATGGCAGAAGCGACGGGCGGATGAACAGCGGACGGTCGCCGTGGCCCAGCGCGATCGCGCCGAGCGCATGTTCGGCCAGGTCAAGGAACTCGCCCACACGTTCATGTGGGACTTCCACGACGCGATCCATCAGCTCGACGGATCGATGCCGGCGCGCGAGCTGATGGTGACGACGGCGCTCAAATACCTGGACGGCCTGACCGAAGAGGCTCCGGACAGTCCGGAGCTCATGATCGAGGTGGCCCTGGCCTACGACCGCGTCGGTGACATCCTGGGCGGCTTCCGGAATCCCAGCCTCGGCAACACCGAAGGAGCGCTGGAGAACTATCACCGGGCGATGGAGATTCGCCGGGAACTCTCGGCACGATCTCCGGACGACGACTTGTTGCGCAACGGGGTGGCGGCCAGCCACATCCGGATCGGCGACATTCTCAAGAACACCGGCGACATCAGCGGGGCGTTCAAGGAGTACGACCAGGCCCTGGCGATCCGCGAGACGCTCCCGGAGACCGAGGACTACCAGCGGGTCTTGTCCTTCGTGCTCAACTCCGCCGGCAAGGTGCTGGTCCAGATGGGCAAGCTCGAAGACGCCCGGCTGTACTACGACCGTTCGCTGGCCATCTCCAAGAAACTGGCCGCCGGCGCCCCGACCGACGACCATCTCCAGCGCGAGCTGTCCGTGGCGTACGGACGCGTGGCCGATGTCTTCAACGAGAGGGGTGACCACAAGGCGGCACTGCGCCGCTTCCGAGAGATGCTCAGGATCCGCCAGGCCGTTCTGGAGAAGAACCCCGACAGCGGCCGCTACCGGCGCGACGTGGCCGTGGCCCACCTGTTCATCGGGCTGGCGTACATGCGCCTGGAGCAACCCCGGGATGCGCTGGAACACCTCGTTCATTTCCGCGATGTCTCGCAGCAGCGGGCCGAGGCCAACCCCAACAACTGGAGGACGAAGCGCGACCTTGCCGCCAGTTACGAATACGTCGCCCGCGCCCAGATCAGTATGGGGAACCTCGCCGCCGCCACAGACAGCCTCGCCAAGTGCCAGTCGATCATCGTGTCGCTCTCGCAGGAGAACCCCGACCAGACGGTACTGCAGGGGCACCTTGCGGACAGTTTCGAAGCGCGCGGCATGCTCGCCAATGCCGGCAATGATCCATCCGTCGCGGTCGAGCACTTCGGCGAGGCGATGCGGATCCTCGATCGGCTCGTCGCCGGCGATCCGGAGAACTTCCAGTTCAAGGCTGCCTTCGCCAGGTTGCTGCTGAGCCTCGGCACCGCCCTGGCGGCATCAGGCGACCACGATGAAGCCCAGGACCGCCTCGAAACGGCCAGGGAGTTGTTCGAGCCCATGTTCGCCGCCCAGCCGGAGTATTCATCGCTGCGAGAAGGGCTTGCCGGGACGTTCAACGAACTGGCGAGGCTCACGGTCGCACTGAGCGGCGGCCGAGGCGGCCGCCGCTATGCCCAGCAGGCGTTCGACCTGCTCCGCGATCAGGACAGGCCTTCGGCCGAGACGCTGCGCCGCAAGGTCCAGGGCACCCTCGACAGCTACGCCAATCCGGAAATTCCTTGAAGACCGGCCCGCGGGCACGTACATTGGCGGTCGTGGGGGATGTCGGCTTGGGCTTGGGACATTCAGGATCAGTTACCTCGACCGGCGGTCAATACCGCCCGGTTCAGTTGCGCTCTCCAGGAGAAAACGATGTCGAATGCCACACTGAATCATCGCTGCTTCCTGCTCGCCGCGGCGTTGGGCGCGGCGTTGTCGGGTCTTCCTGAAGCCGGCGCACAGAATCGACGCGTCTCGGCGGCCCCACTGTCACCGGACATGCTCAAGCAACGGGTGCTCGATTCCCAGGTGCCGGCACAAGAGTCCGCCGGAGACATACTCTGCTCCGGGGATGCGGCGAACCTGCTGTATCCGCTGGATGAATCGTTCGTTCTCGTTGATTTCTTCGGCGACGGCTGCACCGGCTCCGGCTGTGCCCAGGGCCCCGACCAGCACAACGACGACGACTCGGCGATCGTCGCGCTGCCGTTCACCTACGACCTGTACAGCGATCAATACACGACATGCTTCATCAACAACAACGGCAACCTGACGTTCGGGACCGTCTTCTCGGGGTTCAGCGCGGTGGGCTTCCCGAGTGCCGGCATCCCCGCGATGGTGGCGCCGTTCTGGGGTGACGTGGATACGGGCAACCCGGCGAACTTCGTCGGCGACGTCTGGATGAAGTTCGTCGACAGCAACGGCGACGAGCTGGACGACACCCTCGTGGTCACCTGGGAGAACGTCGGCTATTTCAATGAGCACGGCGACCTGCGGAACACCTTCCAGGTCGCGATTTCAGATGGCACCAACCCGCTCATCGGCCCCAACAACAACGTCGCCTTCAGCTTCGACAACATGTGCTGGACGACGGGCGACGCGTCCAACGGCGCCGGCGGATTCGGCGGCATCCCCGCCACGGTCGGGGCCAACAGGGGCAACGGCGTCGACTTCTTCCAGATCGGACGCTTCGACCACGAGGGCGTCGATTACGACGGGCCGTTCGGCGACAACGACGGGGTCAGCTTCCTGGACGGGCAGATCACCGCCTTCAACACGGCGACGGCGACGACCAACATCCCGCCGATTCCCACGAACTTCCCGCCGGGCAACCTGGTCACGGTCGACGGCGACCTCGCCGAGGTGCTCGAGCTCGATCTTCAGTTCCTCAGCCCCGAGCAGGCCCAGACGACCACCGTCGAGGTCGTGGACCTCGACGGCGCCCAGGCCGCCGGGCTGTCGATCACCAACACGCCCGGCAACGTCGCCGTCGTCGAGCTGGACTGGATCACCGAACCCGCGGATGCCGGCCTCTACGTGCTGGCGTTCACCGCCACCGACGACTTCGACCCGCCCGGGGTCACCACGATCGATCTCACCATCGAGGTTCTCGGCAGTCAAGCCCCCGATTGCAACGAGAACGGGATCCCCGACGACCAGGACATCCTCGATGGAACGTCAGCGGACCTCAACGGCAACGGCATCCCCGACGAGTGCGAGGGTGAAGCCGACTTCGGCGATCCCGACGAGACCTCGGCAGCGGGCGCGCCGAACATCGAGGCGATCGGCGACATGGACGGCGACGGCGACGACGACGTCGTGACCGCCATCCCCGACCTCGATGCCCAGGCGCCCGGCGCCGTGCAGGTCTTCATCAACCAGGGCGTGGATGTCAACGACGTGTGGCTGGGTCTCACTGCCAACGATCCGATCACGGTCGGCCGCAACCCCACCGCCATCGCCGTCGGCTTCTTCGACGGCGACGGGCACCTGGACGTCGCCGTGACCAACCGCACCGACAACACCATCTCGATTCTCCTGAACCTGGGGCTCGGTGACGGCGACCTGTTCGTCGCGGGCACGGTGGCCGTCGGCAACGATCCCAGCGGTATCGTGGCCGAGGACTTCAACGAGGACGGGTTCATCGACCTTGCGGTGACGCTGGAAACCGACCAGAGTTTCGAGATCTTCTTCGGCGACGGAACCGGCAACTTCACGTTCGCCCCCGGGCCGGAATTCACCAGCATCGGGTTCAATCCGGTCGGGATGTCCAGCGGTGATTTCGACGGCAACAAGTGCCCCGACCTGGCCGGTATCGGTACTGCCTTCGCCGCGGCGATCAACGGCGTTGGCTCGCCGGGCAAGGTCTTCGTCGCACTGGGCCTCGGCAACGGCACCTTCGCGGCGCCGCAGGTCTTCGACGTCGGGCTCAACCCGCGCGACCTGTCGATCTGCGATGTCAACCAGGACGGTTCCCTCGACATCATCACCGCGAACCGGGACGACAACACCCTCTCGGTGCTCCTGAATCTCGGTGACGGGACGTTCGGAACTGCTCTCCCGCTTGCGGTGGGACAACAGCCCCGCGCCGTGGCCTGCGCCGACCTGAGTGCCGACGGGGTACCGGACATCGCGGTCGTCGCCCTGGATGCGGAGATCGGCCCCGCCGTCCAGGTCCTTCAGAACACCATCGGCGCATCGGCGGGCGGGGTCTTCTTCGATCCCCCCGTGGCGTTCAGCGTCGATGCGGACCCGAACTTCGTGGTCACCGCGGACCTCGACCAGGATGGCGCGTTCGACCTGGTGACCGTGACCGAGGACTCCGTCTCGGTGCTGCTGGGCGAGCCCGCGGCGATCTCCTTCCCGGCATCGCTGGACATCAAGCCGGCGACCTGCCCCAACTCCTTTAACCGTGAGAGCAACGGGAAGTTCCCGATAGCGCTGGTCGGCCGGGAGGATTTCGACGTCAGCCTGGTGGATATCAGCACGCTGCGGTTGTCGCGTGCCGCCGGAATCGGCGGCGAGCTCAGCCCCTTTGAAGGCCCGCCGGGACCTCACACGGTCATCGAGGACGCGGCGACGCCCTTCGGCGGCGAGCTGTGCGACTGTGACGCTCTCGCCGGTGACGGTCTCCCGGACCTGTCGATGAAGTTCAGTCGACCGCTCATGACCAGCGTGCTCGCGCTGGAAGGGCTCGATCCCGGCGCGAACGTCGAGCTGGTGCTCAGCGGCTCGCTCCTTGACGGGACGCCCTTCCAGGCCCGCGACTGCATCCAGATCGTCCCCGACGGAGCGCCCGCAGAGATGGCGGTCCGATCCAACGGCCCGACCGTCTTCGTGGACGTGAGCCCGCCGGACACGGACTTCAACGCCGGCGGGTACGTCAACTTCGATCGGACGTACGTGGAGGCCACCGCCGTCACGCTCACGGCGCCGGCGTTGTACCAGGGCTGGGTCTTCGTGGGCTGGAGGCTCAGCGGGCCGGGGATCGCGATCTACCAGGACTACGGCCCGCTGCTGGGCGACCTGTCGATCGAGGTCTTCGTGGGACCGGGCCTCCAGGAGATACACGCCGTGTACGTCGACACCCTCTCGCGTTCGCAGCCGGCGCCGGTCACCGCGCCGTGAGGTCCTCTTCGATCGAGGCCTTCAGTGCGTCGATCGCCTGGAGCAAGTCCGCCCGCTCGTCCTGGAGGATCGCGTCGTCGGGATCGCCGTCGGCCAACGTCGTCATGATGTCCAGGGCCCGGCGGTAGCCGCGCAGCGCCGCCAGCAGCTGCCGCTCCTGCTCGAAGCGGCGCAGCATGTCCGCGGTGTCCATGCCGCGCTTGAGGACCTTGATCGCCACCTGGCGCGTGAACTGATCGTCCTCGCGGACGCCGAGATAGACGACGCCCATACCGCCGCGGCCGATCTCGCGAGCCGCGCCGCGCGCTCGGCGGGATCCAGATCGCACACGGCCAGAAAGATCTTCTTGGCCTGCTTGTACCGGGTGCCCATGAAACCCCCTGATCCTGATGCCCGATTCTCGCCTGCAGGAGCATCGGAAGCGAGAGCGGGGACAGGCGCAGGAGGATTTTAGTGGCGTCCGTGCGTCAGATGCACGGCCCCCATGTACCGAGCAGCATCAGGAAATCCGTGATCCCCACGGTGCCGTCGCCGTCGAGGTCGGGCGGGCCGCCCGGATCCGTTCCCCACGCGGCCAGCAGCGCCAGGAAGTCCGTGATCCCCACGGTGCCGTCGCCGTCGAGATCCGCGTCGCACGTCGGCGCGGGGTCGAGGCGCACCCGCCGGTCCACCTGCAGCGCCAGGGGTATGTCCGCACCGCATGCCGAGACCACCGTCCACTCGCTCAGCCCCGCGATCGGCGGGGTGCCTGTATTGCCGTCGATCTCCGTGAACCGCACGATCATCGTCCAGAGGCCGTCGATCCCACCCAGCACCATGCCGTCGGTGGTGCCGGGGGTCCACGAATGCACGGAGGTGAACAGGGGTTGCCCCGGTTGGCCCGCGTACTGGTCGCCGGAGCCGGGCGGATCGTCCCCGACGGCCCGGAACGCGCCGTCGGGATCGCCGAAGAGCTCAAACCTCATCTCCGCCGACCCGCCGTCCGGATCCGCGGGGAACGCCCGGTCGTGCACCGTCACCAGCGCGGTGCCGATACTCGTCCGGGCGACGAGGATCTGCGACCGGTCCGCGACCGGGCAGAAGAACGCCCCGTCGTGGGAGTCCGTCAGCGCGCTGTACCCGTAGAAATCAGCGGGCGTGACCGAGGTCTCGTACGGGAAGATGCAGCCCAGGACGTTGTCGTCGAAGTCCCCGACCCCAGGCGCCGATTCCTGGGAGACCCTGATGGCCGGGCCCGTGCACGACGGGCACTCGTCCGGGGCGCCGTCGCCATCGACGTCGGCGCTCGTCCCCAGCGCGATGTCGCAGAGATCCAGTCCGTCGTTGCCGTTGCAGTCGGCCAGCCCCGTGAAAACGTACGCCGAGCCGGACTGGAACAGGCCGTTGTCGTCGTCGCCCGGCGCGCCCAGCACGGCGCGGCCGCAGCTCAAGGCGATCGAGGTGCTGAACTCGTCCAGCAGGAAGGCGTCCGAGGCCTTGAGCTTCGCCTGCCGGATCCACACGTTTCCCTCGAGACGGTACACGTACGCCACGCCCGATGCGAAGCCCCCCTCGCCGTTGCGCTGCGCGCTCACGACGGCCATGTCGCCGCTGACCGCCACGGACGCCGCGAACTCGTCGGTCTCGATGACCTCGGCGACGATCAGTCGTTGCCCCGGAACCCACTGGCCGGCCTCGAACCTGAACGAGAACGCGCTGGGCCCGCAACTCGACGGCAGGCTCGACCCGACCAGTGCCAGTGTGCCGCCTATGGAGACCGAGGTCCCGAACTCCTCGTCCGTACCGGGCACGTCGGCGGTCAGCCTGATGATCTCCAGCCAGAGCTCCGGGTCAACCTTCCGCCGGAAAATGTACGCGGCGCCCGGGTTCGGTCCCGCAACCTCGTTGCCAGGGGCGCCGATCAGCGCCACGTCTCCGTCAAGCGAGACCGACGCGCCGAATTCGTCCAGGGCCCCACCGTCGAAGGGCAGCATCTTGGCCACCTCGCCCCAGTTGTCCGCGCCCCCCTTGTGGCTCTTGAAGACGTACGCCGCGCCGGCGTCGATCCCGTTGTCGTCGTTGCCCGGCGCCCCGACGAGCGCATGATTGCACGTCATCGCCACCGCGATGCCGAAGTCGTCGTTCGCGGCGAGACCTGCCGGGATGAGCCTCCTGACCTGCCCCCAGTTGCCCGGGCCGCCCTGGTCGCGCCCGAAGACGTACGCCGCGCCCGCCTCGGTTCCCGGCTCCGACTTGCCCGGGGCTCCCACCAGCACCACGTCGCCGGCCACGGCCACCGCTGAACCGAAGCGATCACCCGGCGCGGCGTCGGAGGCCGTCAACGTGGCTTCGTGGACCCAGACCGCGCCGTCGTGCCGGTACACGTAGACCGAACCGGAGTCGGCGCCGCCATCGTCGTCGAACGGCGCCCCGACCACGATGACGTCGACGTCGATCGCCACCGCGAAGCCGAACCGATCGTTCCCCCCGGGATCCGACGCGTGCAGCTTGGAATGCTCGGTCGCCACGCAGAAACCCGGGGACTGCTCGCACTCGTCCGGAACGTTGTTCTCGTTGCAGTCCACCTCGCAGAGATCCGGCACACCGTCCCCATCGCAGTCCGCGGCGCCCTCCGGCTGCGCGGCACCGAGACACAGTTGGCAGAGCAGGAGGACCTCACCCGGGGCAAGGTCGACGCACAGATAGGACCCCGACGGCTGAAGGGGGTTGAACGTATTCGAATCGCACGTGTTGGCACAGTTCTTCAGCGTCTTGTCCTCGAAGGGGCACGGCACCGCGACCAGCGCCGCGCAGATCTTGACGGGCACGGGCATGGTCCGCAGGATCGCGCACCACCTCTCGGCCGGCACGGGGTCGCCGATCCCGCCGTCCGTGAGGATGAAGACCTGGCGTGTCGACCCGGCGGCGTCGACGTCCATCATGGTGAAGACGAGCTCCAGCGGCGGCGCGAGCAGCGTCCCGCCGTTGATCTGGGTGAGCGCGTCGATCTGTGCGAGGATCGTCTGGGCGGTCGCCGGCGAATCGATCACCGTCAGCGGCAGGTCGACCACCGCCACGCTCGCGAACTGCACCAGCGCAACCGCAACGGTGCCGTCGGCCGGCAGCGCCTGGATGCAGTCCTTGATGGATTCCTTCTCGAAGGCGAACTCATTCGCCACGATGCTTCCCGATCCGTCGTAGACGAACACGACGTCGATGGTCTCCGACCCCAGCCGGACGGCGCCCGCGAGCCCGGGGTGATCCTCGCGCACGACACTCGGCGCCCCCTCCGGCGCGAACTGCATGCTCAGAGCGACTCCGGCCAGCGCCGACGTCTTGAGCAGCCTCGGCCACCTGACGG
>JADFOJ010000010.1:54495-54942 GCA_022562915.1 Planctomycetota bacterium | reverse complement strand
ACGTTGGTCGAACAGCGCACAGGTGGGTATCTACGCGCACAGGTGGGTAGCTGCGCGCACAGGTGGGTAGCTGCATCCCGGGGGGGTGGCACGAACGAAGGCGACGGTGACCGGGGCGACGCCCCAGCGTGCTGCGAACTCCAGTGAAGCTGGGCGAAATAACGGACATAGGAACGCTGGTTGGTCTTCAGGAGTCCACGGTGCTGGTTGTCATGAATGCCCGGGCTGTCTCCCACACGGTGCAGATCGCAGGGCACGTTCAAGTGCAAGGGGTCGACTGCCGTGAGAGGCATCCTGGACTTTCTCGCTCTCCTGGTAAACTGGGGGTGATTGCCACATCGCCGTTGACTACAGGACAACCATCATGAACAAGACTCCACATCATCGAACGTATCGAATGGGCGTGTCGCATGCGACCGAGTGCAGAGCACCGCGACGCGCGTGTCC
>JADFOJ010000010.1:0-54485 GCA_022562915.1 Planctomycetota bacterium | reverse complement strand
TATGACGGTAGGCCTAGGATGAAGTCAAAGCAGTGCGCGGGTGAGAAATTGACTCCGAAGCGCACAAATGCCAGTATAGTCAAAGCAGAAGGACTGAGGCTGCAGTGGCTGTGGCCGCGTAACGCGGCGCGTGGTATCTGAAGGAGTTTCCTTTGTTCCGACGGTCTTTCGACTCGGGGGATCCGATTGGGCACCTGGGCGGGATTCTTGCCCCTCCTCGCCTGTTTTTCCGCATTGCGCTGGTGGTGGCGCTGGCGTGCATCGTCGGCATTGCTGCGGGTCGCGCCGACGCGCAATGCAGGTACGACGTGACGATGATTCAGCAGGACTGTGCTGTCGCCACGACGATCGGGCTGGGGCTGAACGAACTGGGGCACGTGGTGGGGCATTTCGCGTGCCTCGGCCAAGACGAGCAGGCGTTCCTGTGGACGCCGGAGTCGGGCGTGATCACACTGGCGATGCCGCCGGGGACGATCAGGAGCAGGGCTCTCGCCATCGCGGATGACGGGAAGATCGTCGGCTGGTTCGACCTCAGCGGCGACGGGCTTGACAGCCTCGGCTTCCTCATCGACGGGGAGGAGTTCATTAACCTCGGGACGCTTCCCGGCGGCAACTTCAGTGAGGCCCTGGCGATCAGTAATGCCGGGCAGGTCGTGGGTGTGTGGGGCGATTTCGTCACGGGTGATCCGGGGTTGCAAGTCTTTCTCTGGGAGCACGGCGTCATGACCGATCTCGGCCCCGCGCTGACACCGCCGAACAACGTGGCCAACGGTATTTCTGACGTCGGGCGAATCGTGGGGTGGATGGGTACGGTACCCCACATTGACTCCCACGCGTTCATCTGGGACGACGGTGAGGTGCTTGACCTCGGCGTCATTCCGGGTGGTATGTCGGCCGATGCCCTTGGGACGAACAATCGCGGTGAGGTGGTCGGCCGTGGTGCGGTACAGGAGTTCCCGCTGGTGTTCCACGCATTCGTGTGGAGCGGGGGCGAAATGTTGGACATAGGAACGCTGGTTGGTTTTCAAGAGTCCACGGCGCTGGCCATCAATGACCGAAGCATCGTCGTGGGTGGCTCAGAGGATCCCGGCCTGCGCGCGTTCATCTGGCAAGACGGTGTGATGACCGACCTGAATGAACTGATCGATCCTGACCTCAACCTGGACGTCAAGGTTGCCCGGGCTGTCTCCAACTCCGGGCAGATTGCAGGACACGCTCAAGTACAAGGAGTCGACGTGGTCGCCGTTCTTCTCACGCCGATCGGCTCCTCACCGGCCGACCTCGACGGCGACTGCCGTGTCGGCATTGTTGACTTTCTCGCACTTCTCGCCAGTTGGGGGCCCTGTCCCGACCCTTGCCCGCCGACCTGCGTCGCCGACATCGATGGCGATTGCATCGTCGGCATCCTTGACTTTCTCACTCTCCTGATGAACTGGACGGCCTGAGTCATGAGGTTAGTGAATAGACGGCGGCGTCACCGCCGGCGTCGCCGCCCCCGGCTCCGGTTGGGCTCTGTCGGACCGGAAATACGCTGATACGCGCGTATCGAAGTGGTCAGCGACTTGATGGACGTGCATCAGCTCACACGCGGGTAGCAGAATGCCGGGGAGGGTTGCACGAGCGGACGCCACCGTGACCAGCGACATAACCCTGTCATACACCGAACGCACGATGTGATCTCAGACACCGCGCTAGTCTTCCCGAAAACCGCTCGCGACGAGTTTCACGAGGGTCTGCACGGCTTCCTCGGCATCGCTGCCGTTGGCGGTGATTTCGATCTCGGTGCCCATGGTCGCGGCGAGCATCATCATCTGCATGATGGACTTGCCGTCCACCGCATCGCCGAAGTCACATCGACGTACCTTGATGTCAGCCTCGGCACCGGCCGCGGTCTGCGCGAACAGAGTGGCCGGCCTGGCGTGCAGGCCGAGGTTGTTGGCGACGGTTACCACCGCCGAGGCGGTTCTGGACACCTCTCAGGACTCCGCACACACGTATTGTGCCCTCCGGCTCAAGCCTACCACAGACTCCGGTGGCACGGTCGACCGAGCGATAGAGAGGTTGCCCGTGGAGGGACGTCCAAAGACACGGCAGAGCAAGCTCTACCGTGCCACCCTCCGCTACGCAGCGCTCGAATTACCGTACCGCCGCGTTGGCGTCCGCCTCGGCCAGGAGGGCGAGGATCTCCTTGGCCGTTCCGGCCTGCCGGAGAAACCGGCGGAAGGTCTCCTGGCTGAGGTTGCCGAAGATCGCCTCCATCGCGTCGAGGTGCTCCTCCGGCTGGTCCTCGGGGCTCAGCAGCAGCAGGATCGAGTACACGGGTTGCCGGTCGAGGGCATTGAAGTCGACGCCGGAGGTGCTCACCGCGACGGCAACGGCCATCTTGGTGATCGCGGCGTGCTTGACGTGCGGGACGGCCACGCCGTGGCCGAATCCGGTCGAACCGCGGTTCTCCCGCCTGATGACCGCCTTGACGAATTCATCGCGGAGCTTGGGGCTCAGCGCTCCTGCCTCGACGATCGAGTCGATGATCTCCGCGATGGCGGCGTCGCGTTTCGTGGCGACGAGATTTGGATTGATGGCTTTCTTGACGACGATATCGAGCAACTTCATGCTTCGTACCCGCTCAACGGAGTGTTGTGTTTGTTGTCCCGCAGTTTGCTTTTGTGATCCTTGAGCTGTCGCAGCGATCGGTCGATGCCGAGGTCGAGGCAGGCGTAGAGGTCCTGGTGAGTACTGGTGGCGACAATGGGATCATGGTGCTCGACATCGGTGATGATCTCGACGGAGTAGCCGTTGCGGGCCTTGTCGATGATCACGTCAACCTGCTGAATCCGATTGAAGTATCGGGAAAACTTCTCGATTTTCTTTGATGCGTAGTGCTCGATTGCCGGCGTCACCTGCATGTGCTTGCTGCTGATCTTGACTTGCATCTTGAATCTCCCTGGTTGCCCTGTGGGTTACAGGGCGTTGCGTCGACGTTCCGTTTCCCTGGTGGTGGATGCCGTCGCGGCCTGTTCCGGCAGGGCGGGAGCCCCGTGTTCCGTCTCGGGGTCCTCGCCGGAAGTCCCGGCGACCGTGGTGTCGAGGACCTGGTGTTCCGGGACAAGCACGCCCGCCGTCACGGAGAATCGAATCGCCTCCTCGACCGTGATCGGCAGATCGATGACCTCGTCGCGGGGGACGGTGACCGTGTACCCGGTGAAGGGCGTCGGAGAACTGGGTACGAACACGGTCACCGAATCGCCGGACGCCTTGGCAATCGACTTCATCGCGTTGCCGGTGAGGAATCCCACGGCCCAGAGCCCCTTGCGGGGATACTCGACGAGGACCACGCGGCTGAACTGTATCGACCGGTCGCTGTTGAACAGGAAGTCCACGACCTGCTTGACGTAGGGATACACCTGCTTGAACACGGGCAGCGCCGTGACCACCCGTTCCAGGCGGCGGTAGACCGTTCGCCCGACGAACCCTCCCAGCAGGCGACCCGCCACGTACACGGCGACGATCGCGATGATCAACCCGATGCTTCTCAGGTACCAGCGATCGGCCCACCACTGCTGGACGTTGGCCGCGCGCAGGGTGTTGCTGATCCTGGTTCGCGACGGGTCCTTGATCCCGGCCGCCAACTGCAGGTTGTACTCGTTCTCGACGGACTGCGGATCGGCGTCGAAGTACACGCGCATCGGCCGCCAGGCGGCGCTTGTCTGGATGATGGTCAGCCGGACCCACTTGTTGATCGGCTCGGCGATCGTGTTGTCCACGAACTGGTACGCCTTGACGACGATCCACAACGTCAGGACCGATGGCAGCAGCACGACGAGTCCGCGAATGAAGAACCGCTTGAAATCGGAGGAGAACGTTCGTGCCGCCGGACTGTTCGTCATCGGTTGCGTATCGTCCCGGCGCGGCCCTGTCCCGAGCCGGACCGGGCTCGCGCGGTCTGAGCCACTTGCAGTCTAGCTCCATCGGCTCACGGCTTCAATCCCATCGACCGCCGGGACCGGTCTCTGAACCAGCTTCTACCACCCCGTCGGCCGATACGGCTGCAGTGATACAACAATGGTGAAATATTCGTGCCGGCGACGGGCCCGGATCGACACCGAATCTCCGATCTTCTTGGAGGCGATGATTGTCTGAAGTTCTGTCAGCGAGCGGGTGGATTGATCGTCCACGGCGACGATGACGTCGCCGACCTCAAGCCGGGTGTTCGCCACCGACGAGCCGGGCAGCACGCGCGTGATGAGCACGCCGTCGTTGCTCGCGCGCGGGCGGCTCTCGATACCGAGGGCCGCATCGCCCTGCCGGATGAAGATGTCGACGGGGGGTCGATCGAGCACCCAGCGTCGCCACGCGCGCTCGATCTCGTCGAGCGGGCGATCGAAACAGGCGGTGAACGCGAGCTCGCCGGTGCGGTCGTCCTGGTAG
Source organism: Planctomycetota bacterium (assembly GCA_022562915.1). Classification (GTDB taxonomy): domain Bacteria; phylum Planctomycetota; class Phycisphaerae; order Phycisphaerales; family SM1A02; genus JADFOJ01. The sequence continues at coordinate 50,057 of JADFOJ010000010.1, read as the reverse complement.
TGCTCGATGAGCGCCTGGTACCAGCACTGCAGCTTGCCCTGGTCGGCGATGAACTCGAAAATGGACCGGACCTGGGGGTAGTGATCCTGCGCGTAGTCCATGAAGTCGTCGTCCGCCAATCCGAAGAGCCTGGTCCACCGTCGCGCGCCCCCCGACTTGACGAGCCCGCGCACCCGGTTGTGCCGTTCGTTGGGCAGATAGGTGATCGCGCCGTCGTCGTCGAGAACGTACGACTCGTGGAGTGCCGCAAGACCCTCCTGGATCCACAGCGGGTGCCGCTGTCCGATCCGGTCCATGTGGGCGTAGTGGTAGGCGTGGACGAGTTCGTGCCTCAGCGACGAGCCTGTATCCCGCGAGATCAACCGCCGTTTCTCGTGCTCGTAGATCCCGCCGGCGTGCTCGTTGTTGAACAACCGGCGGGCGTCACCCGGCGTGGGAACGGCGATGAGCAGGAAACTCGATGGGGATGCGTCGAAGATCGACCCCTGGAGGTAGTCAACCTGGCGCTCGATCATCAGGCGCATCTCGTCGTGGGAGGTCGGGTCCAGCGCCGTGGCGTACGCGATGCGGCGATCCTCGTCGCGGCTGTAACGGTACTGGTCGTCTCCGTACAGCGATCGCCAGTCTCTCATCGCGTCGCGGGCCTTGTTGGATGCCCTTTTCGTGAGACGCCTGATCGCCGCCTTGTAGGTGGGGTGATCGCGGATCGGCGCCAGGTCGGGGTCCCGCTCGATCTGGCCGAGATCGGTCAGGCCCGCGTCAATGGCGCGGCGAAGCGACGACGCGCACTGCTCAGTTCGGCCGAGCCGGCAATAGATGCAGGCGGCGTTGTAGAGCATGACCGCGTCGTTCGGGGAGTAGCGCAGGAATCTCTCCACCTGCTCGGCCGCCTGGGCGTAATCGCCGGCCAGCACGCTCTGGTAGATCTTCTGCTCCAGCGCGCCGGGCGCCGACGCCTCGACGGTGGCCGTGAGCAGGGCCGCCACGAGCAAGGTCATCGCAGTTCGGAGTGTCCCGTGCATGGTCGCAAGTAGTCTATCCCTGACCATCGAGCCAGCGCCGCCAGGCCATCTCCACCTCGGCCAGAGGCCGGTCGAAGACCGTCTCCAGGGCGGTGAGTCCCGTCGGGTCAACCTCGAAGCCCTCGACGAAGAGGCGATACCACGACTCCAGCCGTCCCTGTTCAGCGATGAACCTGAAGATCGATCGAAGTTGCGGGTACGCGACGAAGGCCTCTTCGCGCATCGAGGTCGGCTCGACGGCCGCCAGCCGGGGCCACGACATCAGCCGGTCGTCGCGTGCCAGGAGCTTCGCCTGCTCGTGCCGGTCGTTGGCCGGGAAACGGATCGTGCCGTCGTCGTCGAGCAGGTACTCTTCGTACAACGACGCCAGACCCTCCTGGATCCACAGCGGGTGCTCCTGGCCCAGGACGTCCATGTGGCGGTGATGCAGTGCGTGCGCGAGTTCGTGCCGCAGCGCGCGCGTATGGCCGAAGGTGACCAGCTCGCGGCGGCGGTGGTTGTACAGGCCGGTGACGTACGGACGTGTCAGCAGGCGAGCGGCATCCGCGCGTGAGGGGATCACGATGACGATGTATCCGCCGGGGCCTGTGCTCCGGTGCGTCCCGGCGAACAGCGTCTGCTGGAGGTGGTCCGTGTGCGTCTGGATCAGTCGCTTCGTCGCCTCGTGGGCGGCCGCGTCAAGCGAGGAAACCAGAACAATGCGCCCTGAGGTGTCCATCTCGTAGCGGTAGGACGCGTCACCGAGCTGCCGGCGCCAGCCCTCCATCCGGCGGCGGGCCAGCGTCTCATCGGCCGCGTCACTGGCATCGATGACGGCCCGGAAGACGGGGTGGCCGCGGAGTGCCCGCAGGTCGGGATCGCGCCGGGCGTGACTGATGTCGGCAAACCCCGCCTTGACGGCCCGGATGAAGTACGCCGCCCCGCGGTCGAGTTCGCCCAGCCGGCACCGCACGCACGCCGCGTTGTAGAGCATCACCGCGTCGGACGGTCGCTCCTGGAGGTGCCGTTCGAGCAGTTCGGCGGCAGCCTGGTTGTCCTGCCGGCGCAGGTGCTCGTCGATCTGCGCCGGCAGAGTGCCACCGGGCGCCGCGCCGGACAGCGCCGCGACCCCCGCCAGCGTGAGCGTGACGGCCGTCACGGTCCGCCCGAACCCGCCCAGATTGTCCATCATGCCTGCCCCCGTCCAGCGTGTATCAGGGGTACGAGGTTTCGGCGAGGATGTTCACCGAGCCGTCCCGGATGCTTAGGCGATCGGTGGCAAAGAGGCCGATGGCGTGCGGGTACGCGATCAACTCCTGTTCGAAGACGCGCCCGGCGAGGTGGTTCGCGTCGTCGCCGGGCAGCACGGGGCAGGTCCGCTGGAGGATGATCGGTCCGTGGTCGTACCGGTCGTCGACGAAGTGGACGGTGCATCCGGAGACGGTCGCGCCGGAATCCAGGACCGCCCTGTGCACGGTCGCGCCGTACATGCCGTGCCCGCCGAAATCCGGCAGCAGTGCCGGATGGAGGTTCATGACCCGGTTCTTGAATGACGGATCGACACGGAACCACCGCAGGTATCCGGCGAGGCACACGAGATCCACGAGCCCCTCCAGCAGCCAGGAGGTGATCACGTCGTGCATCTCGTCCTCGCCGGCGAAGTCGCTCCGCGCCGCAACGCGGACATCGAGCCCGCGTTCGCGGGCGCGGTGCACCGCGGGCGCCTCGGCACGGGAGGAGATCACCACCCTCACGGTGGCCGCGAGCGTGCCGCGCTCGATGCAGTCGGCGATGTTCAGCATCGTCCGGCCGCCGCCGGAGACCAGGATGCCCAGTCGCAGCGAGCCGCTCATGTCGAGGCCCCGAGGCCGACCGGCTCGACGGACGGCGGGGAGTTGAACGGGATCGGCCGGCCCCCGGCGTCGACGGAGACCATGGTGAGCCGGGCCTCGGTCACGGTGACGGTCTCGCCGGAGTCATACCGCTCGGCGTCCACCCGGACACGGACCTTCACCGAGCTGGTCCCGGTGGATTCGGTGCAGGTGAGCAGGCTCACGACATCACCCATGAAGACCGGCGCCCGGAACTGGACCGTCTCGATGGAGACCGTCAGCCACCGGTGCTGGCCGTGCCGCCGCGCCTCGATGAATCCCGCCTGGTCGATGTAGGAGAGAATCACGCCGCCGAAGATCGTGCCGTACTGGTTGGTGTCGCGCGGCATCATCACGACCCGAAGAGCCATGTGCAGGGCTGGGTGCGTCGGCATACGGCCATGATAGGGCGGGTGGCACGGTCGACCTCGTCCGCCTGCGGCGGACTCGCTCGACCGTGCCACCCGCCGCGCCCCCGTTCAGGGCTCCCGCAGTTTCGACGCGTGATGCAGAATGTTCGTCAGCAGCGCCCGCGCAGCGGACGGGCTGTACCCCGCCACGAACCAGCAGGGCTGGTCCAGCAGCGCATTGCTGATGTCCTCGCGCGAGAAGAGCACGCGCGGTTGCCCGTCGATGACGAGACCCCGCAGGCGGGGGGTTGTCTCGCGGACGGCAAAGACCTGCTGGGCGTAGGGCCGGTAATCGATCCGCGACAGGTTCGACGAGCCGGGGAGCCCGTCTCCGGTGATGATCCGCGTGTCCACGAGTCGTCGGACCGGGATCCCGAACAGGGCCGTGGCCATCGCCTCGGCGCCGCGGGTGAAGTCGCCCCGGCCGCCCGGTGTCTCGAAGAGAATCACGCCGCCCGCGTCGACGTACTCCTTGACCGCGCGCTGTTGGGCCGCCGTAAACTCGCGGTGCTCGATGCCGCAGACCAGCACGAGTTCTGGCGGCGGGTCCACGGCCGCGATCTCCGCAAGTGGATGGTCGCTGACGGAGATGTCCAGATGAATGGTCCCGGCGAAGACCTCCAGGGCGAGCGGCTCGGGGTTCCAGTTCCCGTCGTGGGTCGCGCGCAGAATCGTGCGGGTGCGTCCGTGGCCTGCATCGGATCGGTGCGATTCGAGTGGTACGTGGCGGTCCAGGCGTTGTCGCGGGTGGTTCATCTCGGACGCGTAGAGATAGACGTGGGCCGCGGTCGTCCACGCGGCGGCGGCCTTGGTGTTGCGGGCCTGGAAGATCGCCGGAAGGTCCATGCCCGACGCCAGGATAATGAGGTCGCGTACCCCGTTGGACAGCCCGCGCAGCCGCGGTCGCTTGCCCCGTGCGGTATACAGCAGCGAGTACGCCGGGTGATCGCGCGGCAGCCGCCGCCACGTCAACTGGGGGTACATCGCGCTGCCGGCCTGCTCGAGACTGCGCGCGAAGGCCGGCCGAGGCCCCTCGCCGACGGCCAGCAGGAGTCCACCCAGGTCGAGATAACGCCGGAGTTTCCGCAGTGGTTCGCCCAGACGAGCACCGTCCGCGCCGGGAGCCGACCACGGAAGCCGTTCGTCCGAGGCGAGGTACAGCACCGACGCGTCCAGCCAGGACTCCGGTTCGTCGTCGAGGCTGACGATCTGCCAGTTCAGCTGGGTCTCCGTCTCGCGGCTGATCCAGTGCGTCAGGTTCGCCACGTCGCGCGGCCGGTTATTCCAGGCGATGCCGGGGACCATCAGCTTGTTGAGTGCCAGCGGGACGCGCCCGCGGCTCAGGAACAGCAACGCGAAGGCCAGCCGTCTCACCTGGACGGCGCCGCTGCGCGACGACGCCCGCCGCATGGACACCGCGCCCGACCCCGCGTCCACGGTGCACAGCCGGTTGATGATCGCCGCGGCCCCGGCGCGGAACCAGTCCCGACCACCGAACGATGCGTAGCCGCTCGCGAGCCCCACGCGCTCGACGCCGTAGAGGTAATAGAAGAAGTACGTGTTCTTGCCGGGATTGCCGGCGACGCTGAAGTGCTCGTCCATCCACCGGAGGCCCCGGTCGATGGCCTGCTCGTACGGGTACTGCGGGCGGTCGTCGAGATCCACGGCGTCGCGGGCATGCAGCAGGTCCTGCGTGATGAACAGCGTCGTCAGCCCGGCGGCGGTCATCGATCCCGACACGGGCTGGTTGGCGCGGTAGTTCCATCCGCCGTCGGGGAACTGGTTCTCGATGAACCGCTGCTCCAGCCGCTGCCAGTACCGGTCCGCGACGGGGACGCCGCGCTTGGCGGCCTCCCACAGGGCAAGTGCTCCGTATTGCGCCAGCGAGTTGTCGTACCAGCCGGACCTCGATGGCTGCTCGTAGCTCCAGCCGCCGGGCCCGCCTTGGAACCTCTCGACAATCCAGCGCGTGTCCTGGGCGAGCCGCCCGGCGAACTTGTCCGGCAGCAGTGCCCAGACGTGCGTGCGAACGGCCACGGCGTAGGTGCCTGAGAGCGTCGCGTGTTCGAGACGATCGATCGCCTCCCGAAGCCTGGGTTCCTGGTACGACTCGCCGGCGTGCAGCAGGGCGAGGACGACCAGCGGCGTGTAGCCTCCGACCTGGCTGGACTGCCCGTCGCGGTCCGGGTTCCACGGCACCGGGTCCCAGTCGTGCCGGGGATCCCGTCGCCGGTACAGTTCGTCCACGATCGCACGTACCGCTGCCTGGACGGTCGAGTCGGTCAGGGTGTCCGCCTCGACATCCTGGCCGCCGAGGCACGTGCCCGGCACCGCCAGCCCCGCCACCCAAAGCAGGGCGAACCTTCTCATCGCATCAGGTACATGAGCCGCGGCGCGGCGAGCTCGTTGACGAGCGAGCGGATGCCGTCGGCGCTTCGCAGTTGCGATCGGACGTCGGTCCGCGCGCTCATCAAGAGGCTTTCGAACAGCGAGGTCTGCTGTCGAAGCACGATGACCGACGCGGCCCCCGGCGCGAGACCGGCCAGCTTCTCGGCATGGGCGATCGCGTCGTCGAGATAGCCGATGCCGTCGATCAGACCTGAACTCAGCGCCTGGGCGGCCGTGTACACCGAGCCGTCGGCCAGCTCGTCAATGCGTTCGGGATCGCTGATTGCCCGGCTCCGCCCCTCCCGGACGCGCTGGTTGAAGATGTCGTAGGCGGCGTCGAGCATGTCGCGGTACTTGTCGCGATCCTCGTCCGTCCACGCGCGAAACGGGTTGCCCAGGTCCTTCGCCGGCGAGGCACTCGAAATCAGCGTGACCGGCTCGATGCCCACCTTGTCCAGGAGGTCCTTGAAGATGAACGTCTGGGCGATCACGCCGATAGAGCCCGTGATGCAGGTGGGCTCGGCGAGGATGTGGTCTGTGGCGCAGGAGACGTAGTAGCCCCCGGAGGCCGCGACGCCGCCGTAGCTGGAGACGACCGGCAGCCGCTCGTTGCGCAATCGGCGGACCTGGTACCAGATCCGGTCCGACGCGGAGACGCCGCCGCCCGGTGAATCGACGCGGAGCACGACCGCCTTGATCGCGCTGTCCGAAAGCACGTTGTCCACGAACAGGCGAACGCTCCAGGCCTGGTATTCGTCGATGACGCCCTCGATCGGGATGATGGCGATCGTGTCGCCGTCGCCGTCACGATACAGCTCGCCGATCACGGCGGAATCGACGAGGCTCCCGGCGAACATCGTCGCGGCGCCGACGCCGAGACCGATGGTGAAGACGATGCCCAGCACCAGCATTCCGGCCGCGAAGCCGATGGCACGGGCCAGGCCGCCGGCGGCCCGGCCGAGGTGGGTGGTTGCGGGCGTGGCGGGGGGCGGGGCGGGGGGCGGGGCGGGTTGGTGTGCGTCCATGAGCAGGTGTCCTTGGGGGAGGAATCAATGTCGTACCCGGGCAGTACATCGAATCGTAGCCGCCCGGGGTTGACACCAACTCCCGTAGACTACCGTCGGATATGGACGATCCCGCCGAGAAGGCCTATTTGCAACCGTACAGCGAGGCCGTGAAACGGTTCGGAGCGAGCTTCGAAGCGACGCTGTGGAACAGCCGCGCCGCCCAGACGCTGCGGTTCGACGTGATGATCGACCTGGCGACGTTCGACGATGCCAGGGTGCTGGACGTCGGTTGCGGGCAGGGGGATCTGGCGGCCCGGCTCATCGAGCGTTCGGTGCCGATCGCCGGATTCATCGGCATCGACGCGATTCCGGAGATGATCGAGGCTGCGGTGAAGCGCGATCTGCCGGGGTGCCGGTTCATCGCCGGCGACGCGATCGAGAACCCCGGCCTGCTCGGCACCGGCGAACCGGACTACACGTGCATCTCCGGCACGCTTAACACGATGGACGATCCCACCGCGCAGAAGCTCGTTGCCGATGCGTTCGCCGCGGCGAGCGGAGGAATCGTCTTCAACTTCCTGTCCAGCCGGCCGCACGCCAGGTTCGCCGGCAGTGACCCGGCACCCGCCCGGCGCCGCGATCCCGTCCGGTGGCTCGACTTCGCGCTGGGGCTCTCCAGCCGGGTCACCTTCACCCAGGCGTACCTCGACGGTCACGACGCGACGATCCTTATCCTGCATGACCGGGCGTAGCCTTTTGCGGTACGCTTTCGATCCATGGCACTCGTGATCCTCCAGCACGGCCCGACGGCCGGCGCGATGCGCCTCGGCGCAACACTGCGCGACTACGGCCACCGGCTCCGGGTGATCGAGCTGAACGCGGGCGAGCCCGTCCCGCGGAACCTCGACGATACGGACGGCATCATCTCGACCGGTGGGCCGATGTCCGCCAACGCCGAGAGCCCCTGGATCGAGGCGGAGCTGGAACTGCTGGCCCGCGCCGACGAGGCGAGCCTGCCGGTGATCGGGCTGTGCCTGGGATCGCAGGTGCTGGCGAGGGCTCTCGGCGGGCAGGTCGCTCCGATGGAAGGCGGCATCGAGCTCGGCTGGCACGAGGTGACCCTCACGCCGGTCGGCGCCGAGGACCCGCTGCACGCGGGGATCGCGTGGACCTCGATGCAGTTTCATTGGCACAGCGACCACGTGTCGGTGGCGCCGGAAGGGGCGCGCGTGCTGGCGAAATCGGCCGGGTGCCCGATCCAGGCGTGGGCCCGCGGCCTGCGCACCTACGGTTTCCAGTACCACCCCGAGGTGTACGCCGACACGGTGGAGACCTGGGCGGCCGAGCACCCCGAAGACCTCGTCCAGGCGGGCGTGACGCTCGACGACCTTCGGGCGCAGACCAGGACGCACTTCGATGTCTTCGAGCGGCTCAGCCGGCGACTCTTCGAGTCGATTGCGCTGCTGCTGATGCCCTCGGACAGGAGGTACCAGGGGCTGGTCAAGGATCTGCATCATTAGAGCCTTCTCCGGGTGGCACGGTCGACGGGAGAAAATAGACCGGGACTAATTTCCAGCAGGTGGCCTACCGCAACGCGGTGCCGGCAGCCTGGAAATTAGTCCCGGTCTATTTTCTCCCCTCCGCTTCGCGAGCACTCCGGACAATAAACGTCGGGACCCGTCGTTGTATGTTCATGAGATCGACGATCCTGGTCCTTGCCGTGCTCGGTGCGACCGGCTGTGTCCTCACCGGTCCGGCAACGCCGGGCAGGTATGTGCAGCCGCGGGGCCCCGCGGCTGCCCCGACGGCACACGTCAATAATGTCGCCGATCGCATCGACCGGGACCGCCAGCGGGCGATGATCCTGGCCGAACTCACCAGCTATTACCGGGACCTGTCCGCCCGGGACTGGGATGCCGTCGCCGCGCATTTCTGGCGGGGGGCCGTGGTCACCACGATCTGGCAGCCGGACGGCGAATCGGAACGCCGCGTGGACTTCATCTCCGTGCCGGCGTTCATCGCCCAGATCGACCCCGGACCGCCAGGCGAGGTCTTCTTCGAGGAGCAGATGGGTAACGTCGAGGTGCACGTCCAGGGCAACGTCGCGGTGGTGTGGGCCGAGTACCGGGCGCGGCTGGGCGAACCGGGTGATATCAGCCAGTGGACCGGCTTCGACGCGTTCACCCTGATGAAGCACGTCGGGGTCTGGAAGATCACGTCGATGGCGTTCGCGGCCGAGTGAGGGTCCCTCACTCCTGAACGTCCGCCGCCGACCTGATCCGCAAGACGGGAAACTCGCGGCCTGCCGCCAGCATCCCGTCGAAGAAGCCCCACGTGGCCAGGCCGTCCTGGGACTCCGGCTCCAGCAGGTACACCGCCAGCGTTCCCAGCGCCTGGGCGGTCCGGACCATCATCGTGCCGTGCCCGAACGTGCGCCGCTCGATCGAGGCGTGGGCTTCCAACGTCACCAGCCGGTGACCCTGGAACGGGTCGTCGGCCCGCCGGATACCGGTGACGGTGTACACCTCCACGCTCGCCGAGCCTGAGAAGGGCTCGACGTCGATCCCGTGGTTGCGGAGATTCTCGATGACGCCGGCGAGCGCGTCGTCCAGCAGGTACGCCCACGGTCGCCGGACGCTGCGCGTCGGCTCGAAGCGGCCGACGTGCAGCACGCGGTGGTCCTGCGGGATGTCCGCGGCGTCGGGCAGGAAGCCCTTGATCATCACGGGTCGGTCAAAGGCGGCCGGCCGATGGCGGATGCCCACCGTGTCGTCGGGCTGAGGCGTGCGTCCCGCTTCGATCGTCTCGCGCCGGGCTTGGGCGGCGACCTCGATGATCCTGTCGTCGTGGGCCGCGGCGAACCTCAGGATCTCACGGACGAACTCCAGCGTGGCGTGCACCCGGTCGCGGTAGCTCGCGTAGGCGTACGCCTCGGAGAGGACCGACATCTGTCCCCTCAGCCCGCGGTAGGGTCCTCCGAATCGCGGCAGCGGCGAGTAGGTCCGCCACTCGGTGAGGTCGGCGTCGAAGTTGCCGTAGACGTTCGTGTCGTAGCCGGTTCGTTCTCTCAGCAGGCGGGTGACTTCGGGCAGCATCTCGTCGCGCACGAACTCGATCGGGCCGCGCGGGCCCGACGGGTTCAGCGGCGCCGCGTACGTCAACGTGTAGCGGTGGCGGGAGCCGTTGGTGGTGTGGGTGTCGATGGTCAGGTGCGGATCCCACTCGGTGAGGAACCGGACGAGCCCGACGGCTTCGGGGCTCTCGAGCTTGACGTGGTCGCGGTTGAGGTCGAGACCCTGGGCGTTGGCACGCACGCCCATGCCGAGAACGGGCCCGACCTGGCCCGGCCGGTTGTCCGGGCTCATGCGGTCGTTGCCGTCGGCGTTGTAGATCGGCGCCAGCACGACGACAAGCTTCTCCAGCAGCGGGGGCCCCGGTTCCAGGGCGAGCTCGCGGGCGAGCATGAGCAGCGCCTCCTTGCCGCACACTTCGCCCGCGTGGATGTTGCCCATGGCGAAGACCACCACCTTGCCGCCGGCCCGGGCCTCGGCGGCCGTGTGAACCGGCGGATCGGCAAGCACGACCAGCGGGATGCTCCGACCCTCGAACGTCGTGCCGAGCGATCCCAGGTGCATGACCGAACTGCGGCGCTGAAGTCGCTCAAGGAACCCGACGACCTCGGCGTAGGTGGCGGTGGACTGCCAGTTGCCGGCCTCGGCCACGGTTTTGAATTCATCGGCCGGCGCGGCGCAGGCCATCATCGCGCAGCAGAGGGTCGGTCCGAACGGCATCGCCGGTACTGTACCATGGCTGCCATGACGGTCGACGAAGCCAGGACCCTGATGCACGAGTGGACGCAGAGCGTCGCCCTTCGGAAACACATGGAATGCGTGGCGGTGTGCATGGGTGCGTACGCCGATCGGTACGAACCGCCCGAGCGCGACCGGTGGATCGTCGCCGGGCTGCTGCACGACATGGACTACGAGAAGCATCCCTCCAGGGAGGAGCATCCATTTGTCGCGGTGGAGCACCTGCGCGGCAACGGTCTCGTGGACGACGAGATCATCACGGCGATCCTCGGCCATGCCGAGTACTCCGGCGTGCCGCGGGAATCAACGATGGCCAAGGTGCTCTTCGCCGTGGACGAACTGGCGGGCTTCATCGGCGCCTGCTGCAAGGTCAGGCCCAACGGAATCGCCGATCTGCAGCCCAGGTCGGTGCGCAAGAAGCTCAAGGACAAGGCCTTCGCCGCCGCGGTCAGCCGGCAGGACATCCGGCAGGGGATAGAGGATCTCGGCGTCGACGAGACCGAGCACCTCCAGGCGTGCCTCGACGCGCTTCGCGCGGAGTCCGAACGACTCGGCCTGTAGTTCTGATTCTGGGTGGCACGGTTGAGTCCGCCGCAGGCGGACTCGGCCGTGCCACCCACTCCATCCCGGTCTATCCCCTGACGGCTGCGGTTGCCGCGGCCGTGACCGTCACCTCCGGCACGGATCGCTGCGACGGATCGACCGCCTCGCGGATGGCGCGGGCGATCGCGGCGGGATCGAGCCCGGTTTCCTCGAGCTGGTCGCTGCGCGAACCGTGGTAGATCCAACGGCAGGGGATGGCAAGGGTCGTAATGGCCCGGGTGTCGAGGCCCGCCTCGTGGCACGCGTCGACGACGCAACTGCCGAAGCCTCCCTCGATGCCGTGATCCTCGACCGTGATCACCGGGACACCGGACTCGATCAGTCTTCGCAGCAGCTCGATGTCCACCGGTCGGGCGAAGCGGGCGTCGTAGACGCTCACGGTGTACTCGTCGTTGAGCAGGTCAATCGCCTGCATGGCGTTGACCGCCATCACGCCGTAGGCAAAGACCGCGACGTCGGGCTCGTCGTGCTCGACCAGCGCCCGGGCACGGCCCATCTCGAACGGAGGGCAGGCTTGGTCGGCCATGACATCGCTCACCGTGTCGCGCGGGTAGCGGACGGCGCTGGGGCCGTCGTCGTAGGTGCGCATGAACTCCATCGCCGCGACGAGGCTCGGCTCGTCCATTGCCGCCATGAGGACCATCTTGGGGAAGACCCGAAGGATGCTGATATCACAGAAGCCCTGGTGCACAGCGCCGTCGCCCCCGACGAGCCCCGCCCTGTCCAGGCACAGCCGCACGGGCAGCGAGTGCAGGGAGACCTCCTGGAACACCTGGTCGAACGCCCGTTGCAGGAACGTCGAGTAGACGGCGAAGAAGGGCTTGAAGCCGGTCTTTGCGAGCCCGGCCATCATGTCCATGGCATGGGATTCGCAGATGCCGGTGTCCCACGACCGGTCGGGGAACAGGGGAATGACCTTGTTGAGACCGGTCCCGTCCGGCATCGCCGCCGTGCAGGTGACCACGCGGTCGTCGCGCTTCATGATGTCGATCAGCGCGTCGGCAAAGGCGCTCGTGAAGCTTCGCCCGCCGGAGCTCAGCGCAACCTTGCACGCGTTGACCTTGAAGGGCTTCGGCGCGTGGAATGTCGTCGCGTCGCCCTCGGCGTACTCGTAGCCCTTGCCCTTGACCGTGTGCACGTGCAGCACCATCGGGCGATCGAAATCCTTGACCTCCAGGAGCATGTCGATGAGCGTCGGCAGGTCGTGCCCGTCAACGGGCCCGACCGTCACGAGACCGAACTTCTCGAACCAGGTGTCCTCGGCGATGGCGTCCTTGGCGATCTCGCCGAGGCGGTGGTACATCTCACCGATGATCGCGCCGCCGGGCAGGTGCGAGACGACGTCGCGGGCGGCCCGCTTGACCTTGCGGTACGCGGGGTTGACCCGGATGCGGTCGAAGTATGCCGCCAGTGCCCCCTGGGGACGGGCGATGGACATGCCGTTGTCGTTGAAGACGACGAGGAACTGCCGTTTCAGCGTCCCGGCGTTGTTCATCCCCTCCATGGCGACGCCGTTGACGATGCTCGCGTCGCCCACCAGGGCGCACACGTGACGGCCCTGGGGATTGCTCTGGGGATCGAACGCCTCGCCGCCGAGCAGGTCGCCGCGTGCCATGCCCACGGCGGTCGAGATGGCGGTTCCGGCGTGGCCGACCGAGAAGAGGTCATACGCCGACTCGCGCGGATCGGGGAAGCCGGACATGCCCCCGGTCTGGCGAAGCCGCGGCAGCATGTTGGCGCGGCCGGTGATGAGCTTGTGCGGGTAGCACTGGTGCCCGACGTCGAACAGGAGCCGATCGTGGCTGAAGTCGAAGACGTAGTGCAGAGCGATGGTGAGTTCGACGACGCCGAGGTTCGGCGCGAAGTGACCGCCGGTCTTCATGATCTGTTCGCAGATCGCGTGCCTGATCTCGGCTGCGAGCTGCGGGAGCGCGTCGATCGGCATCGCGCGAACGTCGGCGGGGCTCGTGATGCCGGGCAGTACTTTCAATTCCATGCGTCTGGACTCCGGGGCATCAGAGATCGAAGAACCGGCCTGACTATCGGCCGATGGTAGTCATTCTCGCGAATGCCGACGGACACGGTACCTTTACCTGGTCCGTACGGCCATGTAATCGCAGAGTTCAATCAGGTCTTCGGCGCCCTGGCCCAGGGGACCCAGGGCGTCGTGTGCCTCGCTTCGCAGTCGTCGTACTTCTCCTCGCGACTGGTCCGTGCCGCATACGCCGGGGTAGGTGAGCTTGCCGGCCCGGATGTCCTTGCCGGTCGCCTTGCCGATGTGATCGGCGGTCTCCGTCACGTCCAGCAGGTCGTCCACGATCTGGAACATCATACCGACGGCCTCTCCGTAGCGCGTCAGTGCGTCGACCGTCTCGGCCGAGGCTCCGCCGCAACAGGCCCCCAGGCGGCACGCCGCCCGGATCAGGGCGGCCGTCTTGTTCCGGTGCACCATATCGAGTTGCCGGGGCTGGGTGAGGCCCGCCGGGAAACCGCCCAGCGTGTCGTACACCTGGCCGGCAATCATGCAACTGGTCGCCTCGGCGAGCGTTCGCACGAGGCCGCTGGTCGCGGCGTCACCGAGGTGTGCATCGGCGATCCACTCGAACGCGAGCGACATCATGACGTCGCCGGTGAGGATCGCCATCGCTTCGCCGGCGTGGACGTGCAGCGTCGGCCGGCCTCGGCGCAGGACATCGTCGTCCATCGCCGGCAGGTCGTCGTGGACGAGACTGAAGGCGTGGACCAGCTCGATCGCGCCCGCCGCCGCGCGGCCCCTGTCACGATCGCCGCCCGCCGCCTCGCAACTCATCAGTGTCAACACCGGTCGCAACCGCTTGCCCCCGCCGAGTATCGAATACGCCAGCGCCTCGCGCAGCGCGGCGGGTCCGGGTACGGATTCGATTCGACGGGCGAGATCGGCTTCGATCTCGGCCACGAGCCCGGCGACGAACGGGGGCTCTTCAACCGAGGTTGCGGCGCTCCGGGTCATGGCGTGGATTGTACCGACCCTGCCCCGGGGCGTCACCGTGTTCCGGGCGGCCGGTCGTCTCGCGACTCCCTATGATGGGCCCCCACGATGTCATCACTGAGCGAAAACCTGGTCATCCTCATCGAGCGCGGCGGGTTCATCATGATCCCGCTGCTGTTCCTCAGCATCGTAAGCCTGACACTGGTTACGGAGCGGTTCTGGTTCTGGGCGACGCTGCACAGACCTCGTTCGCTCCGCAGACTCCAGCAGACGAAGGACGCCCTTCGCAAGGGTGATCTCGACCTCGCTCGCAAGGTGACGGCCTCCGACCAGTCGCCGTACGGGGAGGTGGCGGTCCTGCTCCTCGCCGAGGGTGCGACCGATGCCGTCGCCGTCGAAGCGATGGAGATCCTGCGACCGAAGATAGACCGGTTCATGGTGTCGCTGTCGACGATCATCACGGCGGCACCGTTGATAGGGATCCTGGGCACCGTCATCGGCATCATCCGATCGTTTCGGCTGCTGGGTGGAGCGGACGGCGGTTTGACGGACCCGAACGAGGTGTCGCTGGGAATCGCCGAAGCCCTCCTCACCACGGCGCTCGGGCTGGTGGTGGCATTGATCACGCTCTTTCCGTACATGGTCTTTCGGGGCCAGGTCGAGCGGGCCATCGGGCGTATGGAATCCCTGGTCGCCGCCGCCCAACAAGGGTTCAGGAAGGCGGCGGACCGGCGACCGTCCGTCGAGGCCGACGTGCCCCCGGCGACCCGGACGACCGGTTCCGTCCCGGCACGGTCCGCCTCCGCATAGCGCGCGGCCGGGAGCACGAGTCCCGGGCCCGGAGGAACACGGATGTCCAAAGCAGCTCGCTCCCCCGTTCGGTGGCCTACCGCGATACTCGCTGCGACCGTCATGGCGGGCCCGGTCGGAGCGCGCCCACTGGACGCACCACCGTACATGCGCGCGGCCGAGGATCCGGGACGGTCCGTGTCGCTGGAGGTGGCCGCCCGGACGTTCCTCCCCTCCGCCAAGGGCGCCGCCGCCGGGCCGAAGGTGACGCTGGTGGCCGTTGCCCACGTTGCCGAGGAGCATCTGTACCGGCAGTTGCAGGACCTGCTCGACGCGCACGACGTGGTGCTGTACGAGTCGGTGATGCCCGCCGGAGCCCGCGGCGCCGGCGGTCGGACCCGGACAGAGCGCGTGGCGAGTACGGAGGCGGTGATGCGGCTCACCGCCGGCGTGATCGAGATCTACCACAGGGAGCATGGGCGATATCCCGCGGATCTTGCGAGCCTGACGGCATTTGCCGGTCGGCGCGATGCGAGGCTGGTACAGTGGCTCGCCGCCGCCGCGACCGACGCGTGGGACCGTCCGGTGTCCTACTCAGTCGATGAAGACGGCCGCCGGTACGAGCTGCGGAGCCTCGGTGCGGACCGTCGCCCCGGCGGCGACGGTGCCGACGGGGACCTGGAGATCACCAGCGACACGCTGCCTCGCCCGGGACTCCGGCTCGTGGAGGGGGACAACCTCCAGTCGGAGCTCGCCGGGGCCCTGGACCTGGAATTCCAGCTGGACGGGATCGACTACGACCGGCCGCACTTCCGCTGCAGCGACATGTCCATGGACCAGCTCGAACGCGCCATGCTCGCCGAAGGACTCGACATGGGGCCGCTCAACGGAAGCCTGGCCGGCTCGTCGATGTCCGGCCGGATCGCGGTATTCCTGCTGCGGCTGGTTCGCGTGTTCAACGTCTTCGTCGATGGAGCTCTCGCCGACGCCGGGAAGGTCATGCTCATCGAACTCTTCAGCGACCCGGCGATACTGGAGCAGAGCTTTCGCCAGTTCGGCGACGGATTCGAGCGAGTCCTGATCGATCAGCGCAACCAGGTTGTCATCGACGATCTCCGCGCGATCGTCGATCGCGAGCCGGACGTCGAGTCCGTCGCGATCTTCTACGGGGCGGCGCACATGCCGGACATGACCAGGCGACTCGCGGATCAGCTGGGGTACCGACCCGCCGGCGAGCAGTGGTTCACGGCGTTCGAGGTCAACCTCGAGGAGTCGGTGATGACCCCGGCACAGGTGCAGAGACTGCGGACGATGATCCGCCGCCAGTTGCGCATGATGAGCCGGTAGGTCATCGTGCCCATGGGTGGCACGGTCGAGCGAGCGCCAGCGAACTCGCCCGTGGAGGCGGGCGTCGCTCCACGGGCGACATCGCTACGCTCCGTCGACCGTGCCACCCTCTATTTTTAGTCGTGGAAAAAGCGACCGCTGTCCGCCGCGTCGATCCACTTGCGCATGTCCGTGAGGCTGCCCGGGGTGCCGGTTGCGGTGTGGCCGTCGGCGTGAAGCAGCGCCGCGAGGCGATTGTACCGGCCGATCGGTGCCGCGTCCCGGTCTTCGACGATGAGGGTCGCCGGGTCCGATCCGCCGGCTTCCAACTCGGACCGGCTCCCCTGGAACAGGGCGCTGACTGCGGTTGCAACGGATGAATCTCCGCCGACGGAGGTCCACTTCGCGCCGACGGAGTTCCACTTCACAACGGTGCCGAGACGCGGCGGGACGACGTAATGCCACCCCGGCTGGTCGTTCCGGAAGGAACGGTAGATCCCGGGCTCCAGCAGCGATGCCGAGCAGTAGATCAGCAGTTCGGTCGAGCGCCGGATGGTCCCGATCGATCGCGAGACGACGTTGCGGCGAATCCCATCGACCGTCGCGTCGAAGAACCGGTATCGGGCGTGGTTGTCGTCGTCCATCTCCCACCAGCCGCCGACGTAGAAGGCGTTGTATCCGAACGCGGGCCGGAAGGCGATGTCTTCGGCTTCCGCCAGATCGGTTCCCAACGTGATGGCGTCGAACTCCGGCTCGTCGGTGTAGCCGTGCACCACGTCGTGGTTGAAATCCATGTACGGCATCAGTCGCCATGTCCACGGGCCGGCGATGTTGGGGTTCTCGGCGGTGACGACGTACGAGGGCGCGGGCGGCACGTCATGGTGATACGGGTATTCGTAGGACACGCGCCACCGGCTCTGTAGGTCGACTTCGAGGAACCCGGGCAGGATCTTGTCGTTGTTGCTGTTGGCGTACAACGTCCACGCCAGGCCGATCTGCCGGAGGGAGTTGAGTTCCTTGTGCTTGAGGCTTCGCCTGTTGGCGCCGGAGAGCGCCGGCAGCAATATGCCCAGCAGCAGGCCGAGCACGCCGATCACGACGAGCATCTCGACGATCGTGAACGCAGCGGTGGTCCGTGCTCGTTGACCGGTCATGACGGTGCTCCTGGCAGCAGCGGGCTCAGGACTGGATTCCATTCCATCGTAGATACCTACGTCCCGGTGGGCCGAGGGGAGGCCTTATTTCGCGCTTTGTCGGCGACCCGCGAGAGCGGCGCCGGCGGCTCGGTGGTCAGTGGCGACTCGCCTCGCAGCCTCCGGGCGATGTCCGCGAGGATCCTGGGGTCGTTCGCGGCACCCAGGTGAGCCGGCGACAGCGGCGGCGTCGGCACCCACCACGCCGTCCGGCCCGGCGGGGCCGTGTTCCTGACTCCGACGATCCAGTCGCCGAGACGGGCATAGGCGTACATCTCGTACTCGGCCAGCGGCAGTGCCTCGTCGAGCTCGGCGAGGAAGCTGGAGCCGGCGCGCATGTCGATCGTGCGACTGTCGAAGGTGGGACCGCCGGCCATGCGGGCGCCGCGGTGGGGCGTGCTGATCGTGAAGAGCCTCCGGATCACCAGCCGCTTGCCGCCGTCGGTGCGCGGTCGCGACGCGTGCCGCGCGACGAGGCCGCCCATCGAGAAGCCGATCACGTCCACCTCGATCGTCTCCCGGGTGTCCGTGGCGCCGAAGGTCTCCTCGACCTTCCTGATGAGGTAGTCGCGGCACCCGTCAAACGAACCCGTCGTGAGGCTCATGAAGGTAACTGTCGTGATCATGTCGTCGTCGGTCGTCATCCGGCGCAGGGTGCCGGCGAGCCGGTTCACGTCGAAACCGGCGTCAAAGAGACCTCCGGCGATGATGAGGGGACGATCCAGCGGCCGGGGATCGCGCTTCATCTCGCGAATGGCCGCCCTTGCCTCGGTGGTGGTGACCGGGAACGACGGGTTCTGCGGGCCGGCGCAGCCGCAGAGCATCGCCCAGGCAAGGCTCGCGAGCGAGATCACGATCCGTGACATGCGTCGTTCACGCGGAGTACGGTGTTCAGGTCCGGCCCACGGTGACCTGCTCGACCTGGCCGGCAGCGATGCGTTTGATCCCGCTGCCGAGCTCGCCGATCGGATCCGGCGGAACGATCTCGACCTTCTTGTCGCCGAGCTTCGCCTCGCCGGCGCGCACGCGGCGTTCCAACCCGCGGCACTCCTCGAGAAGACGATCCAGGATCTCGTGTTCCGGGACGTTGGCGACGCGCTGCCCCTGCACGTAGATGATGCCGCGCCGGTCGCCCGCGAAAACAGCCACGTCCGCGCCCTCGGCCTCCCCGGGCCCGTTGACCACACAGCCCATCACCGCCACCTTGAGCGGCAACTCGATCTCGTCGGCGAGGGTCCGGCGGACGTTCTGCACGAGGGTGAACAGATCGACCTGGATGCGACCGCAGGTCGGGCAGGCGATCAGCTCGGCGCCCTTGCGCGTTCGGAGACCCAGGCAGTACAGCAACTCCAGGGCGTCGGCCACCTCGTCGGCGGCGTCGCCGGCGTAGCTGATCCGGATCGTGTCGCCGATACCATTGGCGAGCAGGGCTCCCAGGGCCGTGATGCTGCGAATGGAGCCCGTCTCGCGCGGGCCGGCGTGGGTCACGCCGAGGTGCAGCGGGTAGTCGAAACGCTTGGAGATCTCGGAGTACACGTCGATCACGAGCGACGCGTCCATCGACTTGGCGCTGATGACGACGTCGCGAAAGTCGCGGTCCTCGAAGATGTCCAGGTACTCCTCCATTCGCGTGATCATGAGGGCGATCAGGTGCCCCTGCTTGTGCTCGGAGAAGAACTTGCCCAGCTCCCGCAGGCGCTTCTGCTTGTCCTTTCGCTCGACGATCGAGCCCTCGTTCACGCCGACGCGGATGGGCAGACCCCGGTCGCGGCAGGCGTCGATGACGCTGTTGACCTGCTCCCGGTCGGAGATATTGCCGGGGTTGAGGCGGATCTTGTGCACGCCTGCTTCGACGGCCTCGATCGCCCGCTTGAAGTGGAAGTGCACGTCCGCGACGATCGGGACGGACGTCTGGTTGATGATCTCACGCAGCGCGACGGTGTCCTTGCGCTCCGGCACGGCAACGCGAACGAGATCGGCGCCGGCCGCGGCAAGCCGGTTGATCTCCGTCACGCAGTCGTCCACCGCCCATGTATAGCCGGTGGTCATCGTCTGGACGACGACCGGCGCGTCGGACCCGATCCGGACGATACCGGTGCGTTCGTTACCGATGGAGATCTGTCGTGTTGGTCTTCGCGGCAACATGGGCGGCGGCATTGTAGCCGCAGACCGCCTGGACCTGATGGGTACCCCGGATTTGACCGATATCGAGGTTGTCCCGGCGCCGGTTCTTCGGGGGAATGAAGGTGACCGACCCCTTTCGCAGTCACATCCGACTGAACAGCACCGAGCGAAGCAAGCTTCTTTGTCAACTGGACGACTCGCCCCGGCGATCCGGCCGTGACCGCCGCCGCTACAAGCGGTGGGAGTACCGCATGTCCGATATAGCGGTGCTCGTGCAGCATCCGGCCGGTGGCACGGGCCGATACCTGGTGTGCGCCAGGAACCTCTCCGCCGGCGGCCTCTCGTGCATCCACGGCGGATATCTCCATCCCGGCTCCGAATGCAAGATCGTGCTGCCGCGAACCGAAGGGGACCCGGTCGCCGTGAACGGCGTGATCGTGCACTGCCGGCACGTCGAGGGTTCGTATCACGAGGTGGGCATCCGGTTCACCCAGGAAGTCGAGCCCGCCGACCTCGTGCCTCAGTTGATCCCGGAGGGTGAGCAGACCGGTGATCTGACGCAGGAGCTGCCGAAGCTTCAGGGCAGCGTGCTGGTCGTGGATCAGTCGCCGGCGGATCGCAGGCTCCTGACCCATCATCTCGCTGCGACGGGCATTTCGCTGACCATGGTGGAGACGCCCGGGGCGGCCATCGATGCCGTGCGTCGCCGCACCTACCAACTGGTGTTGTGTGACCTGAATCTCGAGAACGACGCGGTTCGCATGATCAAGCAGATCCGGGTCGCCGGCTACAAGGGGCCGATCATCGTGGTCACCGCCGAGAGCTCACCGGCCCGTCTTGCCGAGGCCCGGGCCGCCGGCGCCAACGAGATCGTCGGCAAGCCCCGCCACGCCACCTACCTGGCGTCGCTGATGGCCGAGTGGCTCGACGTGCCCGGTGTCGACCGGCCCATCTACAGCACGCTCGAAGAGAACCCGGGCATGGCGGAACTCATCGCCGACTTCGTGGACGAGGTTCAGAAGAAAGCGCAAGTGCTGCACAAGGCGACGGAGCAGGCCGAGCTCACCACCGTCCGCCAACTGTGCCTGGACCTCATCGGCTCCGGCTCAGGTTTCGGCTTCGATGCCGTCACCGCGGCGGCTCGCGATGCGCTGACGGCGATCGATACCGCGCAGGCCAAGACGGACGCCGACGCTCCACTGCGGCGCCTGGTGGCCATCTGCCAGCGCCTCCGTTGCGGCAGCTCGGTCCGGCCGATGGGTGCGGACTGGAAGCAGTCGGCGTAGCGGACAGGGTTGGGTGGCACGGTCGAGGGAGCGAAGCGACCTCGCCCGTGGGGATGGACGTTGCTCCACGGGCGAGGTCGCTTCGCTCCCTCGACCGTGCCACACTGCTCGTGTCGATTTCTGATCGCGAAACCACACGTAGTGCGGTGTACTCGTGCCGTGGTGTACTATCGAAGCCGATGAGCTCGCACCGGGCACTTCGCACGCGCTTGTCGGCCATGATGTTCCTCCAGTACGCCATCTGGGGCGCGTGGCTGCCGCTGCTGTGGCCGTTCCTTTCGAATCATCGCGGTTTCACGGGCGATCAGATCGGCCACATGTTCATGGTGGGGGCGGCCGGGGCGATCGTGGCGCCGTGGCTGGCCGGGCAGATCGCGGATCGGTACTTTGCGACGGAGAAGTTCCTCGCCATCAGTCACCTGGTCGGCGGCGTGCTCGTCTGGCGACTCGCCTCGGTCGAGAGCTACGGGGCGTTCATGGCATTCTCTCTGGTGTACTCGCTGATCTATTCACCGACCTTGTCGCTGACGAACTCGATCTCCTTTGCCCACCTGCCGGATCGCGATCGCGACTTCGGCCACGTACGCGTGTGGGGTACCGTCGGCTGGATCGTCGTGGGCATCGCGATCGGCCAGTGGTTGCTGCACCACCACACGCCGGCGGACGCCTCGGCCGAGGCTCAACGGGCGGCGCAGTCCGCCGGCATGGCAGATGCGTTCCGGCTCAGCGCGGTGCTCGGCATCATGCTCGGGCTCTACTGCCTGACCCTGCCGCACACGCCGCCGTCGAAGGGGCTGCACGCCAACGCGACATGTGGAAGCGATGGGGGAGATCCGCCACAACCCCTTGCTCACGCTGTTCCTGCTGGCTGTTCCGATCAGCTGCATCCACCAGTTCTACTTCGTCCACACCGCTGAGTTCCTCGGCGGGTTCCAGTCCGGTTCGACCACGGTGATCAACGACCTGTTCGGCGTCGGCGGCGGCGGGCTCATGACGATCGGGCAGATGTCGGAGATCCTGGTGCTCGCGCTCATCCCGCTGGTCGCGAAGAAGGTCAGCCGCAAGAGCCTGCTGGCGGTCGGCATCGTCGCCTACGCGCTGCGCATGGCGATCTTCGCGTACGTGGACTCGTTTCCGGTGATCATTCTCGGCGTCGCGTTGCACGGGCTGTGCTTCGGCTGCTTCATCTTCGTCGCGTTCATGGTCGTCGACGAGCAGACCACCGGCGACGTGCGCGCCAGCGCCCAGAGCCTGTTTAACCTGGTCATCATCGGTGTGGGCGTCATCGCCGGCAGCTACATCGCCACCAGTCTTGTCCCTGCGTGGGCCAGGGCTGACGACGGGGTGATGAACTACTCGAAGCTCTTCAGCGTGCCGATGTGGGCGTCCGTCGCGTGCCTGGCCGCCCTGCTCGTGTGGTACCCGGGACGGCTTTACGCCGACTTCGCGCGGGGCACGTCGTCTTCGTAGAGGTCCAGCTTCTGCTCGCCGGCGGCGATGAGCAGTGTGTCCACGGGGGTGTCGGGCGCGATCGGCGTGCCGTCCATCCTGGTCAGCACATCGGGCTGATTCTGTTGCTCGTGCTCGTCGAGTTGCGCCTCGAGCCGGGTCCTGGCAGCCTGGTCGAGCCTGGCCCATCCCGATCGACCCCGGCACTTCGGGAACGTCGAGCAGCCGAGCCACGGGCCGCGCTTGCCTCGTCGCAGGTTCATCGGGCTCTCGCACTTCGGGCACGGCAGGTCGGTGAGCAGCGGCGGGGGCACGGGAAGCTTGATCATGCCCTTCGCGTCGATGTTGACGATGTACTTGACGTCGGGGTAGTTGACCGAGGCGAGGAACGGTCCGAAGCGGCCGGTGCGCTTCATCATCTGCGAGTGATCCTCCGGGCAGGCCACGTCGACTTTCTCCGGCAGCATCGGGTGGCCTTCACGGTTGATCGGCGCGGCGTAGTTGCAGTCGGGATAGCTCCCGCACGACAGGAAGCGCCCGTTCTTGCCGAACCGGTAACAGGTGCGGCTGCCGCAACCGGGGCACTTGTAGGGTGCGGGCTGCGTTTCCGCCTTGGCGTGCTTGAGCGTCTCGTGCGCGGTGGCCAGCGCCTTGGAGAACGGGCCGTAGAACGCCTCGAGCATCGAGATCCAGTCGGTGTGCTGCTCCTCGATCAGGTCGAGCTGGGCTTCCATCTCGCGCGTGTAGCTGATCTCCATGAGCCTCGGGAAACCCTCGATCAGCTTGTCGATGACGACCTCGCCGAGGTCCGTCGCCCAGAAGCGACGCTGGATCTGCTCGACGTACTGTCGATCCTGGATCACCTGGATGATCGAGGCGTAGGTCGACGGACGACCGATGCCGTCCGCCTCCAGCGCCTTGACCAGCGACGCCTCGGAGTACCGCGCCGGCGGGTTCGTGAACACCTGTTCCGGATCGATCGAGAAGGGGGCGAGTTCCTGCTGCTCGGTGAGCCCCGGCAGAAGCTGTTCGTCGCCGTCGGTCGGAACGCCGGTGACCCTGTAGAAGCCGTCGAACACCAGTACTCGGCCGGTCGTCCTGAGGACGGCGCCGGTGGGCTCGTCCGAGCGGTGCAGCAGGGCGGTCGTCGTGTCCCACTGCGCCGGCGTCATCTGGCACGCGGCGAAGCGATTCCAGATCAGCCGGTAGAGCTTGAGCTGCTGCTCGTTGAGCGCCGAGGCGAGCTCGTCGGGATGGCGGCGGACGTCGGCGGGCCGGATCGCTTCGTGCGCCTCCTGGGCCTGCTTCGACGCGCCGAAGAAGTTGGGCTTCTCCGGCACGTACTCCGCGCCGAACCGCCGGCCGATGTACTCACGGACCTGGCCGAGTGCCTCTCCGCTGAGGTGCGTGGAGTCCGTCCGCATGTAGGTGATCAGGCCGACCTGTCCCTCCTTGCGTATCTGCACACCCTCATAGAGCGACTGGGCGACGCGCATCGTCTGCTGCGTCCTGAAGCCGAGTTGCGAGGCGGCCGCCTGCTGAAGGGTCGATGTAATGAACGGCGGCGACGGCCTGGTCGTGGTCCGCTTGGTCTTTATCGACGCGACGCGGTACCGCGCCCGGGGGTCGATCGTCGCCTCGACGGTGCGCACGGTCGCGGCCGGGCCCTTGCCGCCCGGGTTCGGGCTGCTCGTGACCGAGACGTGCTCCAGACCGACCGCTTCCGCGACGCGCTGAATGTCCGCCGACAGATCCTGGGGGTCGTCCGGTGCGCAACCCAGGTCGAACTTCTTCCCGGCGATCTCGACGAGCTCGGTCCGGATGCTGTTGTGTTCGCTCAGCCAGGCGTTCTGCGCTTTGACCGACGGGCCCTTTCCCCGCTCGTCGGTATTCGATCGCACGAACGCCGACCAGTCACCGATGAGCCCCGGCGCCATCCCGGCACCGCAGGCCAGCCGCGCGGTGACCCGCCAGTACTCGCTGGGAACGAAGCCGCGGATCTCCCGTTCCCGCTCGACGACCAGCCGCAGCGCTACGGATTGCACGCGGCCGGCGCTCAGTCCGCGGGCGACCTTCTTCCACAGCAACGGCGAGACCTGGTAGCCGACGATCCGGTCCAGGATGCGCCGGGCCTGCTGGGCGTTGACCTTGTACATGTCGATCGGGTGCGGGTTGGCGAAGGCGTGCTCGATCTGGCTCTTGGTGATCGCGTTGAAGATCACGCGCTTGGCCTTGGCGGGGTCGATGCCGAGTTCCTGCGCGATGTGCCACGCGATCGCTTCGCCTTCCCGGTCGAGGTCGGTGGCGAACCAGACGTCGCCGGCTTCCCGCGCGGCCTTCTTCAGGGCCGCCAGGGTCTTCTTCTTGGCGGGCAGCACCTCGTAGGTCGGCTTGAAGTTGTTCTCCAGGTCCACGCCCGGAACCGGTTGCTTCGAGCCCTTGGCGGCTCGTGCCGGCAGGTCGCGCACGTGCCCCACGGAGGCCTGGACGATATAGGAAGGTCCCAGGTAGCGGTTGATCGTCTTGGCTTTCGCCGGTGACTCGACGATGACCAGGTGCTTGCCGACGGCGCTGGACCGTCCGGGGCTACCGCTGCTGCGGGCGGTTCGGCGTCCGGTCGACGTCTTCTTCCGTGATGGTCGTTTCCTGGCCATGCGTGTGCCCCGGCGAGTCTCGACCGACCGTAGGCGGCAGTATTTGATCGTTCAAATCGGCCTCGTCAAGAAAGTCTTTCCGAAAGGCCGCTGAAGCAGCCCTCGGCCGCAGACCCGTCGGGGCCGGTTTTTCGGCCCCCAGGACTGCCTCAAGTGCTTTTTCGACAAGCTCTTGCGGCGACAGGCCCTCCGCGGCGATCCACGATGAATCCGGGTGAACCCTGAAACGGCGGAGCCACGACCGCTGCTGCTTGGCGTACCTGCGGGTACGCACCCGGATCTGTTCGAGCGTCCGGTCGAGGCTCTGCCGCCCGGCGAGGTGCTCGAGCACCTGGCGATAGCCCAGCGCCTCGGACGCCTGGCGGCCCAGCCCGCCGGCGGCCATGAGCCGCTTCACTTCGTCCACCAGCCCGTCGCGGATCATGGTCCGTGCCCTGGCGTTGATCCGGTTGTTGATCGTCTGCACCGGGTAGTCCAGGCCGATGATCCTGACGTCGCGCCGGGGCGTCCCGGTGAGCCACTGCCCCTGCAGGTCGCTGATTCGTCGGCCGGTGAGCCGGTACACCTCGATGGCGCGGACGGTCCGGCGGCGATCGTTGGGATGGATCTGCGACGCCGCGGTCGGGTCGATGGTCTCGAGTTGTCGGCGCAGTTCAGCCGGATCGACGGCCTCCAGCCGCCGGCGCAGTTCCGGATCGGGTTCGGGACCGTCGAAGATGCCTTCCAGCAAGGCCTGCACGTAGAGGTTCGTGCCACCGACCACGATCGGGTACCGGCCGCGCCCGCGGATCTCGGCGATCGCCCGCTCGGCGAGGTCCAGCCAGGTGTCCACGGAGAAACCGTCCTGGTGGGGCTCGAGAAGGTTCAGCAGGTGGTGTTCGACCTCCGCGCGCTGCCGGGGCGTCGGCTTGGCGGTCCCGATGTCCATGCCCCGGTACACCTGCATGGAGTCGGCACAGATGCATTCGCCGCCGCCGGGCAGCCGCTGTGCCAGGCCGACGGCGAGTTCGGTCTTGCCGCCGGCGGTCGGGCCGAGGATCAGGATGATCGGTAACGCGTCGGTCATGCCGGGAAACTGTAGGCTCCCGGCCGATCGAAACAGCTCTACCATGCACGCCCGTCCAATGGCCAAGCGCACGATCCAGGACGTTCCCGTGGCAGGCAGGCGCGTGCTGATGCGCGTCGATTTCAACGTCCCGCTCGATGCCGCCGGCGCGATCACCGACGATCGGCGCATTCGACTGGCGCTGCCGAGCATCCGGTCCGTGCTCCATCGTGGGGGCCGGCTGATCCTGGTCAGTCATCTGGGCCGTCCCGGCGGCGCCGGATTCGAATCGCCGTTGAGCCTGCGCCCGGTCGCCGCGCGGCTGGATGAGTTGCTGGAAGGGTTGACGGTGAACTTCGTCGAGGGTGACTGCACCGGGACCGCGGCCGCTGATGCGGTTATGGCGCTTGCCGACGGCGACGTCCTGCTTCTGGACAATCTCCGCTTCGATTCCGGCGAGAAGAGCGGTGACGCGACGTTCGCGGCGACGCTTGCGGCGTACGGCGACGTGTACTGCAACGACGCATTCGGCACGGCACACCGCCTTGACGCATCGATGGTCGCGGTCCCCGCGGCGATGTCCGGCAGGCCGAGAGTGGTCGGGCTGCTCATGGAAAAGGAGCTTCGCTATCTCGCCGGGACGCTGGCGGCGCCGCGGCATCCATTCGTCATGATCCTCGGCGGCGCCAAGGTCTCCGACAAGCTCGGTGCGATCCGCAACCTCAGGGACGCGGTCGATTCGATCCTGATCGGAGGCGCCATGGCCTATACGTTCCTCCGGAGCACGGGAGTCTCCGTCGGGTCGAGCCTCGTGGAGACCTCGATGCTCGACACGGCCGGGCAGATACTCCGGGAGCCGGGCCACGCGGCGCCGCTGCTGCCGGATGACCATCGGTGTGGACGCCGGAACATGGCCGGGACGCCCGTGGAGACCTTCGAGTCCATTCCCGACGGGTGGATGGGGCTGGACATCGGGCCCGGCACTGCCCAGCGTTACGCGAAGGTCATCGAGGGTGCGCGCACGGTTGTCTGGAACGGGCCCGTCGGCGTTTTCGAAACGCCGCCGTTCGACGCCGGCACGCGGTGCATCGCCGAGGCAATGGTGCGGGCTACGGAACAGGGCGCCGTCAGCATCGTCGCGGGCGGCGATACGGCCGCGGCGGTCGAGGTGTTCGGCCTCGCCGGGCGCTTCAGCCACGTGTCGACCGGCGGCGGCGCCAGCCTCCGGATGCTCGAAGGGCGTTGCTTCGAGAGCGTGGACCTCCTGGATGATGCCCGGCAGCCACCGGAGGGGTAGAATCGCCCGTCAGACCGATTGAGTACGTGAAAGGATCCGGCATGCGACCTGTCAACGCGCTGAGGGCTCTGGTGCTGGTGGCGCTTCTGCTGCCGACCCGGGCAGCACCGGGCATGGGCCGCGACCCGCTGAAGATCGGGGACCCGGCGCCCGCGCTGGACGTGGAGGCGTGGATCGACGGCGAGGCTGTGACCATCGAAACGGGCACCGTCTACGTCATCATGTTCTGGGACAGCGTGACATCGTCAGGTCGCACCGACAGCGCGACGGCGAAGTCGATCAGCCGGATGCGCAAACTGCACGAACTGTACGGTGGTCGGGGGCTCGTCGTGGTCGTGATCAGCCCCGATGACGCCGAACGCCTGAAGACCGTGGTGGGATCGCAGCGGAGTGGTAAGGGGTTCCATCTCGCCGCGGACAGGCGATCCGCCACGCACCGCGCCTGGGTCAGGAAGGCCGGCATCGAGAAGCTGCCCGTCGGCTTCATCGTGGGCAAGAGCAAGATCATGTACATCGGCCGGCCGCGCGACGCCGATTTCATCAACATCCTGATCCAGGTGATGACCGGCCGGTACGACCCGCAACTCCAGGAAGAGGCGCAGCCGAAGCTTGACTCGGCGCGGCGGGCCCGCAAGGTCAAGAACTGGCGCATGGCCAAGAAATGGTATGACGAGGTCATCGCCCTGGATCCTCGAGTCTTCGCGCCGATCGCGATGGAGCGGTTCCAGATGTTGCTCATGGACATGCGCGACCGTGACGCCGCCTACGAGTACGTCCGTGACGCGATCATCGGTCGGATGTACGCCGACGATGCGGGCGCACTGCGCATGCTCGCGGTGCTCATCACGGAGAGCCCTCAACTGTCTGCCGCGCAGCGAGATCTCGACGTCGCCATCGATGCCGCACTGCTGTCGCTGGAGCTGGACGGCCGCCGGAGTCCCGATGCCCTCTCGTGCGTGGCGGGCGTGCACTTTCATCGCGGCGAGTACGACGACGCGATCGGCCTCCAGACGCAGGCGTATTTCAACGCCATGCCATCGGAGAAAGCGGCGCACATGGGCCTGCTCAGGGGCTACCAGGAATCCGCCGCGAGGTCCGGCGCCATGTCCGGCCCGCGCTGACGGTCACGCCGGTTGACAGTATGCTGCGTCGACCTCATGGCGACCACGAACATCTTCACGAAGCCGCCCCGGACGCCACTCATCGGTGCCTCGATTCTGGCGGCCGACTTTGCGAAGATGGGCAGGGAGGCGCGGTCTGCACTGGACGCCGGAGCGGACTTTCTTCACCTGGACGTGATGGACGGGCATTTCGTCCCGAACCTGACGATGGGTCCGGACATGTGCAGGTCACTTCGACGGGAGCTTCCCGATACGCTCCTGGACGTTCACCTCATGGTGACCGATCCGGGTCGTTTCGCCGAGTCGTTCGCCGCGGCGGGGGCGAGCCATTTCACGTTTCACATCGAGGCCGTTGAGGATCCGGTGGCATTGTCCGAGACGATCCACGGGCTGGACATGACCGCAGGCGTCGCCGTCAATCCATCCACGGACGTCTCGCGGCTCATGCCCGTACTGAGCCACGTCGACCTCGTGCTGCTCATGAGCATCAATCCCGGCTACGCCGGGCAGGCCTTCATGCCCGACGTGCTGGCGAAGGCCCGGTCCCTGGCGGAAACACTGCGACCGGACCAGCGGCTCGCCATCGACGGCGGCGTCAACGCCCTCACCGCGCCGGCGTGCCTGGCCGCGGGCTGTGACGTTCTGGCGGCGGCCAGCGCGATCTACGGCTCGGCCGACTACGCCGAATCGGTCGCTGCCCTGCGGGGCGGCGCGGGACTCGTGACGGGGACCCGGTAGATGGCGTCGAAGCCCAAGCCCATCGTGTTGCGCTTGATCAAGTGCGGCGAGACCACCTGGGACGCCGAGGGCCGTCTTCACGGGCGGAGCGACCTGCCGCTTTCGATTGACGGGCGGACCTCGGTCAGTGCCGACGTCGCGGCATTGCCGGCACACCGGATGACGGCGGTCTTTCATCCGTCGGACGACGCCGCGATCGAGACGGCCCAGATCGTTGCACGCGCGGCCAGTGGCAAGGCCAAGGTCGTCGCGGAGCTGGCCGACCCCGACCTCGGGGTGCTCGAAGGGATGTCCTCGCAGGACTTCGCGGATCGTTTCCCCAAGCGGTACAAGCAATGGCAGGAGGATCCGCTGTCGCTGACGCCTCCGGAAGGAGAGCAACTCGTCGACGCCAGGAGCCGGCTCTTCGCGGCAGTCAGCCGGCTGGCCAGGAGGGCCCGCACCGAAGAGATCGGGGTCGTCCTTCACCCGGTCGCGTTGGGGTTGATTCGCTGCTGGCTCGCCGACCGCCCGGCCGCCGACCTGTGGTCGATGGTCCGCACCCGTCCTCGCATCGAGCGATACCTGCTCGCCGGGGAGGTCGTCAACGGGCTTGCCGAGGCGGCAAACGCCGAGTACCAGGCGTCCTGAACACCCCCGAAAGACCCCTTCGAGAGTGCTTTCGCGGTGAATCAGCGCCGAAAATGCCGAACAATGTGGATAAAGGCGGGACCCTCGGGTGTCTAGCGACGGCCGAGCCTACACTCCGGGTCGCTGTCAGGAGCCTTTCGCCAACTATGACACAGGTACCGAGCCGTTCGTGGACCGACACGCCTGAACTTGCGCCCAAGGGCAAGAAGGCCGTCCCGGAGGGGTTGTGGATCCGCTGCACCCAGTGTGCCGCGATGCTCTTCCGCAAGTCCGTCGAGAACAACCTCTGGGTGTGCCCGGAGTGCCAGCACCACTTCAGGGTCTCCGCACGCCAGCGGATCATGCAGCTTACCGACCCCGGAAGCTTCGAGCCGTTCAACGAGCGGATGGCGCCGGTCGATCCATTGAGGTTCGTGGATCTCAGGCCGTATACGGACCGCCTGAAGCTGGCGCAGAAACGCACCGGCCAGAACGACGGCGTTCAGACCGGCAACGCCTTCATCAAGGGGCGCAAGGTGATCCTTGCCTGCATGGACTTTCCGTTTCTCGGCGGCTCGATGGGATCGGTGGTCGGTGAGAAGATCACCCGGGCCATCATCGAGGCGGGCGACCACGACCTGCCCATCGTCATCGTCGCCAGCTCCGGCGGCGCCCGGATGATGGAGTCGGGCTTCTCGCTCATGCAGATGGCCAAGACCTCCGCGGCGCTCGCCCGTTTCGACGATCAGGCCGGGCTGTTCATCTCCGTGCTCACCGATCCGACAACCGGCGGCGTGACCGCGAGCTTCGCGATGCTCGGCGACGTGATCCTCGCCGAACCCAAGGCGCTCATCGGCTTCGCCGGCCCCCGGGTCATCCAGCAGACCATCCGGCAGGAGTTGCCCGAGGGCTTCCAGCGTGCGGAGTTCGTGCTGCAGTGCGGCTTCATCGACCGCGTGGTGCCCCGCAGCGAGCTTCGCAGCGAGATCAGCCGCATCATCGACTATGCCGGGAAGTGACACGGCGTCGGATCGTCGCCAGACCGCCCTGATCGGGGCCGCGGCCGTGGCCCACGCGGTGCTGTTCGTCCTGGCCTTTCCCGGCGCGGACCTGTGGCCGCTGGCCTTCGTGGCGGCGGCGCCGCTGGCGTGGCTGGCGATGGCGAGCCGCGGGTCGACGCGGCGTGTTCTCATCGTGGTGTTCGCGGTGCAGCTGTGCATGTGGCTGTGGGCGATGCGGTGGGTGTTCGACGTGACCATGGCGGGATACCTGCTGCTGTGCGCGTACCTGTCGGGCTACGCCGTCGCGTTCGTGTGGATCACGCGCGGCATCGGGCGGACCTTCGGGTGGCCGGCGGCGTTCCTGGCGCCGGTGGTGTGGGTGGGGCTCGAGTGCGCGCGCGGTCAACTGGTCGGCAACGGCTTCCCATGGTTTCTCGCGGCCTACCCCGCCGTCGAGTGGCCCCTTCTGGTGCAATCGGCGGACCTGCTGGGGACGTACTTCGTGAGCTTCCTCGTCGTGATGGTCGGCGGGCTTCTCGCGGACGTGTGCCGGGCCCGTTCGCGGCAGCTGTCGCGGCGGGCACTGCTGGTGGCGACGGCCGCGACGGTCGCTCTACACGGTGCCAACCTGTTCTACGGCGCGGTCCGGATCGATCCCGGCGACGCCGGCGGCGACGGCCCGGTCGTGCTGGCGATTCAGACGAACCTGCCCCAGGACAACAAGGTCGGCTGGACGCAGCAGCAGCAGGTGCAGGACGTCGCCGGGTTCGTCGAGCTCACGCTGGCCGCGGCGGCCGCCGTCGCGGTGACGCCGGACCTCGTCGTGTGGCCGGAGACGATGCTGCCCGGGTTCGGCCTGGAACCCGGGGCCATTGACGCGAGCGTGGCCCACGGACTGGTCGAGCCGGCAGTGTTCGCCCGGACCATCGCACGACTGGCCGGGGACCTTGGCGTGCCCGTGCTGGTCGGCTCGCCGTCGTTCATCGGCATGGGCGTCCGGCAGATGCAGTGGACCTGGGATGCGCATTACAACTCGGCGTACCTGGTGACGGGCTCACCGCCATACCCGCGGTACGACAAGTCTTTCCTGACGCCCTTCGGCGAGACGATGCCGTACATCTCCGCATGGCCCTGGCTCGAACGGCAACTGCTGGCCTTCGGCGCCGGCGGCATGCGGTTCGATCTCGACTCGAACCCGTGCGTCACCCGCTTCGAGGTGCCGTGGAGCGGCGGGACGGCGGTGCTGGCCACGCCGATCTGTTTCGAGGTCACGATGGGTCGGGTGTGCCGCCGGATGGTCTACCAGGATGGGGTCAAACGAGTGGACGCCCTCGTGAACCTCTCCAACGACGGCTGGTTCGGATCCAACGACGCCGGCCGCCGCCAGCACGTCCAGGCGGCGAGGTTCCGATGTGTAGAGAACCGCGTCCCGATGATCCGATCGGTCAATACGGGCATGTCGGTTGCCGTCGACTCGTCGGGGCGCCTTATCGGCCCCCTGGCCGTCACCGGTGATGGGTTCGCGGCACGGCCGCGCACGCCCGGCTGGCTGCTGGCCGAACTCCCACTGGACCGCCGAAGTACGGTGTACGGGCGGATCGGTGACGTCTGGGGCTGGGCCTGCCTGGTGTCGACGGCGGTCCTGTGGATCGCCGCCGCGATGGTCCGTCGACGGGAATCGGGGACAGGAAGCCCCATGACGACATGACGACATGACGACATGAAGACACGACATCGATTCTCGGGTGCCACACTCGGATTGTTATTCGCGGTCATGGTACTGCACGGCGCCGGCTGCGGAATGGTGACGACGGGCGAGCCGTGGAGCACCAAGGAACTCTCCACGCCCGTCGGTGCCGCGAACGCGGCGAGCCTCCACGTCGAGTTCACGACGCGGACACGGAGCCCGGATACCCGCACTTCACAAGAACACCTGCGCGACAGGGCCCTGCAGATTCTCAGGCAGGCAGCCGACGCGGAGTACAGCCTGCTACGGGCCAACGCGATCGAGGCGATGCAGTTCGCCCCGGAGCATCTCGACCCGCTGGTGCGCCGTGGACTCGTTGACGACAACCGGGGCGTCCGTTTCGTGGCGGCGATGACGATCGGCGAATATCGGATGGACAGCCTGGCCCACCTGCTGGAGCCACTTCTACACGACGAATCCGAGTCGGTCCACGCCGCCGCGATCTACGCCCTCAAACGGTGCGCCAAGACAGTGGACCTCACGCCGCTGTCGTCGATGATCGTCAGCGACGACCCCGAGGTTCGCGCCAACGCAGCGGTGGTGCTCGGCGATCTCGGCAACTCGACGGCGGTGCCGGTGATCCGGCAGGCGTTGGGCCGCGGGATGGAGCGCGTCAACGCCGCCAAGGTCAAGATGGTCGACCTGCAGCTTGCCGAGGCGCTTGTTAAGCTGGGGGAGGTTCGCCAGATCGAGGCGATCAGGGCGGCCCTGTTCGCGCCGGCGGAGGAGGCGGAACTGACCGCTCTCGCCTGCATGATGTGCGCGCGGCTCCGCGACGAGCGGGCCGTTCCCAATCTCATCCGGCTCGCGCGTCTCACCGGGCAGTTTCAGCAGCCGGCGGAGGTCCGGATGGCCGCCACGTGGGCCCTCGCCCACATCAATCCGGCCGGGACCACGACGGAAGTTCCCATGGAATACGTCACCAGCACGCAGTACCAGTTGCGCGTGCAGGCGGCCCTGACACTGGGCGAAATCGGCGATTCGGCCTCGCTGGGAGTCCTGACGACGATGTTGGCCGATGGGAATCCCCTGGTCCAGGTGGCCGCCGCCAGCGCGGTGCTCCAGGTTCTCAACCCGGCGGCGAGCCGCCGGAATCGGCTGTAGCGGGCCGCCCATGAAGAGACCCATGCTGAGGATGCTGAAACCGCTGAGTGCGTTGACACGAATGGTGCCTGAGGATACAAGGCAGTGTTGTCGGTCGTTGTTCGGGCATTCGACCACGGCCCCGGCGATATCCCCGATGTCCCGGTTGGAGTCTTTTGCGACGGTTTACGGCGGTGTCTGGATACACTCGACCTGACCGGATTCGACTCCGGCAGTGTCTTGGCTAGCATCGTGGGGCGCGGCGAGGAGTTTTCCAAGTGCATGTTCTGACCAAGATCTTCATCGTTCTGGTGTCATTGTTATCGATTCTGCTGGTGCCGCTCGTTGTCGTCTACGCCAACAACGAGGACAGCTACAAGACCAAGCACCAGGCCTCGTCGCTCCAGGCGGCGGCGGCGTTGGAGAATCTCCAGTTTGCACAGCTCGCCAACTCGCAGCAGGAGGCCGATCTCGATCTGCAGATCCGCGAGTTGATGTCGGAGAACCAGTCGCTGGCCCGGCAGCGTGAGAGTGCCACCGCCGACATTCGCCGGCTCCAGATCGACCTCGTGGACAGCCGCGCCGAGCAGGCCGGGATCCTGGCCCGTATCAACACGATCGCCTCGGCGGTGAAGACGGGCCAGGACCTTATCGACAGCCTGCTGTCGGAGGTCCGTTCGACGCGATCGGAGGCGCTGGGCGCCGAGCGCCGGGCCGTTGAGCTCGACGAGGCACTCCGCGACGTCTCCGGACAGCTCGGCTCCGCGGTGGCTGCGCGGCGGGCCTTGCAGGAAGAACTCCAACAGATCACGGAAGAGCACGCCCGCTCGCTCCAGTCGATCGCGGTCTACATCCAGAAGTACGGTCGCCTTGATATCCAGCTCGCCGCCTCGACAACGCCAACCGTGAACCTGGACGCGACCGTGGTCAGCGTCAGGCGCGGCAGCGAGCGGACCCTGGCCGAGATCAACGCGGGCTCCCGCGACGGCGTTCGTGAGGGCTGGGTCATGATGATCGGCCGGGACGGGAATTTCATGGGAAACCTGAGGATCATCGACGTGGACATCAACCACGCCACGGGGGTGGTGGAGCTGGAGGACACAAGTACCCGCGGCCAGGTGGAGGCGGGCGACCGGGTCTACGCCAGGAGGTCGGGCTGAGAGACCGGACGGGCTGAAAATCCCGTGATAGCTGGGAATCCAAGAGGTGCCATGAGTCAGTTCAACACTCCAGTCCGACGCGGCGGCGGTGATCTCGATGTCTACACCGCGATTCTGGGTACAGCGTTCCTGGTGCTGCTGACCGGCGTATTCCTGGTGGCCACCGCGAACATGAAGCACTCGGCGCCCGATGGGGGAACGGGCTCGATGTTCAAACTGGTGGACTGAGTGTACTCTAGCCGAGAGTAGTCCGGTACGGCCGAGCTGACGCTGACCGCGAAGAGATTCGCGTGTGGCGGCTGACCGGCGCCCATCGTCGTTCAAATGGAGTTGGGCACGATGTCTTGGGATTCGTTCCTCGGTTGGTTCAGCGTCGATATGGGTATAGACCTCGGCACGTGCAACACCTTGGTGTGTGTGCCCTCGGAGGGGATCGTGCTCAACGAACCCTCGGTCGTCGCGGTCAAGCGCGGCACCAACAAGGTGCTCAACAACGGCAATGCCGTCGGCTGGTCCGCCAAGGAGATGCTCGGCAAGACCCCCGGCTCGATCAGCGCGATCCGCCCCCTCAAGGACGGCGTGATCAGCGACTTCGAGATCACCGAGGCGATGCTGAGCTACTTCATCCGGAAGGTCAACGGCAAGAGCCGGTTTATCGGCCCGCGCGTCGTCATCGCGGTGCCGTCGGGCATCACCGCCGTTGAGAAACGGGCGGTGCTCGATTCCGCCGAGCGGGCGGGGGCGCGCCGGGTCTACCTCGTCGAGGAGCCGATGGCCGCCGGGATCGGCGCGGGACTGCCGATCGTCGAGCCGACCGCGTCGATGATCGTCGATATCGGAGGCGGCACCACGGAGGTCG
This sequence comes from Planctomycetota bacterium, assembly GCA_022562915.1. GTDB lineage: Bacteria > Planctomycetota > Phycisphaerae > Phycisphaerales > SM1A02 > JADFOJ01. The sequence continues at coordinate 14,519 of JADFOJ010000010.1, read as the reverse complement.
CGATCATGTCGCTCGCCGACATCGCTTCGTGCGAGTCGATCCGCGTCGCCGGCGACGACATGGACGAGGCGATCATCAGCCACATGAAGAAAACGTACAACATCACGATCGGCGAGCAGACCGCCGAGCGGATCAAGATCGAGATCGGTTCGGCCGCGCCGGTCGATGAGCCGCAGTCGATGGACGTCCGAGGTCGCGACAATGTGTCAGGGCTTCCCCGCAAGACGGTCGTCACCAGCGACGAGGTGCGCGAAGCGCTGCAGGAGCCGTGCGCGGCCATCATCGAGACGGTCATGCGGACGTTGGAACGGGCGGAGCCTGAACTTTCCGCCGACCTCGTCGACAACGGCATCACGCTCGTCGGTGGCGGATCGCTGCTTCGCGGCATCGACATCCTGCTGTCGAACGCGACCGGGCTGGACGTTCGCATCGCGGATGATCCGATGACGGCCGTCGCACGGGGAACCAGTATCTACCTGGAGAACCTCTCCGAGTGGAAGTCGACGATGGAGTCGGATCTCGACGGCTTCTGATCCAAAATCGTGGTCAGGATCGACTTCCGTTCCCAGCGAGCATTGGCCGTCGCAGCGGGCCTGACGGTGATCGCGGCGTTGCTGCCGGTCCGCTGGCTGGGGTGGACGGCTGTCCTCGCCGAGATCGTGAGGGTGCCGATTCAGCCGATGGCCGATGCCGGCGTGCGCTTGGGCAGGCTGGTTCGTCCACCGGTGGATGACAGCGGAGAATCGGAGGCGCTTCGGAATCGGTCCGACGAGCTGGAGAGGAGCCGCGTGCTGCTGCACGCGGCCCGGCTGGAGATCGAGGCTCTGCACGAGGAGATCTCGGCGATGAAGGAGGTCAGGAGCCTTCGCCCGGGTGTGGAGATCACGCCGATCTTCGCCCGCGTGACGGGCCGCCCGGTCGATCAGGCCCGGGGCCCGGTGCGGGTCAATGCCGGCAGCCGCCACGGCGTCGTCGCCGGCGCGGTCGTCGTGGTTCGGGGCGGGTACCTGGTCGGGCGCGTCGCGAGGAATCCGTCACGGCTGTCCTGCGGCGTGGTGCCGGTCACGGACCCGTCCATCGGTCTCATCGAGGGGTACGTCAATGCCGCCGACGATCCCGTCGGTGACATACGGCGCCGCCCGCACATCCAGCTCGTGCCCGATGGGCGCGGTGGGCTCGTCGGCGACCTCGATCGGGAGATCGCGATTCACCCGGGTGACGTGGTGCGGCTCAGCGATCCCTCCTGGCCCGGCTCCGCGCAGGGGCTCATCATCGGCGAGGTCCGGTCCGTCGTGCCAAGGGACCTTCAGCCGCTACTGAACGCCGTGACCGTCCGGCCGCGATACCACGCCCAGCGGGTCACGTCGATGACGGTGATCGTCGAGCGGTACGCCCCGGCCGCGGAAGTCACGCCATGAGGTGGGCGATCTTTCTCATCTTCGCCGTACTCGGGATCGTCTTCGACGCCGGCTTCGGCGACGTGTTTCGCATCGACGGTCTCTGGAGCGTCCGGCCGAGCCTCTCCGCCGTGCTTGTCGTCTTCGTCGCACTGTCCGCGCCGAGGACACTGGCGCTGTGGGCGTGCTTCGTGCTCGGCTTGCTCATTGACCTCAGCACCCAGCACACCGCCGGCGGCAACAGGATCGTGTACCTGGTGGGCCCTTACACGCTGGGATTCCTCGCCGCCGGCTGGATGGTCGTGCGCGGGCGGACGATGGTCTTTCGACGGCGGCCGTTGACGATCGGGGTCATGACGCTCGGCTGCGTCCTGCTGGCCCAGGCGATCGTCCTGGCTGTGCTGGTGTTGCGGTCCGCCGGATGGTATCCGGGCGGGGTTATCCATTGGACGGACACGACGCTCGGCGTCGAGGTGTTCCGCCGGGTGTTGATCGCGGTGTACTCGGGCCTCTTCGGCATTCCCGCGGGGTGGATGCTGGTCCGTACCATCCCGTTGTGGGGGTTCCAGACGGGCAGCCACCGGATGGCCCTCATGCGGTAACGTACGCGGGCAATGTTCGGCTCGACCCCGCTCATCATCTTCGACGACGGTCACGGCGAGTTGGGGCCGATGACCGATCTGCGGGCCTCGTTCGAGGTTCGCACCGGCATGCTGACCACCGCCGAGCGGATCATCGCCCGGCGGCCGGAGTCGCCGGTGGGATACTGGGTGCCGCCACGGCTGGCGGACCTGGTCCGCGAGCGCGCCGACGGACCGGTCAACGAGATGCCGCCGGGCAAGGAGATCCTCTGCGTCAACGGTCGATGGCGAATGCCCGACCGCCGCCTGCGGTTCAAGGCAGGCGAGGCGTCGACGGAGCAGGACACCGGGCACGTCGTTGCGGCACTGCTGCCGCGGGACCAGGCAGAAGCGTTTCTCGACAGCGGCGAACTCTCCCACGACGTCACCGTGACGTCATTGGGCCGGCAGGTTCTCTATGCCTACCCGTGGGAGGTCATGGCGAACGTGTCGGAATCGATCGTCCAGGACATCGAGGCGGTCCGGATGCTCGATGCCAAGGTTCCCGCGGGGCTCGCCAACGTCGTCGGTGCCCACCCTGTCGAAGTGCACGAGTCGGCGAAGCTCTATCCCAACACCGTGCTCGACGCCGAGCGCGGTCCGATCGTCGTGCACGAGCGGGCGATCATTCGTCCCGGCGCGGTCATCTGCGGCCCGTGCTCGATCGGGCGCGAGTCGGTCATCGTCGATCACGCGCTGATCAAGCCCAACACGGTCATCGGTCCGCTGTGCAAGATCGGCGGCGAGGTGGGTGGGACGATCTTCCAGGGTTACTCGAACAAGGCGCACGATGGGCATCTCGGTGATTCCTGGGTGGGTGAGTGGGTCAATTTCGGGGCGGGGACGACCAACTCCAACCTGCTGAACACCTACGGCGAGGTGGTGATGCGGCTGGAGCCCGAGGGGAGGTTGCACCGGACCGGGCTGACGTTCCAGGGCGCCATCGTCGGCGATCACGTCAAGTTCGCGATTCATTCGCGGATCGTGACGGGTGCGGTCGTCGGCACCGGGGCGATGATCGCCGTCACCGCGGCGCCGCCGCCGGCGGTGCGGCGTTTCGGCTGGCTCACCGACCGCGGCGAGCAGACCTTCCGGATCGACAAGTTCATCGAGACGGCCACCCGGATGATGGTCCGGCGCGATCAGGTCCCCAGCGACGCGTACATCGATGCCCTGAAGGCTCTGTACACCGCGTCGCGACCGAAGGGAACCTGATCACGCGAACCGGGGAAGGCAGGAAAAAAGGGGGGTGCATGGACCCAGGCGATCCGTCGATCATCACAGGCGAACCCATGGCCCCCCGGGAACCAATCACGCATGTCAACGAATGACCCAGGACGTTCGAACGGCAGATGCCTTGCGGGCCTGGTGGTTTCTCCTGTCGATGGCCTGTTGCTGCATTCGTGCCATGAGGTCCACGAGGAGGCGCAGCGGCACGTACACCACGCCTGCGTAGAAGACGGTGTACGTCAACACTTTCAACAGCAGTTTCGCGGTCGGCTCGTCGGCGAGCAACCCACTGATGGTCATGGCTCTCTCCTGCCCGGCCAACTCCTCGAACGGAGAGTACCATTCAGCGACCGGCTTCCAAATACCCGGGCGCGGGATGCGACACGCGCGGGGGAAGGTGTGCCGGATGTGACGGGTAGGTCATGACCGCCAGTACGGGAGAAGCCGGCACGCTGTACCTGATCGACGGTCACGCCCAGTTCTTCAGGGCGTACCACGCGATTCGATCGGGCATGACGAGCCCCGTGACCGGGGAGCCGACGAACATGACGTTCGGCTTCACCGGGATCCTGCTCAAGCTCATCCGCGAATACGAGCCGGACTACCTCGCGGTGGTCATCGACGTCAGCGGCGACAGGGAAACCTTCCGCAGCGAGCTGTACCCGCAATACAAGGCGAATCGCCCCGCACCGCCGGACGATTTTCGACCCCAGGTCACACGCTGCCTGGAGATCCTGCGGGCGATGCGGATCCCGGTGATCGGCGAGGCCGGCGTCGAAGCGGACGACGTCATCGCCACGCTGGTGCGCCGGCTGACGGCCCGGCACCGGGGCCTCAGGATCCGCGTCGTCTCGCGTGACAAGGACCTCGCCCAGCTCATCGACGACCGTGTCGAGTTGCTGGACATCTACAAGGACGAGCCGGTTCTTCCGGCGGCCGTCTTCAAGACCGAGGGTGTGCAGCCGGGCCACGTCCGCGACATCCTTGCGCTCATGGGCGACCCCACGGACAACGTCCCGGGCGTCCCCGGCATCGGTCCCAAGACCGCGGCAGCGCTCATTCTGAAATATGGATCGCTGGACGGTCTGCTGGAGCATCTCGGCGAGATCAAGGGCAAGCGCCGCCAGAACATCGAGGCCTCGCGCGACGTGCTCGAGCTGAGCCGCACGCTGGTCACCCTCAAGGACGACGTCGAGGTCGAGTTCGACCTGCCCTCGGCACGGTGCCTCCCGGCGGAGATCCCCTTCGAGCCCGTCGCGGAGATCTTCCGGCAGCTCGGTCTCAACAGGGGCGTCACCGAACTTCGCGGTCTCACGGCCGTTGGCGCCGCGCCGTCGCCGGCGGCTCCCGGCGACCGCCAGCCGGGGCTCTTCCCGGAACAGGAGCCGCCGCCGGGGCCGCCCGCCGATCGCGGGGAGTACCGGCTGATCACGACCGGCGACGAACTGGACGAATTCGTCCGCGCCATCCGCGCGGCGGGCCGGGTCGCCGTCGACACCGAGACGGACAGCGTCGACCCCATGCGGGCCGTGCTGTGCGGTGTCTCCCTGTCGATCGCGCCGAAGACGGGCGTCTATGTCCCGATCCGTTCGCCGCAGCCGGCGGATCATCTCGACCAGGAGTCGGTGCTCAGCAGGCTTGGTCCCGTGCTGGCCGACGCGTCGATCGAGAAGGTCGGCCAGAACCTCAAGTACGACGTGGTCGTCCTGCGTCGCCACGGTGTGCGCCTGGCCGGGATCGCATTTGACACGATGATCGCCAGCTACGTCCTGGACGCCTCGCGTTCCAGCCACAAGCTCGACGTCTTGACATTGGCTTTTCTCGGTCACACGTGCATCCCGATCGCGTCGCTCATCGGGACGGGCCGCGATCAGAAGGGCTTCGAGACGGTGCCGCTGGACCGCGCCGTGGACTACGCCGCCGAGGACGCCGACGTCACCCTTCGCCTCGAAGCGGTGATGGCCCCGCAGCTCGAAGCGGCCGGTCTCCGGAAGCTTCTGGACGAGGTCGAGACACCGCTGGTGGACGTGCTCGCCGAGCTGGAGTTCAACGGCATCCGGATCGATCCCGACGAGCTGGACCGTCAGCGGGACCGGCTCGCCACGAGGATCGACGAACTCCGCCGGACTATCGGTGACGCGTCGCCGCACCCGTTCAACCCCGACTCGCCGAAACAGCTCGCCGCGGTATTGTTCAATCGGCCGGACCAGGACCCGCCCGGTCTCGGCTTGCGCGCGACTAAGCGGGGCAAGACCGGCCCGTCCACCGACCAGGAGGTGCTGGACCGGCTCGCCGGCGATCCGGGTATCGAGAGCCCGGTGCCGCGGCTCATCGTCGAGTACCGCCGGCTCACGAAGCTGGTGAATACCTACCTCGTCGCGCTCAAGCAGGCGATTCACCCTGAGACCGGAAGGGTCCACGCCTCCTTCAACCAGACGGTTGCGGCGACGGGCCGGCTGAGTTCCTCGGACCCCAACCTCCAGAACATCCCCATCCGGACCGATGTCGGACGCGAGATCCGCCGGGCGTTCGTCGCGGAGCCCGGGTACGTCCTGATCAGCGCCGACTACTCTCAGATCGAACTCAGGCTCCTGGCGCACCTGTCCGGGGACGCGTTGCTCATCGAGGCGTTCCGCCGGGGCGACGACATCCACGTTGCCGCCGCGGCGGACGTCTTCGGCGTGAATCCGGCGGACGTCACGCCTGAACAGCGCGACGCCGCCAAGATGGTCAACTTCGGGATCATTTACGGGATCACGGCGTGGGGCCTGGCGCGGAGACTCGGTCCGGAGGTCACCACGGACCAGGCCGCCGGGTTCATTCGCGACTACAAAGCGAGGTACCCCAGGATCAACGAGTTTCTCGATCGGTGCATCGACTCGGCCACGACCCACGGCTACGTCCAGACGATCATGGGCCGCCGCCGGCCGATCCCGCAGATCTACGACAGCAATCTCCAGCGCCGCGCCCTGGGGCAGCGGATGGCGATCAACAGCGTGGTGCAGGGCAGCGCCGCCGACCTGATCAAGGTCGCCATGATCGACCTGCACCGCGAGCTTCCGCGGCACTTCCCCGATGCGAAGATGCTCCTGCAGATCCACGACGAGCTCGTCTTCGAGGCCCCCCGGGAGCAGGCCGAGCCCGTCCGCACGCTCGTCGCCGAGCGCATGGAGAACGCCATGGATCTGGCCGTGCCCCTGGTCGTCAATACCGCCTGGAGCACGACCTGGATCGACGTCAAGTGACTCACCCGAGCCACGCCCTCGTCCGCCCCCGGCCGCTTGACCCGCACCGCCGGTCACGTAGAATCGCCCCCTGGCGGCCTCGTACAGCGGGGAGTCAACCCGGGTGTCGATCGGTTGAGTGCACCTCCATTGGGGCGGTAGCTCAATTGGATAGAGTCCCGGACTGTCGATCCGGTGGTTGCGGGTTCGAGTCCCGTCCGCCTCGTTGCCCAGCCGTTCGCGGACGCAACGGCGGAAATGCCCTTGAACGCGAGACATACGCCGATTCGACACCCGAAGCCCCCGTCATCCGGCGGGGGCTTCTTATTCGTGCCGATTCCGTTTCCACGAGAAACCGAGACATTGTCGCGCAGGATCGACCCTGCAGGCGCATAGAGCCTCGTGGGGGACTTGGATCCGGCGTCCCTCGGCAATGTGCGAGAACGCCGTTGACAAAACTCTGTCGAGTCCATATTAACGCGCGGAGGTGCCACATGAACACGCTGAGTTGCAGTCTGGCCGTCTTGGCGATCTCATCCGTTGCCCAGGCCGGGGCGATCCGATTCGTCGATGACGACGCATCACCCGGCGGTGACGGGCAGTCGTGGAACACCGCGTACCGCTTCCTCCAGGACGCGCTGTTCGACGCTGCGGGTGACGCGACGATCAACGAACTTCGCATCGGCCAGGGTATCTACAAGCCTGACCAGGACGAAGCGGGCATCGTCACCCCGGGGGCCCGGTCCGCGACGTTCCAGCTCATCAACGGCGTGTCGCTTCTCGGCGGCTTTGCAGGGACTGGTGCGGCAGACCCTGATGCCCGTGACGTTGCCATGTTCGAGACGATCCTGAGCGGTGACCTGTCGGGCGACGACGGGCCGGACTTCCTGAACAACCTCGAGAACAGCTTTCACGTCGTGAACGGCAGTGGCGTGGACTCCACGGCGAGCATCGATGGACTCACCATCACCGCGGGCAACGGTGACGACGGCGGCGGCATGATCAACATTACGGGCAGTCCAACTGTCAGTGCGTGTGTCTTCAGGGAGAATGCCTGTCTTGTATTCGGTGGTGGGGTATACAACGGCCCCGGGTCTACGGTCCGCGTCGTGCACACCAGGTTCGAGCGCAACAAGGCAGGCTTCGGCGGCGGAATGCTGAACCTGTTGGTGGCATCGGCCGTCGTCCAGGATTGTGTGTTCATCGAGAATTCGTCAGACGATGACGGTGGTGGGCTATGGCACCGGACCATTCAGGGCGGTGGTACGGCCACGTTCGAACGATGTGAATTCATCGGCAACACGACGATGTTTTCAGGCGGTGGCGCCCAACTGAGCAGTGATGTCAGCGGTACACAGCACATCATCGTCTCCGAGTGCGCTTTCACAGGTAATACTGCGCTGGGCCCGGGAGGATTGCTCGCAGATGACATGACGCTGATCGTTGGAACCGCCTTTGTCGGCAATACTCCCACACATGCCATTGGCGAGTGGATCGATGGCGGGGGCAATTCATTCTCTCCGGCTGTGTGCGATCCGGGTGCCGGCAACAGTGTGGGCGTGCCCTCGGACTTCCCGACAATCCAGGAGGCAATCGACGCCGTGTGCGACGGAGCGACGATCACCGTGGCGCCGGGGGTGTACACCGAATCAATCAACCTGGCGGGTAAGGCCATTGTCGTCCGAAGTTCAGGCGGCGCGGACGTCACCACCATTGATGCCCGGGCAACCGGATTCGCCGTCGTCGCAGCCAACCTGGAGCCGATGGCCACGCGGATCGAAGGTTTCACCATCACCGGCGGCGGAATGCTCGTCTGGGTTGAGAGTGATCCGACGGTCATCAATTGTCGGTTCATCGGCAATTCGAACGGGCTGGGTGGCGCAGTGCGTATCCGCGGGGCGACCCCGCGTTTTGTCAATTGCGAGTTTGCGAACAATACGGCGAACCTGGGAGGGGCGATTTCCCTCCTGGGTGTTCTTTCTGCTCCGCGGATGTTCACGAACTGTACGATCGTCAATAACACCGCGATGACGTCCGGAGGCGGCATCTTCAATTTCTTCAGTTCAGAGATCTTCACCAACTGCATCATCCGGAACAACTCACCAGACCAGATCTCTGGAGAACAGAGTGTCGCGTATTCGAACGTTGAGGGAGGCTGGCCGGGTGTGGGCAACATCGACGCCGACCCGATCTTTGTCGATCCCGGCAACGGCGACTACCGACTCTCGCCCGGCTCACCCGCCAATGACGCCGGGGTCAACAACGCGATCGCAGACCTGGCCGACACCGACCTCGACGGCAATCCCCGCTTCGCCGACGACCCCGGCACCGAGAGCACCGGCTGCGGCGTTCCGGTCGTCGTGGACATGGGGGCGTACGAGTTCCAGGGCGATCCCTTTCCGGTGAAGCTCGGCGACATCGACGGTGACGGTCTTGTGGGGATCACAGACTTCCTGGATCTGCTCGCCCAGTGGGGCCATTGCACTGAGACCTGCTGCCTCGCCGACCTGGACGTTGACGCGAACGTCGGCGTGACGGACTTCCTGATCCTGCTGGGCAACTGGGGATAGGCAGCGGGCGGAGTGTCGTGGGGGCGGAGGTGTGGCGCTTCGGGCCGTGACCGGGCTACAGGCGGCCGCGCCGCGTGCCGATAGGCGTTATCGCCCCTCCCGACCCAACAGCACGGGGGGGCGCGGCCCGCCATGTCCACTCGACTCTGCTGTCTTCTGCTGGTGATCGCCGGGGCCGGCGCGTACGCGAACAGTCTGGACGGCCCGTTCGTCTTCGATGACGTTGCGGGCATCGAGCAGAACCCTTCCATCCGCAGTCTCGCGGGCTCGCTGGTCCCGCCGGACCAGCAGGCCACGGCGGGCCGGCCGGTGGTGAACTTCAGTTTCGCGGTGAACTACGCGCTCCACGGGCTGGACGTGCGCGGCTATCACCTGCTGAACATCGGCATCCACCTCCTGGCGGCACTGGTCCTCTTTGACATCGTCCGGCTCACCCTCTCCCGGCGGCCGCTGGCCGAGAGGTTCGGCGCGGCGGCCAACCCCCTTGCATTCGCGACCGCGCTGCTGTGGATCGTCCATCCGATCCAGACCGAGTGTGTCGACTACCTGAGCCTGCGCAACGAGTCCCTGATGGCGCTGTTCTTTCTTCTCACGCTCGACACGGCGATCCGGGCCCACGGCGCGTCGCGGCCCGGCTGGGCGATGGCATCGGTGCTCTGCTGCGGTCTCGGCATGGCGAGCAAGGAGGTCATGGTCGCCGCTCCGATCATGGTCGTGCTCTACGACTGGGCATTCCGGTCCGAGCCGCCGGGTGACGTGCTGCGCCGCCGGTGGCGGGTGTACCTTGCCCTCGCATCGACGTGGATGATCCTGGTGCCGCTGGGTCTTGGCGGCGCGAAATCGGCGAGTGTGGGCTTCGCGCTTGGTGTGAGCCCGGTGGAGTGGGCGCTGCTCCAGTGCCGGATGGTCCTGCACTACCTCGGACTGTGTGTCTGGCCTCACCCGCTCAACTTCGACTACGGGCAGGCCTACGCCGTCGAGTTCGCGGAGCTGGCGCCGTGGGTCATGGCGATGGGCGTCGTTCTTGCCGGGTCCGCGATCCTGGTGTTCCGTCGGCCGCGGATCGGCTTCGCGTTGGCGTGGTGCTTCGTCATCCTCGCGCCGTCGTCCAGCATCCTGCCGCTGGTGAGCGAGGTCGGCGCCGAGCGGAGAATGTACCTGCCGCTGGCGGGCCTGGTGGCACTGGCGGTCGTGGGAGGGTACGCGATCATCCAGCGGTCCGGTCACCGGCATGCCCTCGCCGGCTGGGTCATCGCGCTGTCCCTCGTCGCCGTGCCGCTGTTCGTGCTGACCGTTCGGCGCAACGCGCAGTACGCCGGCCGGGTGAGCATCTGGCAGTCCGCGGTCGAGGCCAAGCCCGACAACGCCCGGGCACACGTGAACCTCGCCAACGCGCTCCGTAACGACCTCGGTGACCTTGGCGGGGCAGAGCAGCACTATCGCCTGGCGCTGGAACTTCGGCCGGGACACGCCCTGGCCCACACGAACCTCGGTTCGGTCCTGGCGGTCACCGGTCGACTGGACGAAGCCGTCGAGGAGTTCAACCGGGCGCTGGAGATCGATCCCGGTCTGACCCCGGCGCGCCTGTACCTCGCCATGGCCGAACGGGACCGTGCCGACCCCTAGCAGCCCGTTGAAGAAGTCATTCGGGCTGCTAGCCGAGGACGATCTCGAGATCCTTGTCGCACTCGGGGCACACGCGCCAGATGGCTGCCTTGACCGGCCCGCCGCGCAGCTCGATCCGCTTGGCGCACGCCGGGCAGGTGCCGTTGATCCTGCTGAGTCTCCGCTCGATCTTCAAGGTCCGCAGCCCCATCACGATGCCGGCCAGCGGCAGCGCCCACGTCGTGACCAGGTGCAGGACGGGTACGATGATGCACACGGTGCCGCCGACAAGACCACCGACGAAGAACGCCACGGCTTTGCCGATACGCGTGCCGGCGGGGTAGCGGTCGATTGTCGCCGCAGCGGTCGCGGTCCGGCCGTCCTGGGCGCGCAGCGTGATCAGTCCGTCTTGTGGAGTGTCAGGATCCATCGACCGTACTGCCGGATACCGAGTGCCGAGACGATGCCGATTGCGGCGATGAGCCCGATCTGTTTGACGTCGTGGAACGATGCCCCGTGGTCGGACTGGTCGTCGTTCATGGCATGAGGGTACACGGGCGTGCCGCACTTGGCGCCGGGGCGGTTTGCATGTACACAGGCGACTCCGGTGAGTCGAGTACGAGGAGACCGTGCCATGAGAATCCCCGCCCTGTCGCTGGCCCTGACCGCGGCGCTGTTCGCCGGTTGTCAGACCGCCCCGAAGACGGAAGCCGAGAGGCAGGACCTTCTGCTCAGCGCGGAGTCGACGGTGGTGACGTACAAGGCGCTGGATCCGGCCATGAAGTCGTTCTTCATGTCGTCCGAGGGCTACGCGGTCTTCCCGACGATCGCCAAGGGCGGCTTCGTCGTCGGCGGTGCCTACGGCAAGGGCGTCCTGTACGAAAAGGGCAAGCACGTCGGGTACTGCGACCTGTCACAGGGATCGATCGGGTTCCAGATCGGCGGCCAGGGATACAGCGAAATCATCTTCTTCCAGACCGCCGACGCGCTCCGAACATTCAAGGCCGGCGAGTTTGCGTTCGCCGGGCAGGTCTCGGGCGTGGCGGTGAAGGCCGGTGCCTCGGCAGACGTGGATTACCAGGCGGGGGTCGCCGTCTTTACGAAGCCCATCGGCGGCCTGATGGGCGAGGCGTCGATCGGCGGCCAGAACTTCACGTTCGAGCCGAAGTAGCCGCCCGCAGCAGCACGAACCCGACCACGCCGGCGACCAGCGACCCGCCCAGCACGCCGATCTTGGCGGTCTCCAGGTTGGGGCCCGGGCCGAACCCGAGGTTCGCGATGAAGATCGACATCGTGAAGCCGATGCCGGCAAGCCAACTGGCTGCGTAGACGTGCTTCCAGTTGATCCCGTCGGCGAGGCTGCCGAGGTTCAGCTTCACCGCCAGCCACGTACACAGCATGATGCCGATCTGTTTGCCGAGCACCAGCCCCAGCATGATGCCGAGGCTCAGGCGGGTCGTGAGCGCCTCGCCCAGCCCCGCGCCGAGCGTCACGCCGGCATTGGCCAGGGCGAAGACGGGCACGATGACGAACGAGGTGACAGGGTGAAGGGAGTGCTCGAGCCTGAGCAAAGGGGTCTGGACGTGCTCGCACGCCGTCTCCAGGCCGTGCACCCACCGTTGGCGCTCGGGGTTCGTCATGGAGTCGTTCTTGTTGCCGCCGGCGTTCTCGAACTCATCGACGGCCCTGCGCGCAAACGCGACGAACTCGGCGCCCTGGATGCGGAAACTCGCGGGGATCGTGAAGGCGAGCAGCACGCCGGCGATCGTCGCGTGGATACCCGACTCCAGCACGGCCACCCACAGGAACACGCCGAGAATCGCGTAGACCACGGGCCGCCGCACGTGCAGCAGGTTCGCCGCGACGAGCGCCACCAGGATCCCCCCGGCGGCGGCCAGCGCGATCACGTGGAGATCCCCCGTGTAGAACAGCGCGATGATCACCACCGCGCCGATGTCGTCGACGATGGCCAGCGCCATGAGGAACACCTTGAGCTGGACCGGTACGCGCTTGCCGAGCATCGCCATGATGCCCAGCGCGAACGCGATGTCCGTCGCGCACGGGATCGCCCAGCCGTCCATCGCCGGCCCGCCGGCGTTCACGGCGACATAGATGATCGCCGGAACGGCCATGCCGCCGATCGCGGCCGCGATGGGGATCGTCGCCTTGCGTACAGACGCAAGTTCGCCGACCAGCATCTCCCTCTTGATCTCCAGCCCGACCACGAAGAAGAAGATCACCATGAGCCCGTCGTTGACCCAGTGTCCCAGGGAGTGGCTCAACTGGAAGGAGCCGATCCCGATCGAGATCCGGATGTGCCAGAAGTCGTGGTAGGACTGTGCCCACGGCGAGTTCGCCCAGATCAGTGCGATCGCCGTCGCCGCCAGCAGCAGGATGCCGCCGGCGGCCTCGATCCGCAGGAAATCCTGGATGGGCGAGAGCAGCCGGTCGATCGGTCGCGCGGCCGCCGGCAGCCCAACGGGCAACTTGGCACACATGCCGCCAGCATACCGACCCGCTCGTCACGGGGAGGTGCCGATCATGTCCGGGAAAGTCACCTGGTCGGCGCACTCTCCGGGACCTACGCTTGACCGGTTCCCTCGGCCGTACAAGGAGACACCGAATGAAGCGCAGCATCGCCCTTGCGGCCGCCGTGATCGGAAGCGTCATCGGGTTGACCGCCGCCCAGACCAGCCGGCCGAACCTGCCCGACGGTTCGATCGTGTGGATGGAGATGCCGCTGAAGTTTCCCGTCGTCGGCAATGTCGGCGCGGTCACGCAGTGGAAGTTCGGGCGTCTCCAGGACGTCGAGCAGACCGCCGGCAGCGACATCATTCTGGGTATCCGGACGCACCAGGGATACATCCGGGTCCGTGGCCCCGGTCCGCAGCTCAGCGATCTCGCGTTCAAGTCGAACTGGGTGAGTTCGCTCGGAAGGTCCTTCCCCGGCCGATCGGATTATGCGGAGCGGATGATCGCGTTCGACTACGACCGCAATAACCGCCTCATCGCCATGGCAAGCCTGGAGCCGTTGTCGCGTGACCGAAACCGCCTGCGCCGGGCGATCTCGCGCTAACCCGGGTCCAGCTTTCCCGCGAGCAGCCGGCCGACGGGCGCGGTGACCTCGGTCCGGTCGAGAACGATCTTCGTGACGGCGACGATGGGCGTGGCCAGGATCATGCCGATGATGCCCCAGATCATCCCGAAGAAGATGAGCCCCGGCACCAGGCAGTACACGAGGAAGACCGCCGGCACGAATGGAATGAGCACCGGGCGGAGCAGGTACAGCGCGACACCGATGGCGATCGCCGTGAGCGTGAGCAGGCACACTGTCTGAATGCGGCGGTCCCGGTTGGTCTCGGAGTCCATGGCGGGTATCGTTGGAAGGATATGAGAATCGCGATGATCGCGTTCGCGCTGTGGTGCTTGGCGGCCGCCGGCGGTTGCCGGACCGAGTCGGCCAAGACGGGTTTCTACGACCAGGGGGCACCCGAGGCAGAAGTACGAGTACAAGGAGGTCCGGAAGCTCGTCAAGAAACTGCCGCGCGGCACCCCGCGACACCAGGTGATGATTCGCCTCGGCTCGCCGGCCGAGATGCGCGGCAACACCTGGATATATCTTCCGGAGAAACCTGGGTTTCTCGTGCCCAGGGAACTGCTGGAAGTCCGTTTCGAACGGGGCGTGTTCGTCTCCTACGAGCTCAAGCCGATCGTTTTCGGGCGTACCCCGGCGTCGTAGACGCGGTTAGCAGCCCGTTGAAGAAGTCATTCGGGCTGCGAGCGGCCCAGATCCGCCAGCTCGGCGTCGCCGAATCTCGCCGTATCTCCGGGATATGCCTTCGATCCGGCTCCTTGATCTGACGAATCTGGTCG